>NZ_VPCL01000011.1:0-177688 GCF_013418235.1 Acinetobacter sp. YH12156
TCAGCCTGTTTCAAGATGGACATGATCTGACTGTCAGTAAATTTAGATGTTTTCATGCAGAATCTCCTGCTCGTATCTTAAGAGAAAATTCTACTTTTAGATCCTATTATTTTTAGGGGGGATTACCCTCAAACCTTCCAAAATAATTTTATTGTGAATGGCGTATCCAATAACCTATTAATTAACCCTGCTGATGGTCCAAGTAACTACAATACATTTAGCACTGGCTCTCAAGCGATGGCTGTCAATACAGACTTACTGTGTGATTTGGAAGTACTCGACAGCAATGTTTCTGCTAAATATGGTCAGTTTACCGGTGGCGTGGTCAATGCAAAGACCTGTGCACCACAAACTGAAATTAGAAAAATTCATGGTACTGTCACATATGATTACACAGAAAGTGACTGGGCTCGCTTTAATGCTGTTAGCCCATTAGAAGAAGAGCTCTTTGAAGAGCCGACTGAAGCCTATCAAAAGGAATATACCAAACAAGGTTTAAGTGCCAATATTTATGGCAAGCTTTCAGAGCAATGGGGGTTTAATAGTTATGCATCAAAACGTAAATCTATTATTCCTGTAATGAGTGGTTTTGATGACCCGAAAAAAATTGATCAAGAACGCAGTAATACCAACATTGGTTCAACCTTCTTCTATAACCCAAGCGAGACAGTGAAAGCTAAATTTGGATTTGATTATGCTTTACTTGACAGCTTGAATTATGCTGAAAGCCGTCGCAACTCAGCCAGTACGCTTGACACAGAAACGACAACAATGTTTTCAGAGTTAGAACACCACATAGGATCTGTAACATTAACGCATAAACTCAACTTCCAAAGTGCTGATAATGTCCGAAACTCAGAAAACAACTATGGTTTTATTTGGCATTATGCTGAAGGCAGTAAAGATTGGACCGACTCAAAAACCGTATCTGAAGGTACGCTTTTTGGTCAGCTAGAACAAAATCAAACTGCGCTCAACTACGACTTAAAAGCAGCCTTTGATCCATTCAAAATTGGTACGACTCAGCATAAGATTACAGCGGGTACAGGATACACTCATGCAGAAGTGGATTGGAAACGTGCCTCTGATGTATATATGTCAAATGTTTCAGCTGTCAATATGAAAAATTTAGCTAACAATACCTGTTTAGCTGATGATGCTTTATGCGATGCGACACCCACTATTCAAGGTTGGACAGGACAATATGTCGCTGCAGGTTCATTGTATAAAGCTGGACAATTCTCTGCTCAACAAGACCGCTTCAATGCTTTCCTTGAAGACAACATTCAATGGAACGATCAATTATCGACCCGAGTAGGTGTCCGTGCCGACTACGACTCTTTAAGCGGTAATTTCAATATTTCTCCACGTAGTTCCGTGTCTTATAAGCCCTTTGCGAATGACAAACTGCAATTTTTAGCAGGCTGGAATCGTTACTATGGTCAGCAAACATTAGGCACCGAACTCAACGATGGTATTGGTGAGTTGATGTATAAATTCTCACGTGAGAATCCGCAGGCGGACTGGGTCACATCTGCAACGAACTCAGCAAATGCCACACGTCGCTCTGACCTAGACACACCATTTAGTGATGAAACTGTTTTGGGTATCAACACCCAATTACATTCTTGGGATTTAGGTCTTAAGTGGGTGAATCGCAAATACCAAGATGAAATTTCACGTACCCACACCGATATCCCAAAAGATGGTTTCAACTTCTCTTATGAATATAGCAATGATGGTCATGGTGAAGCCGACATCTACACACTCACATTAAAAAATCGTGAAGCTTTGAAATTCGCTAGTACACAGCATTTCATTGCTTTTGGTTTTGACTATAGCGATGTATTCCGCAGTTATACCGATTATACCGACAAATTCATAACCGCAGATCAAGATGAACTCGTGTCCTATAACGGTAAAATTATGCATTGGTCAGAGCGTCCTGCACAAAACTTCAACCAACCATGGACTGCCCGTGTAAATTGGGATATTGCTTTCGATCACGCACCAGTAAAACTTTCAAACTTCTTTAGCTATAAAGACAGTTACGACGATATGATCACAGTGACCAGTAAAGATGACAAAGTAGAATATGAAGGTAATCTTCTTGATACTTATATTGCTTCTGAAATTAAACCTAAATTTATCTGGGATATGCGTACAACTTATGATTGGAAACTTTCAAAAGATTTACATGCAATCTTTGGTTTAACTATTAACAATGTAACTAACCGCACCAACACGTATACCACCAAATCAACAATCGCAAGCAAACCAAGAGTTATGACTGAAATCGGCCGCCAGTTTATCGCCGATGTCACTTTCAAATTCTAAGTTTTATAAAGAGCACTCCGGTGCTCTTTTTAATTTGCTTAGGCTATAATTAATGCAATTTCGTACTTTGTCTATGTGCCATGTTAAAAAAGATCTTACTGGTTTTACTGATTTTAGCTCCTTCACTGCTTTATCTTTATATCGTGAACCGTGAAGAGAAAGTAGAAACACCTGCCGAGCAGACTGCTCCTGTGCATAACCCGACAGAATACCAAACACCCGATCATTAAAATCTGGCTGTTTTAAACTCCTGCCAGCCGCGGGAGTTTCATTTTCCGCCTAAATGACGAGCAAATAAGCCCAATCATTCGATTTATTTAAGCCCTCAATAAAATTAATGCATTACTCCTGTTTAATGTTTGAACTTTTAGCGCTTTTTTATATAAAAGCCTTTTGACAAAAACCAATTGAGTCCTTAATATACGCATCACCTCGCAACGTCCCTATCGTCTAGAGGCCTAGGACATCGCCCTTTCACGGCGGTAACCGGGGTTCGAATCCCCGTAGGGACGCCATCTATTGATCGCATACGATCAAGCCTTATTCAAAATTATTATTAATACATTGCAGATTTGTAGTTTTTCACTACAATAACTCGCTTCATTCTTCTGATTTTTTTCAACTCCTATGCACTCATCTCCGAATGATGCTACGCATCAGGGCAATTCTGCGCCTTTAAAACGCGCTATGAGTACTCGACATCTGGTCATGATTTCGCTTGGTGGCGCAATCGGAACAGGCCTATTTTTAGGGTCGGGTGAAGTCATTGCACAAACGGGGCCTGTAGGTGCCATTATTGCTTATCTCCTGGGCGGCATTATCGCTTACATGGTTATGCTCTGTCTGGGCGAACTTGCTGTTCATATGCCAGAATCTGGTTCATTTGGTGCTTATGCCAAACGTTATATTGGACCGGGTACAGGCTATACCATCACTTGGTTATACTGGCTGACCTGGTCTGTCACTCTGGGAACCGAATTTACTGCAGCCGCCTTGCTGATGCAGGAATGGTTCCCGGATATTTCCATGTGGTTATGGACCATTATTTTTGGTGTCTTTGTATTTAGCTTAAATATGATTTCGACCAAATGGTTTGCCGAATCCGAATTCTGGTTGGCACTGGTGAAAGTAGTCACTGTTGTTGCCTTTATTGTTTTGGGCTTACTGGCCATCTTTGGTGTTTTGGGCTATCAGGGCTACGAAGCTGCACCTCTATTCACCAATCTGACGGCCCAGGGCTGGTTCCCTGAAGGTCTATTCCCGATTTTTGCGACCATGCTGATCGTGAACTTTGCCTTTTCGGGTACAGAGCTGATTGGTGTTGCGGCGGGTGAAACTGAAGATCCTGCGAAAAATGTCCCTAAAGCCATTAATACTGCAATTTTCCGCTTATTAATTTTCTTTGTGGGGACGATTATCGTGGTGACGGCCTTACTCCCGCATCAGGAAGCCGGCTTGGCAGCTGAAGGTGTCAGTAGCAGTCCATTCGTAACAGTATTCCAGCACATCGGTATTCCTTATGCTGAAGACATCATCCGCTTTGTGATTATCACTGCGTTACTTTCTGCTGCCAACTCGGGCTTATTTGCCGCTTCTCGTATGATGTGGTCATTGTCCTACAGCAAACAGTTACCTGCCGTATTCTCAAGACTCAATGCTCGCGGTGTACCGTATATTGCAGTCATGGTGACCATGCTCGGTGCATTGCCAGGCCTGCTGTCTGAACAGTTTGCGCCAGAAACCATCTTTACCAACCTACTGGGCATTGCGGCGTTTACCATGGTGGTGGTCTGGATGAGTATTTGTTTAAGTCAGTTCAACTTCCGCCGGCAGTGGTATAAACAGGGTCGAACGGTCAAAGAACTGGGCTTTGCAGCACCATTGTTTCCGATTGTGCCGATTTTAGGCTTCGTGTTCTGTTTTATTACCTGTGTCAGTATGGTCTTTGATCCATCAATGCGCATCAGCTTCTTTGGCTGTCTGCTGTTTATTGCAGCCTGCTATGCCAGTTATTATGCGTTCTACCATAACAAGTCTTAAGCATCAGCTTTAAAAGAGCGACTTCGGTCGCTCTTTTTTGTCTATACTGATTGTATATTGGGCAGCTTCAATGGTGCGTCGATGAAAATTGTGTTTATTCACGGCATGAACAAGCAACAGTATACGGCGCCTTCATTACGCCAACATTGGCTGCATCTTCTCAAAAGAGGCCTCAGAAATAACCCGCAACAGCAAGCCCGTTTTAGCTATTTAAAACGGCATATCCGTATCCCTTTTTATGGTGATTTACTCTCTCGACATCATTTGCATAATCTACTCAATGCCAGCACCTTAATGCCGCAGCAATGGCCGCATTTCCCTTTTCTACATCCGGCACAGCGGCAAGCCGTACCACCAACCAATCAGTGCAAATATCAAGTTTGTGATGTGCCCCTGTTAAATCCAGATAAGACACTCAACTTTGATCAAAAGCTGAATTTTATTACAGCATTAAGCAAAGATATTGCCTTGCGGGATTTTGCGGTACTCATTAATTATTTCCCCAGTTTACACGCCAGTTTTTTGCATAAGTTCCTGCTGGAAACCTATCTTTATTTGGCCAATCCGACTTTTATGCAGGAAGTTCATCGGCGCATTCATCATCAACTGCATAGCAGCAAACCACAGATTCTGGTGGCACACTCGCTGGGCAGCGTGATCGCCTATAATTATTTGCTTCAACATCCAGAACTGAATATCCAGCGTTTTATTACCCTCGGATCACCACTGGCATTTCGTGTCATTCAGGCGCATCTTCCGCAACCAATGATAAGACCTGCTGCAATTTCAGGCGATTGGATAAATTTCTATTCACATGATGATTTTCTCACCGCATTTCCACTCTCAGCAGCTTCATTTAATTTTCAGCCTGCCATTATCAATCAGGAAATTCGTACCTTTGTACAACGTCCACATTATATTGCGGGCTATTTACAGCATCCCCAAGTGTTAGCTGCCATGCTGGAATTGCTTAAAAATTCAGCTTAATTTAAATCATTTTCCATTATTTCAACAATATTGTTTTAAATTTACGCACTCAATCCAGAAAATAAAAATTTTTATAGAAATGCGTTTGACACCCCCCTATTTTCACCCTATTATACGCCCACCTCTGAAACGTCCCTATCGTCTAGAGGCCTAGGACATCGCCCTTTCACGGCGGTAACCGGGGTTCGAATCCCCGTAGGGACGCCAATTTTCAGAAGTACATTTTATTAAGTCCCTATCGTCTAGAGGCCTAGGACATCGCCCTTTCACGGCGGTAACCGGGGTTCGAATCCCCGTAGGGACGCCATTACTTCAAGTTAAAAGTAAAGGTTTTAAAATTTATCTTCTGTACTGTCCCTATCGTCTAGAGGCCTAGGACATCGCCCTTTCACGGCGGTAACCGGGGTTCGAATCCCCGTAGGGACGCCATATTCGAGATGGCAACATCTCAACAAAAAAGCCCGGGCATTGCGACTTGGGCTTTTTTGCATTCTGAATATTTAAATATAATTTTTTACCACTCATTAAAATATGCTCTTCGTTACATAGGCTGCCATGTAATTCATATTTTACAATTTGCATTCTTTTAACATTTCTATTCATATAAATATCCGTTCATTTTCATTTAAAGCAATACACCAATAAATTAGAACAAAAATTCAACATCTAGACGTCAAGTCGCACGTTAAGGTAACTGAAGAGATATCTGCAAGGATCAGATTATGTTCGTCAGCACAGAGTTAAGTTTGCCTTTATCGCCAAATAATAATCATAATTATCAATTTAAAAGCTTTAAGGATTGGGTCGACTTTTTTCAAGATACTGAAATCTCGACGAATACCAAAACCGAACAAGCTGAATCTTATTTGAGTGATCTGATTAAAAAACTGAATATAGAAACACTTGAATGGCTGGATCAACCGGCACAAGTTGAACAGCATCTTTTAGAACAACATCATCAAATTTGTGCCAAGTTTCAGGCTTATCTGGGACGGCGTAAACAACATCAGGCCCGGGAGTATTTCCCAACGGTTTCACATGCTTTCGAATTTCTGTCCAAGGTTGCACCGGTTAAACTGGTCGATGGTTCTTGGTTATATTCCACCGTACATAACTGCAATCAACCCAAGCTGAAAGATTTGATCTATATCTATCTGGAAGAACTGGGTCTGGGACATCCACGTGCCAATCATGTCACCATGTATCAGCACCTGTTAAGTCACTATGAGCTGAACAGTTATGCCGAACAACTGGATGCCAGTTATTATGAGCAGGCCGCGGTACAGTTAGCACTGGCTTATGCGCCGGCCAAATACTTGCCTCTGGTGATTGGTTTTAATCTCGGCTATGAACAGTTGCCGCTGCATCTACTCATTACCAATTACGAATTGGCTGAACTCGGGATTGATCCCCATTATTTCAATGTGCATATTACGATTGATAATGCCCACAATGGCCATGCACAAAAATCCCTGCAAGCCTTTATCCAGCATTATGACAATGCGGAAGATCCGGAGACTTATCTTGATTTGATCAAGCAAGGCTATCTGCTCAATGACATCGGTAAAAGTTCTTCCCAGATTGTGAAAGAGCTGGATATTGAGCGCATGGCCTTAAAAGTATTCCAGAACAAGGCACTGATTGGCCAATATATTCATAATCAGAAATGTCAGTTTAGTGGCAAGACTATCAATGACTGGTTATCAGATCCGGTACAAATTTTCAAGTTCCTGAACGTGCTGATTGAGAAAGGCTGGATTATTAAAGATGCTCCTGTTGAACAGAGCCGTTTCTGGAAAATGATTGATCATCCTGAAGGTAAAATGTTTGGTGTGTTTAATGCGACTGAAAAACAGATCATTAAAGACTGGATTCAGGGGGCAACTTTAGCAACTCGGCTGTCTTCACGTAGCGCAGCGCCGTCTCAGGCGAAAGTTGAACCTGCTTTAAGCCGTATGGATCAACATCGTTTAAATCAGTTAAAAAATCGCTTTATGCGCTGTGAAGGTGCGGAACAGAAAATTGACTTGCTGATTCCCTATACTTCACCGCATATGCATCATACTGAAGTGGGTTTATGGGCAACCCGTCAACTGGGACAGTTATTATTTCCTTTCCAGACCCAGGCGATGCATTATTCTTAACTATGTGATGAATAAAAAACCGGGCATTCTAATTGCCCGGTTTTTTATACTTAGATGATAAATTTAAGCCGATTTACGCGAATTCAACTGCCCTTTAATTACGGCTTTAACATTGCCTTTAAGGTAGTTCAAAAAGACTTTTAACGGTGACAGTTTTGGATTCGGCTGTTTACCTTTGGCAATTTCCTTAAACTGCGCGGCATACCAGATAATTTCCATAATCGCCATTTTGTCAACCAGCGGAATACCGGTTTTAATTTTCTCAACCGCATAACGTACATCTTGCCCTGCAATCAAACGATCACCCAGATCCGGCTCTACCGCAAAAGGTCGGGCGATGCCAACAAAATCACATGCACCACTGTCGAGTGCAGCATTCATGCCGTCGACGGTTCTAAAGCCACCAGTCACCATGATATGGCAATTGACTTCCTGACGGATCTTTTCGGCAAAATCGAGGAAATAGGCTTCACGGGCAATGGTTGAAGCTTTGCGTTTGTCTTCTTTTACACCAGCCATGGCAGGCGCTTCATAACTACCGCCGGATACTTCAATGATATCAATCCCGGCTGCATCCATCGCCTTAAAGACATAGATCACATCTTCTTCACTCATACCACCGCGCTGAAAGTCAGCAGAATTCAGTTTGACTGAAATAATGAAATTTTCTGAGCTTGCAGCACGGACAGCCTGATAGGTTTCCAGCAGAAAACGGGTACGGTTTTCAATACTGCCACCCCATTGATCCTGACGCTTATTGGTCAGCGGTGACAGAAACTGGCTAATCAGATAACCATGCGCACCATGCAACTGGACGCCTTCAAAACCGGCCTTTTCACAAATTTGCGCTGAAGTGGCAAAGCGCTGGATAATCTCCAGAATTTCAGTTTCAGTCAGCGCACGTGGTGTGCCGAAGCTGACGGCCAATGCCGGACTAAAAGGTACGGCCGACGGCGCAACTGTTTCTTTATTTAAGCCTTTGGGACACTGACGACCCGGATGTGATAACTGCACCAACTGTACCATACCCTGCTGCTTGCCCACTTCCGCCCAGACTTTAAGCTGCTCCAGATCACGCTCGGTTTCTACCACCACCACGCCCGGCTCATTTTTGGCACGAAAGTCCACCATGACATTGCCAGTAATGGCACAGCCCAGTCCACCTTTGGCCCAGGCTTCATACAACTTGAAATGTGCCTGATTGGGCTGGCCGGCATCATTGGCCAGCGCCTCACTCATAGCGCCTTTAATAATACGGTTTTTGAAATTGGTATGACGAATTTGAATGGAATCGGCCAATTGGGTCATGATCTGTCCTGATATTACTTTTATTTTGTATTCGTTTATAACGCAAGTCAGGATAATTGACAATTCAACTTGTCAAATTTACACAATTTTCATCTGCTTATTTTTACGATGATTAAAAAGTTTCGTAATTTATTGTCTTGGATCAAAAGCATCACGCACTGCTTCGCCAATATACATCAGTAAACTCAGCACAATGGCCAGACTAAAGAAAGCTGATAAAGCCAGCCACGGCGCATTTAAATTATTTTTGGCTTGCAGCAACAGCTCGCCCAAGGAAGCTGTTTCCGGTGGTAGCCCATAGCCTAAAAAATCCAGAGCCGTCAGTGCGGTAATATTGGCAGTCAGCATAAAGGGAAGTTGTGACAGACTTGAACCGATGACATTCGGCAATATATGCCTGAACATGATTCGCCCATCCCCTGCACCCATACTTCGTGCCGCCCAGACGTATTCCAGATTGCGTGCACGCAGAAATTCAGCCCGTACCATGCCCACCAGAGTGGTCCAGCCAAACAACAGCATGATCAGAAATAGCCAGTAAATATTGGGACTAAACAGACTGACCAGCACCATGACCATAAATAGCATCGGCAAACTGCTCCAGACTTCAAGCAGGCGTTGCCCGATCAGGTCGATCCAGCCGCCATAATAGCCCTGCACAGCCCCCAGCAAAACTCCAATCGCCGCCGACAATAAAGTCAGTGCAAAACCAAATAAGAGTGAAACCCTCAAGCCATACAGAATCCGCGCCAGCACATCACGACCCTGATCATCTGTTCCGAGCCAGTTTTGTGTACTTGGTGGCGAAGGCACCGGAACAGCCAGTTCCAGATTCGGGCTTTGATATGAAAATGGAATGATTGGCCAGATCGCCCAGCCTTTTTCTGCAATTAACTGTTGAACGGCAGGATCTTTATACTCGGCTTCGGTTTCAAATACACCGCCAAACGCCGTTTCCGGATAAGATTTTAAGATAGGCAAATACACTGCATGATCATATTTCACCAGCAAGGGCTTATCATTGGCAATCAGTTCTGCGCCCAAGGACATGATAAAAATAAGGCCAAACATAATAAAACAGCCAAAGCCCAGCTTGTGCTGCTTAAAGCGTTGCCAGCCTAATTGCATCAAGGACGACATTAGGAGGATCCCCGACGTGAACTGAAATGAATCCGTGGGTCGATCAGTTGATACAGCAAATCGCTTAATAATCGCAATATCAGACCAAGCAAAGTAAAGATAAACAGAGTACCGAAAATCACCGGATAGTCGCGCTGGATGATCGCCTCAAAACCCAAAACACCTAAACCATCGAGATTAAATATAATCTCAATAAACAGGTTGCCGACGAAAAACACCCCAATTAATACTTCTGGCAAACCTGCGATCAACACTAACATCGCATTTCGAAACACATGCCGATATAGCACTGCATTTTCATTTAAACCTTTGGCCCGCGCAGCCAGAACATATTGCTTACTCAGCTCTTCCACAAAAGAAAATTTCACCAGATAAGTCAAACTGGCAAATCCACCCAGCACCATGGCCAACAATGGCAATGCCATATGCCAGAAATAATCCTGAATTTTCCCGAAAAATGAGAGTTCGGCAAAATTTTCAGAGCTAAGTCCCTGTAAGGGAAACCATTGCAGAAAAGATCCACCGGCAAAAAATACAATCAGTAAAATCGCAAAAATAAAGGCTGGAATGGCATAGCCCACAGCCAGCATTAAAGAGGTGATCTGATCAAAAACACTGCCATGTTTTCTGGCTTTGCCGATGCCTAAAGGGATAGACACCAGATAGATGATTAAGGTACTCCACAGACCTAAAGACAGCGATACCGGTAGTTTTTCCCAGATCAGATCAGTCACAGCCTTGTCTTTAAAAAAACTAGTGCCCAGATCAAACTGGGCATAGCGCCTTAACATGTCCCAAAAGCGGATATGGGCAGGCTGATCAAAACCATATTGAATATTGATCTGCTCGATCATCTCAGGGGTGAGGCCTTGCTGCCCCTGATACTGTAATCCGGTATGTGTCAAGCCATTGACCTGTTGTGCCTGATAAATCGCTTGTTCCACCGGCCCACCCGGTGCCAGCTGGATCACCATAAAGTTAATCAGCAAAATGATCAGCAAGGTTGGAATCATTAGCAACAGACGCTTGAGTATATAAGTGCTCATGGCACTCCCTGATAGGCTTGGAGCTTAATGCTGTTTGAAATAATTGGCCACACGTTGAGCCTTTGCCGCATCGACCCACCAGTAGTCAATGCCCGCGGAGAGCTTAGGTTTAAGCTTGGGCTGCTGATACATGTTCCAGTAAGCATACCAGTATTCACCCGTACCATAAGTCGGAATATGATAATAACCTGCCCGCAGCAAACGGTCTAAAGCTCGGGTACTGTCAATCACCTGCTCCCGGTTCTGCGCCTGAATTACTTGCTTAATCACCGCATCAATAGCAGGATTCTGAATACCGGCATAATTATAGTTACCGACCTGCTTGGCAGCCTGACTGCTCCAGAACTGTTTTTGTTCCTGCCCCGGTGTCAGGGACTGTGGCATGCTGTCGACAATCATATCAAACTGGTAATTTCGTAGCCGTTCATAATACTGCGCGGTTTCGACCATACGAATATTCGCCTGAATCCCCAAACGTTTTAAATGACGTAAATAAGGCATCAGATGACGCTGCTGTTCCACCTGATGCAGCAAAAATTCAATCTTGACCGCTTGACCGGAAGCATTGACCAACTGCCCCTGTTGATAACGATAACCGGCTTTTAACAGCAATTGACGGGCTTTTAATAAATTCTGCCGGTTAAACCCTGAGGCATCGGATTGAGGATATTGCCAGTCCTGAAGTACAGCCTGACGCTGAACCGGATGAAGCTTCTGCAAATGAGGCTTTAAAATTTGCAGCTCTTGGGCACTCGGCCGTCCACGAGAAGCCAGCTCGCTATTGGAAAAAAAGCTGTTCAGACGTTGATATTCACCATAGAACATGGCTTTATTCAGCCATTCAAAATCGTAAGCGAAACTTAAGGCCTGACGGAAGCGAATATCGGCAAAGGGCTGACGCCGGGTATTAAAGACCAGACTCTGGGTCGGGACCGGATTTTGATGCCGAAAACGATAACGTTTGACTTGTCCTTGCCGAACCGCAGGAAATTGATAATCCCTGATCCAGCGATTGACCTGTTTTTCCTCATGCAAAGTAAATTGGCCCGATTTAAAGGCTTCGAACTTGATTTCCGGACTACGATAATAACGATACTGGATCCGGTCAAAATTATAACGACCGCGATTCACCAATAGATCTTTTCCCCAGTATTGAGGATTGCGCTGATACGAAATACTGCGGCCGGGATCTATGCGTTCAATCACATAGGGCCCTGAACCCAGAATCGGTTTCAGCGTCAGGTCTTTAAAATCACGCCCTTGCCATTGCCGTTTAGAATAAATGGGCATCTGCGCGACAATCATGGCCATTTCCGGATTATGCCCGGATTTAAAATGCATTTTGATTTTTAAAGGTGACAGCACTTCCAGCTGATGTATATCTGCCAGATACATTTGCAAGCCAAAATTGGACTGGGTCTGATAAAGCTCAAAGCTATATTTGACATCTTCCGCAGTTACGGGCTGACCATTGCTAAAGCGCGCTTTCGGATTTAAATGGAAAATGATAAAGGTAGTTTTCTTGGGGTCAAAACTGACTTTTTCCGCCAGCAAGGGATAATACACCCCGGGCTCATCCAGTGATTTCGACAGCAAACTGTCAAAAATATAGTTGATCCCTTCAGTGACATTGCCTTTGCCATTCATGCTATTTAAATTATCAAAGCTGCCATCGGCCGCCAAAATCAGTGCACCACCTTTGGGGGCTTGCGAATTGGCATAAGGTAAGGATTGCAGATGGCTATATTTCGGTGGGCTATGTAGCGCAATATAAGGTGTGGTGATCAGGGCTGCCCAACTGGTATTCATTACCAGCGGGACAACCATGCTTAAAACAAATAAACTAAAAAATCTCACGATGAATGAATTAGTTTGGCACTTTAATCACATCCCCAATACGTAATTGTGTATTCGGTTTGAGATCATTCATTTCCGCCAGTTGATTGCTGTTCATGCCGTAACGTGAGGCCAGACCGATCAAGGTATCGCCGCGTTTGACTTTATAATCAGTCACCAGTTTTGGAATCTGGATGGTTTGACTGACACGCAATCCGGCACGTGGACTGAGATTATTTAACTCGGCCAGTTCGGTGACCGTAATTCCTAAACGGCTGGCAATCGCATTCAGGGATTCGCCTGACTTGACGGTATAAGATTCAGTTGCTCTAGAAGACACAGGCTTAGCTGCCACTTTCACGTCTTCTGCTTTTTTATCCGTCGGAACATCACCCACAATTTTTAAACGCTGACCAATACGGACGTTACCATTGGCATTCAGGCCATTTAAATCGGCCAGATACTTGACCTGAAGATGATACTGACGCGCAATAGAGCTTAAGGTTTCACCCGATTTCACCACATGCGAATCAGATTTCACATGTTTCGACACCGTTTCAGCCACAGACTCACGCACGGGTTCAGCTGCCTCACCCGTCAGCTTTAAACGCTGACCGACGCGCAGGCCGGCATGACGAGAAATACCATTCAGACTCGCCACCTGATCCATCGACAGATTGTATTTTGCGGCAATGCCGGTCAAGGTATCGCCCGATTGAACTGTATAAGTTTCAGGCACCTGACTGCCGGCCGGAATCTTGATGGTCTGGCCTATACGTAAACCACTATTGGCCGCAAAACCATTTAAAGCTGCCAGCTCAGACACACTGAGCTTGCTTTGACTGGCAATGCTATACAGGGTTTCACCGCGTTTGACCTGATAATTTTCAGTTGCTGTCTGATCAACTTTAACATTTTCAAATGTCTGTTCAGTCTTTTGGGTCGATGCGGTCAGTGCTTCAACTTCCTGAAGTGGCACATTGATTTTCTGTCCCACCATCAAACTGCTACCCGCAGTTAAACCTGAGGTGAATGACGCCAGTTCAGCATTTGACAGTCCATAACGATCGGCAATCAGTTTCAGATATTCACCGCGCTTGACTGTATAGGATTTGGTTTGAACTTTGGCAGCTTCAGCTTTTTTAGCATCTTCTACTTTGGCTTTAGATGCAGCCGTTTCTTTCAGCGACAGCTTCTGACCGACAAATAAACCACTGTTGGTACTTAAACCATTAAAATCAGCCAGCTGTTTGAGACTTAAACCAAACTGGCTTGCCACACTGGTTAGAGAATCATTGGCCTGAACCACATAAGATTCCGGCTTTTCTTTGGCTTTGGTTTGTTCCTGCACCGGCTTGGCATCATACAAATAAATCGTGGTGCCTACATATAGCGTAGAGTTTGGATCGATCTGGTTCCATTTCGCTACATCACGCCAGTTCACCCCATTTTTTGCTGCAATCAGTGCCAGATTATCCCCCGGTAAAACCTTATAGGTACTACGCTTGCCCTTAGGCGCGACCACCACCACTTCAGAATCAGTCTTGACGTAATTTTTACCCTGGTTCAACTGGGCTTCGATCGAAGTCGCTGTGGTATTGTCAGCAACTTCTTTCGGATAAGAGAAGCCTTTGGTAAGTTCCTTGCCTTGCTGCTCAGCCACAGACAGGCTGGTTTGAATAGCCGTCAGCTTGATTTTACCATCATAAGGATCGACAATTTCTGTGCCTGCCGGCGCCAATGCTTTCAGCTCTTCAACTACCTGAGCCTGCTCTGCCGGTGTTGCAACAGGCTGCAGAACGTCATCCACAGTTTTGTCAGTTTCCTGCGCGGTGACGACCTGCTGAACTTGCTGACGCTCGGCTGCAGAAATCGGTGGTTCGACCTGAATCTGTTTCGCTGGCGCTGCCGGTGTCACGGCGACCGGAATACGTGGCGCACTTGGAATCGGCAAATCACTTTGGGCAGCAAAACTGGCCAAGGCAGATGAGCCTCTAGGCGTTGAAATCTTTTTCGTGGTCTGTGCCACTGTATTTGCCGTTGTCACCACAGGTGCAGTCGTTGCAGGCCGAGTACTGGCAAGAACGGGTGGAGTCTGTTTTGCCGGTGTAATCGTTTTCGCATTTAATACGGGAGGCGCAGCTTTGGTCGGCACCACTGGGGTGGTGTTTTTCGGCAGATTGCTGGCACTACTCGCAGATAATCCGCCGGAACCAGATAGTTTTTTCAGCTTTTCATCAACTGAAGGACTGAGGTCAGCAGGAATCAAAATACGACGCGGACTGGTAGGGTCAATATGATCACCACGATGCCCCGGGTTCAATTGATACAGCTCCGCACGGCTCAAACCGGTGATGGCTGCAATTTCATTTAAATTGGCCACGCCTACAGGCACTTCACGGAAATGCGGACGGTTGGCAATTGGTGGCAGGCTCACCCCATACTGACCTGGAGTTTTAATAATTTGTGCAACTGCCAGGAAACGTGGCACATAGCTCATGGTTTCTTGTGGCAGTTTGAGTGACCAGTAGTCGGTCGGCAGACCTGCTGCCTTATTGCGGTTAATCGCCTGCTGAATACGTCCCGGGCCGGCATTATAAGACGCCAGCGCCAGCTCCCAAGAACCAAACTGGTTATATAAACTGCCCAAAAACTCATAGGCTGCACGGGTCGATTCCACCACATCACGACGACCATCGTATAATGAGGTCTGCTTTAGACCATAAATACGACCGGTACTTGGGATAAATTGCCATAAACCTGCCGCCGCCGCACTACTGGTCGCAGCCGGGTCATAGGAACTTTCAATAATTGGCAACAGCGCCAACTCGGTCGGCATGCCACGGCGTTCTGCTTCTTTTACCGTGTAATATAAATAACGTGATGCACGGGCACTTAAGCGGTCCAGATAAGGCTGACGTGAAATAAACCAGCCGCGCTGGGCATCAATCCGCGGATTCCAGACACTTAAGTCCATCTTGAAACCTACGGTCATGCGTTTCCAGACATCACCATGTTTCAGAATCTGTAAACGGTCGCCTTCGACTGCACGCATATCCGTTGCAGAGAGTAAATCTTCGAGTCCATCCAGACTGCTGGCATCCAGATATTGTGATCCAACCTGCTTGCTTGATGCTGTTTGGGTCGCACTTTGTGTAGATGAACAGCCCGTCAGTCCTAGAGAAGCAAGTGCAGTTCCCAGTACAGAATATTTTAAAAATGTAGGTAATGTCGGCTGCCACAAAATTGCGGTTGGTTTATACATAAAGAAATCCAAACAACTCGTATATAAATTTATTTTTTAGATATGCCATTGTAGTGAAGCATGTCGAAGACTCAAGCCAATAATTTACCGCGATTTCACGTTAAATGTTACAAGAAATTAAAAAATCCCGGACATAGAGATTGATCGACTGCATTTGCGCTATACAATAAGCCTTCCAGCTTGTTCTATTTTGATCGGATTTTAATTTATGTCACACACTATCACACTTTATGTTGATGGCGCCTGTCGCGGCAACCCGGGTTTAGGCGGTTGGGGTGCGTACATTATTAACGGCCAACAAGAACACAAAATTTGTGGCGGTGAAGACCATACCACCAATAACCGCATGGAACTGACGGCTGCCATCGAAGGCATTCTGTTCTGTGACAAACAGGATAAGCTGGTGATCTATACCGATTCCAATTATGTCAAACAAGGCATTACCGAATGGATTCACGGCTGGAAAAAGAAAAACTGGAAAGACGTCAAAAACCCTGACCTGTGGCAAAAACTGGATGCAGTCTGTCAGGGACGAGAGATTGAGTGGCACTGGATCAAGGGTCACGCCGGGCATGCCGGCAATGAAATGGCCGATCAGCTGGCCAATCAGGGCGCCGATGAAACCCTGAAAAAATCCAAGCAAAGCCCTTCAATATCTGAAGATAAAAAAAAATCTGAACCCGACTGGCTGCTAGATGATCCTTTTGGTCTGGATCTGGCCGAGAGCGAAGAAGAGCTGGACGATATGCAGGAAGAAGAAATCATTGAATTGAATGAAGTTGCCGACACCGAGCAAAGTGATCCAGCGCTTCAAGAGGTGGATGCAACCGTTGCCAATAGTTCGCAACTACATCCCCAGATTGTGATTACCCCCGCAACCTTACAATTGCATGGCCCGCGACAATTGATTCTAGATACCGAAACCACCGGTTTTTATTATCAGGATGGTGACCGGATTATTGAAGTCGGTGCACTGGAAATGGTCAATCGCAAACTGACCGGCAGCTCGATTCATATCTATATCAATCCGAAAACACCGGTCGGCGACTCGGTCAATGTCCACGGCATTACCGATGAGTTCCTGCAAGACAAACCGTTATTTGAGGAAATCTCTCAAGTATTGTTTGACTATTTGCACGGTGCCGAAATTATCGCGCATAACGCCAGCTTCGATATGAACTTCCTGGATATGGAATTCAAACGGGCAGGTTTTAAAGCCCTGTCCGAAGTTTGTGAAGTAACCGATACCCTGGCAATGGCCAAGTCCAAGCATCCGGGGCAGAAAAACTCGCTGGATGCCTTAGTGCGCCGCTACGAGATTCCAAAGCGTGACCGTACCTTCCACGGTGCCTTGCTCGATGCGGAAATCCTGTCTGATGTTTATCTGGCGATGACCGGTGGACAGGTATCTTTTGATATCGATGCTTTGTCTCATTCTGACGATCAGAACAACCGTTCAGGCATGGCCAGAGTTGAAATTGAACTGCCGGTGATTCTCCCCTCAGAACAAGAATTGCAGGAACATGAGAAATGGATCAAACAATTCGAAGAAAAACATGGAACTGCTTGCCTTTTCTCGAAATAAAATCTACATTTCCGAGCATGCTTTAGGTTAAAAACTACAGTTCTTCAGTTATAGTAAATACAAAGAGGTTCCGCAGCTTTAAGCGGGGCTCATATATAGATAATACTTCAGGAAAGGTGCAGATCCATGTCTTACCAAACCTCTATACATTTTGATCCAACAGCCTTACTGATAATAAAAAATGAGGTTGATAACTCGATCAAGTTAGTCGAATCAGCAGTAAGCACCTTGGTAGAAGATCAGACTTTACCTTTTGGCATTGATGATGCATTAAATCAGTTCGAACAATGCGCCCAGGTTCTGGCACTCATCGACATGTCCAGCCTGGCAAAAGTCGCTCATTATTCAGCAGAACTGATGCGCAAGATTATGGGGAACCCGGCACAGGTCAATACGCAGGACGTCATTGCCCTGAGTGAAGGCACCACCATGCTGAAACGCTATATCGAATTTATCTGCCTGCGTGAAGTAAAAATTCCACAGTTCCTGCTCGACACCCTGAACCGTCTGGAAATTGCGCTGGGTAAACTGCTCACCAGTGAAGGTCAGCATATTGAATCCCTGCTCGATCTGATCACGCCTGACTTTCAGTTACCACAAGCACCCGGTCTGGAAAAATCCAAATATGTTCAGCGCCTGTACAAGCTGTCCCTGAACAAGCTGCTTAAGCAGGAAGAAAGTGAACTGGATCTGCAGGCGATTAAACTGGTGGGGGCTTATCTGGCTGGGCTCGCTCAATCGCACACCAGCAAACAGTACTGGAATCTGGTTTTCGTTGCATTCAGCAATATTGATCACTTGCTGATTAATGAGCCACGTCTGCGCACTCTGGTGAGTATCGAGCGCAACATGGCACAATATTTTGGCTCGCCGGACAGCTTCAAGGCTTCACTTGCAGACCTGGCCAATGTCCTGAGTCTGTGTATTAGCCAGGAAGATGATACTGCACAACATATCCGCAGTCAGCTCAATATTGGTGAAGACCTGCTGACCGATATGCAGTTACAGGTCTTTAGTCGCCACCTGTATGGTCCAGACTTTGAAACCATGCATACCATTAGCGAACTGGTGACCACAGAAATGGCGCAGATTCGTAATGACATCGAGTTTAACTATCAGAACATGAGTCCTGAAAAAACTCAGGAATTGCAGGCACAGCTCAATAATCTGGCCAACATCTTCAAAGTATTGAACCTGAATGAAGCCTATCATGACCTGAACCGTCAAGCTACTTCACTGAGCCAGACTGAAATCCTGAAAGATCCGGGTTTTGCCCAGCAGTTGATGAATGTGATCCTGTCTGCCATGAACTCGATTGGGGTACTGGAACGTCATCACACCTCGAGCCGTTTGCAGCTGCGCGTCAACAACATGAATATTTCTCTGGACCGCCTGGATGAAGCACATGCGGCTTTACTCACTGAAACCAAGGCCCTGATCGAGCTTTCCAGCCAGATTCTGAGCAACTATCTGCAAGATCAGGACTTGGCTGCACTCGAACCTGTGCCAGTACAATTCTGTGAAATTGGCGGGGCGATGCTGTTCCTGAATGCAGAACATGTTCGTACTGCATTCACCACCACTGCAGCATTCATCAAGAACCGTATTGATCTATCAATGGCATTAACGCCGGAAGAGATTCATCGTGCTCTGGATACTCTGGCGAGTGCCGACATGATGATTGATAACTTAAAGAACAAACAGCCTGTTTTACAGGCTATGTTTAAGGTAGCATTGGACAGTAGTGAAAAACTCAAAATAGTTGCCTAATGTCCAAATTATCACTTGCTTATATTTTTCAGCAGCAGCAACTGCTGGTCGATCAACATTTTCAGCTTCCACAGGTTGAAGCCCTCGCAAGTGATTTGTTACTCCACACGGGTGATCAAGTGATTGCCCGTGACCTGCTTCCCGATGAGCCGATTCCTGCAGGCTTGCAACTGGTACCCATCCGCCAGTTATTACAGTTCTGGAATACCCAGCAATTCGAACAGGCCAGCCGTGCGGTACAACTTTTAGAATGGCGCCGGAATCACAAATTTTGTAGTCATTGCGGTACGGCCACCGAAGCACATCCGCTTGAACATGCGATGCTCTGTCCATCCTGCAATTATCGTCAGTATCCACGGGTCCAGCCTTGTGTCATTACTGTCATTACCCGGGGTGAAGACGAAATTTTGCTGGCCAAAAACGCGCGTAATACCAAAAGCCAGATGTATGGCCTGATTGCCGGTTTTGTTGAAGTTGGCGAAACGCTGGAAGAGGCAGTACGTCGTGAAACGCTGGAAGAAGTCGGTTTAGAACTCAAGAATATTCAGTATTTGGCTAGCCAGCCCTGGCCGTTTCCAAGCAATCTGATGATTGCCTTCAAGGCTGAATATGCCGCGGGTGAAATCGAATTACAGCAAGAAGAAATTAGCGATGCACAATTCTTCAAATTCGATCAGCTGCCTGAAATTCCGTTCAAGGGCAGTATTGCCCATGCCATGATTATGCATGTGACTCAAGGTACGGCAGTCGCAGACGATACCAAGACCTGGCTCTAGCTCTTATTGATCTCAAGTTTGGCTGAACCAATAAAAAAGAATCCAAGGGAGATGATCTCCTGGATTCTTTTTTTATGTATTGCTACTGGGTTAAATCCCGTTATTAGTCTCGAGATCTAAATGCATCCTCGAGTGCCCAAAGCACCTGCGCTTTGGTCTGGAAATAGCGACTGAACAAACTAGATAATGAACCTACGATTGTAATATGGCCAAGTTTCGGAATATGAATCAAATGGCTATGATTGCCCTTTTCTCGCAATACCCGATCTAGATCCTGACTATTGAAATGGCCAACGATGTTGTCCTTCTCGGCAATAAACAGATAATGCCGGGTTGGGCTATTTTTAACAAAATAATAAGGCATGACCTGCTGATATGGCACCGCCTGATCAAAAGCATCGGCACAAATCGGATCATTCTTATAATCAAAATGATAAGGCCCCGCCAGACCAATAATCGCACGGATTAGACTGTGGTCAATGCTGGCAGATTGCGGATGATACAGTGCAGACATGACATTGAATGCCCCAGCCGAATGTCCCATCAAAACCAGGTTTTCAGCACAGATATCTAACCGGCCGGCAGACTGCTGCAAGTGGTTCAATAATAAATGCAGATCATCAATATAGGCTGGGAAAATATGTTGTGGTGCCAGATGATAATTCATCACCACCACATCATAGCCTTCTTTGGCAAAGGCCTCACCAATGAACTGATAATCCTTTTTATCCCCATGCAACCACGCGCCGCCATGTACAAAAATAATCAGGGGGCGATGGGGCAAAGGCTGCTGGCTACGGAACAGATCAAAGCGTTGCCGTGATTTTAGACCATAAGCCAGCTGAGTTTCGATCGTGTAACCCTGTTTAGGCGTTAAACGATTCAACGCATAACTGCCAAAATCATAGAGTCTAAATGCTTTATAGCGTTGCTGGACTTCCAGAATCTGATTCGACAATTGGTTTTTAAAATGACCGACCTTATGGAGCATCGGTTGGTTCAACCGTATCAGGATCTATCGCAACCGGCGTCTGTTCGATACCGGGCTGTGCATAAGCAGGTGCTGCAAAGTTCTGACTGCTCAGATTTGAAGACTGTTCAACATTATCAATCAGGGTCACAATTTTGGTGACATTGCCCACTTGCTGCAATACCTGATTCAGGTCAGCAATTTCTGCGCTGTTCAAACGTCCCATCACATACAGCACGCCATCTTCAGTATGCACATGTACTTTACTGTCCGCAACCACAGTGGCTTTCATGATCAGGCCACGGGTATTCGCTGTGACCGCAGTATCCTGCATGATGGTGCTATAGCTGATCTGGTTGCCTACAGTAATAAAATTATGTACCGCTTTGACATCGCTCATGGATTTGACATTGTCTTCTGCCAGCTGCTTGAGATGTGCATCGGGCACCTGACCGGTCAGCAAGACATTGCCATGAAAACTTTCAATATTGACCCGGGCCTGTTTGAAGCGCGAATCTAGTTTATAAAGATTAATTTTTGCAGTACGGACAATCGAGGAATCAATAAACACCTGCCCCAAGGTACGCGCCCCACTCTCAGTTCCTACAGGAGCCGTACCTGTGCCGCTAGAAATAAAACTGGCACAACCTGATAAACTTGCGACACACAGCATTGTTATTGCAATACGCTTAACCACTCAGCAAGACTCCTTCATTTTATTACGTCTTTTTCAATCTAATAATCTGTCTTTAAGCTCAGATCATGGCAACTCTGCTTGAACTTTACAATGATCTTGAGGCAAATATAAGCATCTTTAGACCTTATTTTATTCACAGATTAATAAACTCTTGATCAAAAGTAAAAGCATTTTCAATCCATTCCAGATCATAAGGGTATTGCGAAAAGTCATGCTGTAGGGTTTTTGCAAATTGCTGTTTAAAATCAAAACAAATCACGTCAAAACGATAGTAATAGTGTGCAAATTGTGGATTTTTCTGAATAAAGCACATTGCCGTCTTGAGCATCTTGCCCTGTTTTGCTTTCGACACCGACTCGATCGCTTGCGCATATCCGGTGTGTGCACGAGCTTTGACTTCAACAAAGATCAGCTCCTGTTCACGTACCAGAATCAGATCCAGTTCACCATAACGGCTGTGATAATTGGCTGTAAGCAATTGAAATCCCTGCTGCTGCATCAGTTGGGCGGCTTGCTGTTCTGCCCATGTACCTAATTGCTGTCGCATTATTCTCTTTCCCTGTTAGAGCAGCTTTACACCTGTGCCACTGTACTGAAAACATTGCGGAGTACGCTGGACACCGTGTTCAGTGATCTGAATCCGGCCGGTTCTGCCCTGAAATTCAATCGTTTGCAGCCGCGGCTGAGATAAATACTGCTGGGTGATGTGCCAGGCATCGCCGCCAAAAGCAATCAGGCGCTGATAAGACAGATTAACCGGTTCCTTGGCATAAGCTTGCAGCACATCCGGCCAATCCGCTAAGTAAAGCACTGGAACATCACAAAACTTGATCCCTTGTGGCAGCTTGTGCTGTTCGCTCATGGCATTGGCTACGGTATACATCCGTGAACGATTTAATTCAGGCATGACAGCCATCCATTCTGCATTGCCCAGAAACAATAATCCCTGCTTGGGCATTAAAAATCGTGGTGGTTTATCTACGATTTTAAATTTCAGATCACTCTGGCTCAGCAAGGACATCAACAACAGTTCATGCTCCGCTTCACTGCCCGGCTGGCGTAAAATCAGCAGTTGCCGAATCCCGTCTTTGAATAAAAGTGCTTTTAAGGCAGCGGCATCATCTTTCTTGGATAGACTGAACTGCCAGACATTGGGAGAGACATCAGCCACTTCATTCAGGCTGAGGGTACGTACTTTGGGTTTGCTGTGCAGCAGTTGTTCCACGTCGCTACGTGCCAATGGCCCCACCACCATTCTGGTCTTTTTATTGACATGCTGTTTAAGTAGCTGGGAGATATTTTTCTGATTGGCATTGACCCATTTCAGCGGAATCTTGTGTCCTGAAGCGGTATAGGCACTGAGAAAACCCTGTTTGATACTCGATGCAGCTCGCGCCAAAGGCCCGGATTCGGGTAGAATGATCAACACTTCTGCTTGAACGCTGCTGATGCAGCTGACTAAACACAAGCCTAATATTTTATTTTTCATCTTCCATTTTTTATTATTCAATTTATTCCACATGGAGAAACCTATGAGTGCTCAGTTATTTGTTGTTGCGACTCCAATCGGGCACTTAGATGATATTAGTTATCGTGCAATTCAGGTGTTGAAGTCGGTGAGTCTTATTGCTGCTGAGGATACACGAACTTCAGCACAGTTGCTTAAACACTTTAATATTCAAACACCTCTGACCGCTTGCCATGAACATAATGAAAGCAACAAGATTGATCAACTAATCCAGCGCCTACTCAATGGCGAAGATATGGCCCTGATCAGTGATGCTGGTACTCCCCTGATCAGCGACCCTGGTTTTAAATTTGTCCGTGCTGCACAAGCGCATAATATTCGCGTGATTCCTGTACCTGGTGCTTGTGCGGCTATTGCTGCCTTAAGTGCAGTCGGCTTGCCGAGTGACCGTTTCAGTTTTGAAGGTTTTCTGCCATCCAGACAAAGTCAGCGCCTGCTGAATCTGGAAAAACTGAAAGATGAAACCCAGACCTTAATTTTCTATGAAGCACCGCACCGGATTCTGGAATGCGTTAAAGATATGGCGAGCATATTTGGAGCAGACCGTCCTGTTGGCTTCGCGCGTGAAATTACCAAGACTTTTGAAACCATCAAGAAAATGACTTTAGGTGAGCTGGTCGAATTCATTGCTAATGATCATAATCAGCAAAAAGGTGAAATTGTTCTGGTGATTGGCGGAGCAACCGAAGAAAAAGATCTGGATCAGGAAAAGCTGGATAAATTATTGAATCGCTTATTACAGGATCTGTCAGTCAAAGCAGCTTCACAACTGGCAGCAGATTTAACCGGTATCAAAAAGAAAGTGGCTTATCAACGTGCTTTAGAACTGACTTCGGCAAACGATTAATGTTCTAGATTTTCTATCACGTTTTGATTTGCAAAAAAAACACCACAATTGATGTGGTGTTTTTTATAAGAGGCAAGTCAATCAATAACTTATTCTTTGGCTACTGATTCATCTGCTGGGACTTCAACAATACGACCACCATTGGCAAGGAAAGCCGCAATTTCGTCTTCAAGTGCCTGACGCTTCTTTAACTTTGCAGTCACGGTCAAAGTTTCAGCTTCTGCAAGATCGTTATCATTGACGACCTCTGTACTCTCTGTTGCGCCTTTTTCAGCTGCTTTTGCTTCATCATCGTCAACGATTGAATCTTCAACGTCGTCATCATAATCATTCATGTCTGTCATTTGCATCTCCCCCAAAATGAGCGCTCGCTTTGTATTTAAAGCCAGGTGTCGAATTAAGTGAAATTTAGCAATCTATGTGGCATTCGCCTAGTACCAAATATTAAAAAATCGTATTTTTTTTAAACAAAATCGTTACTCTTTATGGATGTTTGTTTAAAAAATTTACATTTCAACGTTAAGCTGCATAGCGTGTGTCTTTAAGTAAACTCAGACCATTGGCCTGTGCCATAAATGCATCTTTTAACATTGGCTGATTTTCTACCTGTTTCAGACCGAAATTACGTGCCCAAACCATCGGGAAAAATGAAGTCGTTTCCATCCAGCCAATCGCAGACATGCTGTGCATCATGGCATCGTTTTGTCCTTTACGGCGGTGCTCATAACGCTTCAGGCTTTGCTCATGTGCCCAAACACCACGTGACTGATCATGCAGCAATACATCACAGAGCACGGCAGCATCCAGACAGCCAATATTCACCCCTTGACCTGCCAGCGGATGAATCACATGGGCAGCATCACCAATCAAAGCCAGACCATCTTGAACATAGTATTGGGCGGCACGTGCTTTTAATGGAAAAGTCGCACGTGGTGTCGCTTGTACGACCTCACCGAGCATATGATGACTTTCACGGGTCAATAGCTGTGTAAAGTCAGCATCTGACAACCCTGCATATTCTTCAGCATAATCATCCGGCAAAGTCCAGACGATGGATTGCCAATGTCCCTGCTCTTCTTTTTTTAAGCTGGCCATCGGTAAAAAAGCCAGAGGGCCAGTTTCCAGAAAAATCTGGCGCGCCATATGCTGATGGGGCTGTACAGTTTGAATCGCACAGCTGATCCCGGCCTGTTTATAGTCCAGTACATCAATATCGATGAAAGCTTGCTCACGGACAAAGGAGTTGGCACCATCTGCACCAATCACCAGCTTGGTTTTAAGCTGTGTGCCATCGGCCAGATGAATGATCCAGACACCGACTCCACGTTCTACCCGGCTGACTTTAACTTCGGTACGGTAATCCTGTACAGCGTCAAGCATCTTTTGCTGAATAGCCAGATTCAGGATACTCGGTTCCACCATCGAACCTAAGGCTTGTTCTACTGAGGGTGTTTTTTCTGAAGGCTGGCCGAAATTAATGTCACCATAGCCATTTTTATTCCAGACCTGCATACCGGTATAAGGCTGCTGACGTGCCAGTTTTTCCCATACACCGACTATTTTTAATAGGTGAATGGTTGCCTGACTCAGCGCCAAAACACGTGGATTCGCCACACCTAATGCCTTATCTGCATCTAAAATTGGGGCAGCGTCTAAAACTGTAGGCTGCACACCACCTTGCGCCAGCAGAAGTGCAGTCAGTCCACCGACCAGTCCACCGCCAATAATGACCACATCCAAGATTTCGTTATTTTGATTTAAGCTCATGCTTTTAATCCCATGGCATAATTTGCAACCAAAGGTTTAATGCCTGGAATATTTTCAAAGCAGATTAAGCCTGTGTTACGCATCAGTTTGAGGAATGGATTCTGGTTACTAAAACCGCGTACCACTGAATCACAGAATTTAATGACCCGCTGCTGATCTTTCAGGCGTGATTTTTCGTAGTCCTGTAGCATGGCTGCATCACCTAAATCAGCACCCTGCTCAAGCTGCTCTGCCAAATAGCGATTAAGCACATAAGCATCACGCATACACAGGTTAAAACCCTGACCGGCAACCGGATGAATAGTATGCGCAGCATTACCCATCAGCACCACACGACCTACGGCCTGCTTTTCAGCGAGCACTTGAGAAAGCTGGAAACAGAAACGCTTGCCGGTTTTCTGGAATTTTCCGGCACGGTCACCATAGGTATCCTGCAAGGCATCAAGAAAATGCTGATCATTTTCATCGCCCAACCATTCACCTTCTGTGCCTTTTTTTACCGGCCAGACAACGGAACGGCGATATTCACCCGGCAATGGCAATAACGCCAAAGGGCCTAAATGACTGAAACGCTCAAAACCGACATGACCATGGGGCTTCGAGGTTTGTACTGTAGTCACGATCGCGACCTGATTATAATCGTGTTCTGAAGTACCAATGCCCAATGCTTTACGGCAGAAAGAATCACGACCGTCTGCGGCAATGACCAGTTTAGATTGTAAAGTCAGCTCAGATTCACCACGCTGCGCCTGAATATAAGCACAATCGGCATCTTGGGTCAGCGATGTGACTTGTACACCATCAATCAGTTCAATCAGCGGCTGTTTTTTCACTTGGGTCAGCAGCACACGGCCGAGCCAGGCATTTTCAATCACCTGACCGAAACTTTCGACTTTTTCCTGTTCTGCTTTTAGGCATGCCTTACCAAAGCTGCCTTGTTCGGTAATATTGACTTCCAGAATTGGTGTGGCATGTTGCTGTAGTGCATCCCAAAGGCCGAGTTCCTGATAGATCTGTACACTACGGCGCGACAAGGCACTGTTACGCGCATCAAAACTGGAATGATACGGGGCAAGATGTTCATCATCATAATCTGGATATTTGATGGCTTCCAAAAGTTTGACTGCAATATTGGTTTTCGCCAACATCAGTGCGAGGCTTAAGCCCACCATACCACCACCGACAATGATGACTTCTTGTTGCATGCTGTAATCCTTTCAATGTCGTATCCAAGTCAATAGATACTTATAATCATGATGGATTTTATATTAGCTCAAAAAAATTCTTTTTTATAATGAAATAGCGTGTCTCGCCTCTGATGTTTATTGTTTCCGGGTGGCCAACCAGCACAGAATTGCTCCAGCCGTAACCATTGCCACACCCTGCCAAAAACCAAAAGACAAAGACGTACTCAGCAATAATGCTGCAAATAAAGCAGATAACACCGGAGTAAAATAGGAAGCACCCGCCATTAATGTCATGTTTCCAGAAATAATTCCAATATTCCAGGCACCATATCCCAAACCTAAAGCTCCGGCTGCCATAATCAAAGTGACGGTATTATCATAAGTAAAATTAAGCGCTGCTCCATTCATCAGGAAATATTTGATCCAGAGCACAACCGCAGCAAGGGCAAAGAATATCGTGACCAAGTTTTTACCTTGAGAGGTTTTTACGGTCACGGAACAATATGCAGCCCACAAAACCGCTGCAGCAAAAGCTAAACCATAACTAAGAGGATTAGCTTTCAAATTGCTCCATATTTGTAAGAGATCAAAGCCGGTATCTCCGCCTAAAACCCAACAAATCCCAACCAAGGCCAATAGGCAACCAGGAAGAATTAAGAGATTGGCTTTAACGTTGTTAAAAATGATTGCAAATAATAAGGTAAAAGTCGGCCATAGATAATTAATCATGCCGACTTCAATGGCTTGCCGACTATTTTGAGCATAACCAATAGAAAGGGCAAAACATAATTCATAAGCAACAAATAAAAGACTTCCCCACCATAAATAAGGCTTTGGAATAGTAGAAAGCTTGGGTAGACCGATGGTAAAAAATAAAATAATGGATGCCACACTGTAAATCAGGGCAGCACCTGCGACCGCTCCAAAACTCTCACTGACACTACGAATTAAGCCAACATTCGTACTCCAGAAGATGACCGCAGAAAGACCAATTAAAGTCGCGACATTTCGATTAAATACCGGTAGAGCGTTTAAGAGCATGGGCTATTTACTCAGAATCAAAGATATTCAGATATATGCTTTTGTAGTTTTAAAGATTAATTTTTCGACTCATTCAGATCATGCAATGAATCAGAATGATAGTAAATAATGCAGACTTAAATTTTAGATAAGAACTGTAACTTTCAGCTAAATTTATAGTTTTGTATGACTAAAATTGGCACAATATTTATTTTTTTAAATCGTCGCTTAGCTTTTAAGGAGAACTAAGATCTACAGCTTGGAGGTAAAAAAATCATTTGTTTATGGACGTTTTTTCCTCATAACTCCGCTATTTTATGGCTATCCAAACACCCAAAATGCCGTCTCTGTCAGCCAGTCATCTAGCTCAAATCACCATAATAAAAACGGAGCCTCAGCTCCGTTTTATTGATAACTATTCCATCCACTCAAGCCGAATTTTAATTATTTAAAATCAACCTTGTAGGGATGTAAGTCATATAGATTAATCGTTGGCGTATTAACGCACCACTCGGCTATGCGGCTCAGTGTGATGCACTGTTTTTCCTAATTTCGTACCGGTATAGATCAGGTACAATGCCGACAAACCAACCAGTACATAAACAATTCGAGAAAGCGCAGTCATATCACCAAAGATTGCAGCAACCAAATTAAAGTCGAATGCACCAATTAAACCCCAATTGATGCCACCAATAATTGTTAAAGCGTAAGCAATCAGTCAATCGTATTTAGTCTCATAAGTCTTCTCCTGCTGTTCTTTAAGTTTATTTAAGGATCAGAGAAAGTATGAGAAGCAAAGCGCATTTAATATGTAGCTTTGATGCTAAAAACCGATTTTCTGTGTTGAATTCCTGTCAATTTTTAAGCTGCAAATTTTAACTGGGTGAGTTTTATTTGACTTGTTCGTGATAAATGTAATTGAAATCTTTTTTACTATCGTTGCGCAATCTCTCAAAAGATCTGGCTTCAAATCTATTAGAGCAGTCATAAAAAAAGCCGATCTAAGGATCGGCTTTTCATGTCTCTAAAATTAAGCAGCCTGTGCTTTCGCCATTAATGCTTCAATGTCTTCTACCGTTTTCACGACTTTCGCGGTTAACACCAACGGGCCATTTGCAGTGGCCACGACATCATCTTCAATCCGGATGCCAATGCCACGCCATTTTGCATCCACAGTTTCATCATCAGGTGCAATATATACACCCGGCTCAACGGTGACCACCATGCCTTCTTCATACGGACGCCATTCACCATCGACCTTATACGCGCCAACATCATGCACATCCATACCAAGCCAGTGACCCGTGCCATGCATGTAGAACTGGCGGAAAGCTTCTTTTTCTATAATGTCGTCGATATCACCTTGCATCAAGCCAAGATCAAGCAGACCTTGCACCAGGATGCGCACAGCAACATTGTGCGGTTCTTTATAGGAGTTGCCAATTTGCACGGCATTGATCGCAGCGATTTGGGCATCCAGTACCACGTTATACAAGGCTTTCTGTTCCGGACTGAATTTACCATTCACTGGAAAGGTACGGGTAATATCTGAAGCATAAAGCTGATATTCAGCCGCGGCATCAATCAACACCAAATCACCATCTTTCAGCGCTTTATCATTTTCTACGTAGTGCAGGATGCAGGCATTTTCACCGCCACCGACAATACTGTTATAGGCCGGAACACCGCCATTCTTGCCGAAAATATAATTCAGCTCGGCTTCGAGTGCATATTCCATCATGCCCGGACGTACTGCTCGCATCGCTTGAGTATGTGCATCTGCCGAAATATCTGAAGCAATTTGCATCAGTTCAATTTCATTGTCATCTTTATGCAGACGCATTTCGTCAATAATACGATCCAGCTGAATCACTTGAGCAGGTGCAGACGTACCACGCCGGCTTTCACCACTTGCAGTCGCAATCCATTTCGCTACACGTGCATCAAAATCCGCGTTGTGGCCAATGCGATAAAATAACTGGTCTTTATTTTGTAATTTTTCCAGAATTCCTTCATCTAGCAGATCAATCGGATAGGCTTCATCTGCATCATAATCCTGCATCGCCCCATCAATCCCTGCACGATAGCCATTCCAGATTTCCATTTCCCGGTTACGTTCCCGGCAGAATAAACTATAGCTATAGCCTTCTTCTTCAGTGTCAAAGGTTTCAATCACAGCCACAGCTTCAGGTTCTGAAAATCCGGTTAAATAGAAGAAACTACTGTCTGCACGGTATTTATAATCTGCATCACGGTTACGCATCGCCACCGGACTGGTCGCGATAATCGCAATACTGCGTAAACCAATTTCCCCTGCGAGAATACTGCGACGTTCCTGAAAATCAGCTTGTGTTAATTTCTTCATTACACCTTACTTCTTGTCAATTCATGCTTTTATTGAAATATTCTCTTGAAAACAGAACATATATTCTAATGAAACAGCAAAATATATGCCTGATTTCAAGCAGTGTGATGACATAGCTAACTATTTAGTTAGCTTGGACGTTTAGGCGAGAAAATTTCGACCACGCTTTGCGCCTCTGTAGCAGAAACCTGAGGCTGCACTTTTTGTGTCAATTGCTGCAAGAGTGGCGTTTCCTCAACCTCTACTTTTTTACGTCCCAAAGACAGGCTCACTGGAATCAGGCGCACAAATTCATACAATTCCTGATAGCTTTCTTCACCTTCGGCATCATCGTCTGAGTCTTCAAATTCAACCGCTGCAACATCTTGTAAATGTTCAATCAGTTCTACTTCGTCCTGACGAATATGACCAGAAGCCAGACCAAAACCTAACACCACGCCTGCGCACCAGTCCGCCAATGCCTGCACACGTTCTGAGAGCACATGCTCATCATCTGGAAGCAAAGGTAAATAATCCAGTTCATCTTCAGACAATGCATGGAAAACATCTTCAGCTTCGCCAGTCAACAGTTCTAATGCTTCGGCATCCAGTTCAGGCACATCCAGTGTTTCTAAAATCTGTAACCATTCTTCACTGCTCGGTGCCTGGGTGACACAAACAATCCCGGTCAGCAAACCATGCAGTTCACTCGGGCTAGAAATTTCCTCAATTGAAGAAAAATTGCGGTGCCATTCGGTCCAACCTGAAATATCGTCTTGCATTCGTTTATCCAATCTCTATACTGCTTATATATTACCTCTGTTTGCAACACTGTGCGACCTCGATATGTTAGAAGAATTACAGCGTCTACAAGTGCAGATTGGCGTGTTAAAAACGCGACTCGCACGGCTTGAAAGTGAGAATTCCAGTTTGCGCGAAGAGCAAGACTCTTCCATGGTGCAACATCAACAGCAAATTGAACAAAAGAACAGCGTGATTGCGCAAAAACAACAAGAAAATGAACACCTGACCGAACAGCTGACAGATTCTCGTGCCCAGTTTCAACTGCTCAATAATGATGCAACTGCACTGGCAGACCGTTATGGCCGTCTGGAAAAAAGCTGTACCGATCTGAAAAACCGTTTTCAGGAAATTCTGGCTGAACGAAATGAACTGCGGGTTTTGAAGGAAAAGATGCTGATCGAGCAGCGTCATGCCCAACAGGAAATTCAGCGCCTCAATCAGGAATCTGAGCGTTTAACCCAGAAAAATGAAAATGCCAAAGCCAAAGTTGAGGCGATTATTCAACGTCTGGCAATTCTCGGTACTGCGCAGGATCATCATGCACAAGAAATCCAACAACTGGCCCATCCGACTGAAGTGACTGAGGAAGCCTCATCATGAGTGAACAAATTGCAATTGATCTCAGAGTATTGGGGCATAGTTTCCGTCTGGCCTCTACTCCTGACAAGCAGGAAGAATTAGAGCGCGCGGCACAGTTATTGAATGATAAATACGATGAATTTCGTCGTAAAGCACCACGCATGGAACCCAGCAAGCTGATTATCATGGTGGCACTTGAGCTGATGCAGGAAGTCTTGAACATGAACAGATCACTGCAACAATATGCGCATTGCGAGCGTTTGTTACAAACCATTTTAGAAGAAGTTGAGGAACTAACAGAATAATCTCATATTCTGTTTAAACTTCGGCCATTTGGCTGAACTGTTTACAGTTCATGAACAGCATAGAGTTGCCACACCGACATTATCGTTTATAATTAACTTATCTCTGAGGTGTTCGCCAGCGGGTCTATATCCCTGCCGATACTTATATCTCCGGATGCGTTCTGCATATTTAGAGTGTATGCCTGCCTTCGTGCAGGAAACCCAGCAAGTATGCGTCGCGTCCACCTTGAACTCATCGGGTTCAGGGTAACGACATGCAGCGGCATCTTCGGAGTACTTTAATTTTTTGCTTAAAATATACTTATAATTCTCTTAAAATCCTTTCTAAACTTTCTCTCAGTTTTATATTTCAGTATTTATCTCGGTCATTTCTCAAAGTTCATTTTATTCATACCATTATCTGGTAGGCCTATAAAATGCTTAACAAGAAAATCGCTTTAACTTTCTTTTAAATACACATTGAATTTTCAAGTTATTTGATCTCGATCTAAAATAAACATGGCCCAGATTGCGGCAGGAATCCAGCCTAAAATTGAAATCTGCAGCATGAGACATATTGTTGCTTCAACCGGTTTGTGAATGGTCATAAATAAGGACCAGGGGAAAATAAAGGCAATCATCAACTTCATTTTAAATACCCTCTTGTGTTCGTGTTTGCAATTTTAATATCCAGTTTTTACTGGACTCTGTGTTCGCTCTTTTTAGTGTTATCAAAAAAAATATGCATGCTGTATCATTCTAAAAAACATCTCAAAAGCCTAATTCAGTTAGCTTAAATGCAGCTTAAAAATTATTTTAAATCAGCTTAGCGAACTTATATTTTCAGTTATCGTCTTGACGTTTTTATGAAAAAGACCTTGCTTTCACTCGCGCTGCCCAGCAGCTTTTCACTCGACTGAAACCCCTCATCTTTGGGCTGTTTAGGTGAAAACTGATTGCTACTTGGCAGCCGTATTCAAGGGTGATACCCGCCAAATCACGTCACCGACATCATCAGCCACTAAAATAGCGCCTGCAGAATCTACGGTTACACCAACAGGGCGCCCAAATGCTTTGCCCTGCTCGCTTAAAAATCCGGTTAAGACATCTTGAGGCTGACCGAAAGGCTGGCCATTTTGAAAGGGAACAAAAATCACTTTATAGCCACTATGCGGTTTGCGGTTCCATGAGCCATGCTGGCCAATCAGTGCACCATTTCGATAATGAGGCATCAGATCTGCTGTATAAAAACTTAAGCCCAATGATGCAGTATGATTACCCAAAGCATAGTCTGGTGGAATTGCCCGTGCCACCCGTGCAGGGTTTTGCGGCTTGACCCGTGTATCTACATGTTGGCCATAATAACTATAGGGCCAGCCATAAAAAGCACCGTCTTTAACCGAGGTGAGATAATCTGGAACCAGATCATTGCCGAGCTCATCACGCTCATTGACTACCGTCCAGAGTTTGCCACTCTGTGGTTGCCAGTCCATACCATTCGGATTACGAAGTCCGGTCGCAAAAGGTCGTGCTTGAGCATTAGCCAGGTCAAATTCCATGATCAGTGCCCGGCCTTCTTCTTGATCCAAGCCATTTTCAGCCACGTTACTGTTGGAACCTACCGTAATATAAAGTTTGCTGCCCGTAGGATTGGCAATGACATTTTTGGTCCAGTGATGGTTTAAACGACCCGCCGGTAAATCCAATACTTTGGTGCCGGTTGCAGTAATTTGAGTAGCACCTGCTTGATAAGGAAAGCGCATCAGGGCATCAGTATTGGCCACATACAACATATTGCCGACCAGTACCATGCCAAATGGAGAGTTGAGATTCTGTAAAAATACAGTTTTTTGTTCAGCGACTCCATCACCATTACTGTCACGAAGCAGACTAATGCGGTTAGCACTCGGATGCGATGAGCCGGCTCGCTGCATTACCCATTTCATGATTTTGCCTTTAATTCCTTTGCTATCATCAGGCTTGGGTGGTGCATCGGTTTCGGCCACCAGCACATCACCATTTGGCAATACATAGAGCCAGCGCGGATGCTGCAACCCTTTGGCAAATGCCTGAACTTTTAAACCTGTAGCGGGAGTGGGCATTTTACCCTCAGGCCAACCTTTGGCAGGTGCAATATTGACTGTAGGCAGCAAGCTGGATTTTGGTTTGGGTAACTGTGGCTGGGAACCATAACTGTCAGCAATTGGCGACTTGGATGGCATAGTACAAGCCGTCATCGCCAGCAGAAGTGCCAAGCCTGCACCAGGCAAAAAAAAGTGAACCGGCTGAATAGGCATTTTTATCTCTTGTTATTTTTTATCGTCATCGACTTACTTTAAAAAACAATTGGAGATGCTACTAGCGGCTTGATGTTTTTTCTGGTTATGAATTGGTTATCAATTTTGAAGTAGATTTGTTTTTTTGTCGTAGCAGCATGATGCACAAGAGCTAAAAGAATTCTGATCAGCCATTCGATTCAGGGATTGTTGTAATTCATCCAAGCAAAGCTCTGTTTTAAGGTTTCAGATACTGTTCAAAATAAAAGCCCATCTTTTGATGAGCTTCTACGTGCAAATCAGACCTGAATGATCCTAAACCTAGAGAATCTATGAGTAAGAGAGTCAGATATTCGTCTGAAATACTTCAAAAAACAATTAAGGGAACTCATCCAAACAGCTGGGTAATATTACACAGCCATATGAACTGCAACGGCTCATTGAATTTTCGCATTTCAACCACGAAATGCCGCTTCAATCGCGGAGATGTCAATTTTCTTCATGGTCATCATTGCATCAAAGGCGCGTTTGGCGGCGGCACGGTCAGAACTGGTCACTGCCTGAATAAGCACAATTGGCGTAATCTGCCAGGAAATGCCCCACTTGTCTTTACACCAGCCACACTCGCTTTCCTGACCGCCATTGCCAACAATTGCATTCCAATATCGGTCGGTTTCTTTCTGATCTTCAGTTGCCACCTGAAATGAGAATGCTTCGTTATGCTGAAATGCCGGGCCACCATTTAGTCCAATGCAGCTAATACCCAGCACCCTAAAGTCAACGGTGATGACATCGCCTTCTTTTCCAGAAGGATAGTCTCCGGGTGCAAGGTTGATCGCGCCAATTGAGGAGTCAGGAAATGTCTCGGCATAAAATCGTGCAGCAGCTTCAGCGTCGTTATCATACCAGAGGCAGATGGTGTTCTTCGCAATATTCATCATGTTCAATCTACATTGATTTAGGTCTTACGCGCTCTGCCTAGGCACAATGTGTTAGATCTATTGGGTTAATCAGAGATCTGATCCCTTCTCTATAATTCACTCAAAAACACAAAAAATCGATTTTAGATTTGTACCTTTATTAATCAAAATCTGTTTCATGATCATCAAAATGATGACTTAAAAACGCATGCTTCACAGAAAATAAAAAAATTATGACATTTTAAGCAGCCAATAATTCAATGCCTTTAATTAACCAATTTTAATCAAGTTTTTAGAGATGAGATTCATTATGAAATTTGCTGAACTTAACCAAGTTGCTACCTCGTCATATGAGAATCAAGATCACAATTATTTTTTACTTTTCCCGAATTCCCACTTAGACTAGAGCACACTTTTGTCAGATCTGCTTTTGCCCTATGACCATTCAAGAATTAAGAAGATACCTGCGTAAAACACGTCGTCATCTTTCTAAATTTGAGCAAAGGCAAGCTTCACAAAAAGTTTTAAATCGCCTTATACGTAGCCCGCAATTTATTCATGCCAAGCACATCGGCATTTATCTGCATGCTTTTGGTGAGATTCATACCCACACCATTATTGAACGCTGCTTTAAACTGGGCAAACAGGTCTATCTGCCTGCGATTTGCGACATGAATCAACAGCTGGTCTGGATCCGAATCAGCCAGCATCAATATCGCAACAAGCGCTTTGCCTATCATCGGCTGGGAATGCGGGAGCCCATGACGACACGTGGTACTCATGTTTCTAAGCTGGATTTATTGATCATGCCGCTGCTGGCCTGTGATCATTCAGGGACACGCATTGGGATGGGTGGCGGTTTTTATGATCGAACCCTGGCTTCTGCGCCCGGGCTTCCATTCCGTCTGGGACTGGCGCATGACTTTCAACTGCTTAGCCAGTCCTTAAAACGGGAAAAATGGGACCAACCCTTGGATGCTCTTATTACCCCGACAGTTTTTTTAGCTTTCAAACGCTAATTTCTCAATTTCCCTGTTGTGAACTACTTTAAAATCACATAATTAGTCATTTTTCATACAATTTAATCTTAACGCCCCTTGTATTTTTTAAATTACCCATCACTATTAAAACATGGCAACACCGTTGTCACTCATTAGGAGTGCTCATGTCTGAAATTATTATGAATCAAGAAACCTTAGAGCCTCAGGTTCCAAGTGTACTACCCCTTTTGGCGCTGCGTGATGTGGTGGTTTATCCGCATATGCAAATTGCGCTGTTTGTCGGTCGTGAAAAATCGATCAATGCAGTTGATGTGGCTCGTAACAGTGACAATCTAGTATTTGTAGTTGCGCAAAAAGATTCGCTTACAGAAGAAATTGATCACGACAATTTATATCAATACGGTACTGTCGCGAAGATTGTGCAAGTTGTGAATCACGAAAATGATGAAAACTGTATCAAAGTCCTGATTGAAGGACTGCACCGTGCCAAACTGAAAACCATCATTGACGAAAATGAGTATCTGACAGCAGAACATGAACTCAGCCCAATGACCGTTACGGTGGATGAAGACACTCAAGCCGTGCGCTTGCAAGAATTACGTGCGCTTTTTGCTCAATATGCAGAAGCGAAACTTCGTAATGCGCGTGAACTGATCACCGCAGCCAACAAAATTGAAGACCTGTTACAGTTATTATTCTTCGTGGCGACCCGTGTTCCATTGAATATTGATGTCAAACAAAAATTCCTGGAACATGATGAATTCGAAGCGCATTTAACTGAGCTGATGACTTATCTATTGCAACAATCTGAAGAACAGCAGATTGAGCAAACCCTGCATGACTCTGTTAAACGTCAGATGGAAAAGAACCAGCGCGAATACTTCCTGAATGAAAAAATGAAAGTCATTCAGCGCGAGCTTTCCGACATGAACGGCGGCGCGGAAGATGATGTCGCTGAAATTGAAAAACGTCTTGCTGAAGCAGATCTGCCTGAGCATGTACGCAAGAAAGCTGAAAACGAATTCCGTAAACTCAAAGCGATGCAGCCTGCCTCAAGTGAAGCAGCAGTTGTTCGCAACTATCTGGAAGTGATTCTGGATACACCGTGGAATAAAGCCAGCAAAGTCAGCATTAACCTGAACAAAGCACAGGAAATTCTGGATGCAGACCACTATGGTCTGGACGATGTCAAAGATCGCATTGTGGAATATCTTGCGGTTCAGTCGCGTGTGAAAAAATTGCGTGGCCCGATTCTGTGTTTAGTCGGCCCTCCGGGTGTTGGTAAAACCTCACTGGGTGAGTCGATTGCCAAAGCAACTGGTCGTGAATTTGTACGTATGGCGCTGGGTGGTGTACGTGACGAAGCCGAGATTCGTGGTCATCGTCGTACCTATATCGGTGCGATGCCAGGTAAAATCGTGCAGTCATTGACTAAAGTTGGGGTGAAAAACCCGTTGTTCTTGCTCGATGAAATCGACAAGATGGCGCAAGATTACCGTGGTGATCCGGCGTCTGCGATGCTCGAAGTCCTCGATCCATCACAGAACAACAAGTTCAGTGATCACTACCTGGATCTGGATCTGGATCTGTCTGAAGTAATGTTTATCTGTACCGCAAACAGCATGAACATTCCTGAAGCCTTGCTGGATCGTATGGAAGTGATTCGTCTTCCGGGTTATACCGAAGAAGAAAAAGTCAATATTGCAGATCGTTATCTGGTACCAAAAGCCATTAAAAATAATGGCCTGCGTGCTAAAGAGTTAACTGTGCATGAAGAAGCGATTCGTGACATCGTGCGCCGTTATACCCGTGAAGCCGGTGTACGTAGCCTTGAGCGTGAAGTATCCAAAATTGCACGTAAAGTGGTCAAAGAAGCGGTGAGCAAAAAAGCCAAAAACCTTCAGATTGAAGTGACAGCAGGCAATCTTCCAGATTACTTGGGCGCACATAAATTTGACTATGGTATGGCGGAAGAAGAAGCACAAATCGGCCGTGTCAATGGTCTGGCCTGGACTTCGGTGGGTGGCGAATTGCTGACCATTGAGGTTGCAGCCGTTCCAGGTAAAGGCAAGTTCATTACCACCGGTTCTCTTGGCGATGTCATGAAAGAATCAATTACCGCTGCCATGACTGTGGTGCGTACCCGTGCAGATGAGCTTGGCATCGAAGCGTCCCGCTTTGAAGAAACCGATGTGCACGTGCATTTACCGGAAGGTGCGACACCGAAAGATGGTCCATCCGCAGGTTTGGCATTGACCACTGCATTGGTATCTGCATTTACCGGGATTCCGATTCGTCCGGATATCGCGATGACAGGTGAAACCAGTCTGGGCGGTCGTGCGCTGCGTATCGGTGGCTTGAAAGAGAAACTTTTGGCAGCCCATCGTGGTGGCATCAAGCTGGTCTTCATTCCACAGGAAAACGTACGTGACCTGGCGGAAATTCCAGAAAATGTCAAAGAAGGTCTAGAAATTAAAGCCGTAAAATCGATTGATGAGATTTTACCGCTGGCACTGACCTCTTTGCCAAAAGCCTTGGTTAAAGCACCAATTGTGAAAACCAAAGAAGAAGCGAAAGCAGCCCGTCATTAAGATAAGCTGATTTGCCAAAACCCTGCTCCGGCAGGGTTTTTTATTGTGTAAAGAAATTGATTAAGGTTGCAAGGCCATCGCTACCAGCCCATCAATCACATAGGTCATCTTTTTCAGATCCAGTTTATCCAAGGTGTCCAGCTCAGTATTATAATAAGGGTTACGATAATGCGCCGTATCAGTAATTAACATGGTCGAATAATTGAATTTGGCATAATTCAGATAACCAGAAAAATTCATGTCCTGAGCAAAAGTTGGGCTGATAAAACGTTGACATTCCAGACGGTTAAGACTTTGCATGGCAGTACAATAATCTCCGGTCATGCCAGTCGAGGCCAAATGACCAATGGCAGCAATAAAGTTCCCATGATCTGGATAAATCCATTTCAACCCCACCGGATAAGTCTGCACCAGATTTTCATCAAAATAGCCAATTGAATCCAGAATCACCACACCTTTCAGCTTCTGCTTTTTTTTCTTGAGCGACTTGGCATGAATATAGCTGCCCATATGTTCTGTCTTGAAAAAAGGCGGCTCTTCCAAGGTATAAAAAGCAAATTCGATCTCATGTTTGAGCTTGGATTTTTGCAAGGCCAATAATCTTGCGGTTTCCAGTAAACCTGCCACTCCCGAGGCATTATTGTCAGCACCATATCGATCACTAAAGACATCATAATGCGTGCCCATGACCATTTTGGTTTTGGCCTGAGCATTTAAATGGCAAATGACATTTCGATAGCTTAGGCTATTAACTACATAGACCTGAAACTGACAGGGAATGCCAAAACGCTGCATCTGTCCTTTAATCCATGCAGACACTCGGTTCAGTTCTTTAACATTCTTGTAATTTCGAAATTCATCGACACTCATGATCTGGCTGAAAAACAATTCCAGATGAGAAATTTGAGCGCGTGTGTTGGTATTGGCGGTACTGAGACTTGAGCCGATTAGACCGGTGACCAACAGCAGCAAAGTACAACATCCTTTTATGATGACCTTAGTCCGCATTTATTATTATCCATTCCTTTATCAAGCGGAGACTTGAACTCAGGACATTAAAGCAGCACTAAATCCTTCATTTCAATTTCAATTTGTTTCCTGACTCAACTTCGTGTTGTTTGATCGTTATAATGAAGTATCCAATTATTGATCTGTCTGTATGAAAATCCGTATCCTGACCATTGGTCAAAAAATGCCAGCATGGGTGCTGACTGGTTTTGAAGATTATTTCAAACGTATTCAGCCCTTTGTACAGACCCAGATTATTGAACTGCCCATGGCCAAGCGCGGCAAAAACGATTCTGAAGCGGATATCCTGAAATATCGAAATATTGAGGGTGACAGCATTTTAAATGCACTCAAGCAGAACGAAATCCTGATTGCGCTAGAAGTGGGTGGACGTGAGTTCAGTACCGAAAAACTGGCTGAAACCATGAAAGGCTGGATGCTGGAAGGCAATGATGTGGTACTGGCGATTGGCGGGCCAGATGGTCATTCGGAAGCAGTACGTAAAGCTGCTGCATGGCATTGGTCCCTGTCTAAGCTCACACTCCCCCATCCCATGGTTCGGGTCATGCTGATTGAACAACTGTACCGTGCAATGACCATTAACCATAATCATCCCTACCATCGTGCAGGTTAATGACGTTGCTGAAGCGTTCTGTTTATGCAACGTTTTGTTGAATAATTCCTCCTGCTTTTTTCGCTATTTTTAATGCATTATTGAGACATCTTCTAGATGTGGTTTGACTTATGAACTTACAAACGTTGCCCGGCTTATTTATTTCTCATGGCTCTCCTATGCTGGCGCTGAATCCTGAGCAAGTGGGTCCTGCCTTGCATCGTTTAAGCGAAAACCTGCCACGCCCGGAAGCGATTATTATCATGTCAGCGCACTGGGAAAGTGAGGCACTGGAAGTCAGTAGCGGTATTCGACCAGAGACCTGGCATGATTTCCGTGGTTTCCCGCCAGAGCTGTATCAATTACGCTATCCTGCACCGGGAAATCCTGAACTGGCCGAGCAGATCTTGGGTTTGCTGGCCAATGCCGGTTTTGCCGCACATGCCAATAGTACTCGTCCACGTGATCATGGCGTGTGGATGCCGCTGCTGCATATGTATCCGGATGCGGATATTCCAGTGGTTGAAATTTCCTTGCCCATGTCGATGAGTGCCGATGAAATCTATAAAATTGGTCAAAGTCTGGCACCGCTACGTGAGCAGCAAATCCTGCTGATTGGTTCAGGCAGTATCACGCATAACCTACGTGAACTGTCTTGGGATGGAACGGCGGCTGATGTACCGGTATGGGCATCAGATTTCCGCAATTTTGTCGTCCATAAACTGGCCCATAGCGATTATGATGCGATACTGGACTGGTCCAATATTCCACACATGGCGCGTAATCATCCAACACTGGAGCATTTTGCCCCGATCTTCTTTGCGATGGGGACCGGAAGCCGTTTTAGTCTGGTACATAGCAGTTTTAGCATGGGTTCTCTGGGCATGGATGTTTACCGCTTCGATTAATCTTGATTGAAAACTTAAAATTTTAACTTTTAAATTTGGATACATTTTGCAACCAAAATCTGCGATATGTATCCATATCTTTTAGAAATGCATCCGTTATCATTTCAATTCTTTGTTCTTTATTATAAATCCATGAAATTAAAATTTATTGTACTGGCATTATTACCTTTAACTTTTGCAGCCTGTCAGTCTGGTGATATTCAGCAGGCTGGAGATCGTACAGTGGCTACCCTACAACAAAAAAGTGCAAATCAGCTTCTTTCTGCCTACCACTGGCAACTAGATCGCGGGCTGGAACGACCAATCGTGCTCAGTTTCGATGCTCAAGGCCGCCTGAGCGCCGTGACGGGCTGCAATGGACTCAGTACAAACTGGTCAGTGAAAGATAATATTATCAGCACCAGCGAAGTCATAGGAACCGAAATGGCCTGCGATACCGCACTGATGCAACAGGAACGCTTTGTCAGCCAGCTTTTACAAAAACGTGCAATTCCTTTTGCGCTCAATACCACGAACCTTGACCAGCCGACCCTAACGCTTTCCGCTGCCGATGGTCAAAAATATGAATTTACCGGGAAAATGACTCCGGAAACCAGATATCAGGGGCAAGCTGAAACAATTTTTCTGGAAATTTCCCCAGATACCAAATCATGTACCGGTGTGGCTCAGCAAAGCTGCTTGCAAGTTAAACAGGTTAAATATGATCAAAACGGTCTGAAGACCCAGGTCGATAAGGACTGGACATTATTCTATGACCAGATTGAAGGTTTTCAGCATTCACCGAATGAACGCCAGATTATTCGGCTAAAACGTTTTGAAATTAAGAACCCTGCGGCAGATCAATCTAAATATGCTTATATTTATGACATGGCAGTCGAGCGCGAAGCCCTGAAAGGTTCATTATAAAATATCTATCCATAAAAAAACCGAGGCTATGGCCTCGGTTTTTTTAAAGCGACACTCAATCAGACTTAGAATACGCCTTGAGCAAGCATTGCATCAGCCACTTTTACGAAGCCTGCAATGTTGGCACCGTCTACATAGTTCACAGTACCGTCTTCTTTGGTACCGAATTTTACGCAGTTACGGTGAATTTCTTTCATGATCGCATGTAAACGCTCATCAACTTCCTCAAAGGTCCAGCCTAAACGCAATGCATTTTGCGACATTTCCAGACCAGAAGTGGCAACACCACCTGCATTTGATGCTTTACCTGGCGCATAAAGCGTTTTCGCTTCAATGAATTTCTCTACAGCAGCCAAGGTTGAAGGCATGTTTGCACCTTCAGCGACACAGATCACGCCATTTGCGAGAAGCTTTTCAGCATCCTCCGCATCCAGTTCGTTTTGAGTCGCGCATGGCAGTGCGATATCACATGGAATACCCCAAGGACGTTGTCCTTCCAGATATTCAAAACCATGTTTAGAGGCAAATTCTGAAATACGACCCCGTTTTACGTTTTTAAGTTCCATCACTTCAGCAAGCAATGCTTCAGTGAAACCGTCTTTGACGTGAACCGTACCCGCAGAGTCAGAAAGTGAAACCACTTTCGCGCCCAGATACAACGCTTTGTCAGCAGCATATTGCGCAACGTTACCAGAACCTGAAATTGCGACAACTTTGTCTTTGAAGCTTTCGCCACGAGACTTGAGCATTTCCTCAGCGAAATACACAGTACCGTAACCCGTTGCTTCCGGACGCGCCAATGAACCACCGAAGGTTAAACCTTTACCGGTGAATACACATGCAGTGTCGTTACTTAATTTTTTCATCATGCCGGCCATATAGCCCACTTCACGACCGCCCACACCAATATCACCTGCAGGGATATCTGTGTTCGCACCCAGGTGACGATATAGCTCGATCATTAAAGCTTGGCAGAAACGCATGATTTCGCCTTCTGATTTGCCTTTAGGGTCAAAATCAGAACCGCCTTTACCACCACCCATAGGAAGTGTGGTTAAAGCATTTTTAAATGTTTGCTCAAAGCCTAAGAATTTTAGGATTGAAAGATTCACTGAAGGGTGGAAACGCATACCACCTTTAAATGGACCGATCGCTGAGTTGTATTGTACGCGGAACGCACGGTTTACCTGAGTTTGACCTTGGTCATCTACCCAAGAAACTCGGAACTGGATCGCACGTTCTGGCTCAACTAGACGTTCTAGCAAACCATGTGCTGCGTATTGTGGATTCTTTTGAATGAATGGCCACAAACTGGTCATCACTTCTTCGACAGCTTGAAGAAATTCTGGTTGGTGTGCATCACGTGATTTTACGTAATCTAGGAACTCATTAAGTGTGTTGTATTTCAACGCTTAATCCTCAGCAGAAAATGGATCAAAATTGGTCAAATTTACAATCAATGTTAAATTTTGGCGCAAAATATTAAATATCTTTTGTAACTAATCTACAATACTTTTTTTGAAAATACTTTAAAATTAATTTGATAACAAATATTTATATTGATTATGAATATTTTTTCTATGTCAGGAAATGCCAATTGAATCAAGGCTTAGATTCAGATTTATGCTTAATAATAAGGCATAACTTGACCCTTAATTGCGCACGACTTAGGAGTTTAAAAATATGTTAAAATGCATAACTCGACATATTTTGTTTCACTTACTGCAAAGCTCAGCATGAGCAGCTCTGGTTATTCATGAATTCGCCAATTTCTCTGGTCCAATCGATTGATGCTTTACTCCCTCAAACCCAATGTGGACTCTGTGGTCATCGTGACGGATGTTTACCTTATGCCCAGTCGATTGCTGAGGGTGAAAATGCCAATAAATGTGTGCCAGGCGGACAGCCTGTTGCCGATGCTTTGGCTGCATTATTAAATCGTCCTGAACTTGTGGCAGAAGAAAGTGTCTGGCCCATTCAAGCCGACGGTCGCCCGCAGCGCATCAAAGCCGTAATTCGTGAAGATGAATGTATAGGCTGTACCAAATGTATTAGCGCCTGCCCGGTCGATGCGATTATTGGCGCCGGCAAACTGATGCATACAATTCTGACCGATCTGTGTACTGGCTGCGAACTGTGCATTCCACCGTGTCCGGTTGACTGTATCGATCTGGTCGAAGACCCACAGCCTTTGCCGACTGAAGCACAGCGTATTGCTGAGCAGGACGATTTACGTCAGCGCTATTATGCGCATATCCAGCGTGAAGAAAAACGCCGTACTGACCGCAAGGGCCCAGTCGTCCGTGCAGAAATCAATACTGCCCTGTTTGCCCAGTTCTCTGCTTTAAATGAGCAGCTTCCTGTGATTGGAGTCGTGAATAAGCCGGCGAATACTCCGATTACGCTAGATTCTAAAACCACGATTGAACTGGCAAAACTACGCACCCAAATTAAAAAGCTGGAAAAACAGCTTTCGGTTCGTGAAGATGCCAGCAAACGCCTGCAACTGACAGAATTAGCTGAAAAATTACAGACCTTACAGGGATAAGTACATGACCACTGCGAGCACAAAACCTGTAAAAAACATGACCAAAAAACAGATTCAGACCTTTTTTGAACGCCTGCGTGAACAGCGCCCCAATCCGAAAACCGAACTGAATTATGCCAATCCCTTTGAATTACTGGTGGCAGTAACGCTCTCTGCCCAAGCCACCGATGTCAGCGTGAATAAGGCCACGGACAAACTGTTTCCAGTCGCCAATACACCGGAAGCGATTTATGCGCTCGGTGTGGATGGTTTAAAGGAATATATCAAGACCATTGGTTTATATAACTCAAAAGCAGTCAACGTAATTAAAGCCTGTGAGATGCTGATTCAGAAGCACAACAGCGTGGTACCGGATAATCGTGCGGATCTGGAAGCCTTGCCGGGTGTGGGACGGAAAACGGCCAATGTGGTGCTGAATACTGCCTTTGGTCAACCGACCATGGCGGTGGATACACATATTTTCCGGGTTGGTAACCGTACCGGGCTGGCTACAGGTAAAAATGTGCTTGAAGTTGAGCATCGACTGGTCAAAGTGATTCCGAAAGAATTTATCATTGATTCTCATCACTGGCTGATTTTACATGGCCGTTATTGCTGTATTGCCCGTAAACCGAAATGTCATGAATGTGTGGTCGCCGATGTGTGTAACTGGCCTGATCGTTTTGAATTTGGTGCAGCACGCGCAATTGCAGTGAAGAATATCGCTATTTCTGAATAGAATTGCAGAACTAAACTAAGACCGAAAAAAAGGTGATCAATACCTCACCTTTTCTACAATTTTCAGCATACCGCTTTTATTTAAAACTGGACTCAGCTTCCACTGAAGCATGCCGAATTATTTATTCTGATCGTGTTCAGCCTGTTCCTGTTCTTTTTTGCGCTGTTCAAGCTCCGCCTGCAATTTCGGGTGCAACTGGCGTTGTGGATGCTTGGCTGCATTTTCTGCACGTTCTTCCTGACGTACTTTATTCAGTATTTTAAAACTCATATAGAACAGACCCATCAACACTGCCAGAAATATAACCATTAATACCAACACGCCAAATTTCATAGCCATAGCACCTGTTCAAATACGCAATAAAAAAGAGCCCTAATATGACTTAGGGCTCTTCGATTGTCAAAATCATCGTTAGCCGATTATTTTGCTTGATCCAGAATCGCGAAAAGCTCAGTCTGAACCTGATCGATTGGACGCAGACCGTTTAACTTGTTGTAAGTCGGTGCATTTTCACCTGATGCTGCACGGCCCTGATAGAAGCCCACCAGTTGCTCCGTTTCAGTATGGTAAGAACCTAAACGCTTACGAATTGTCGCTTCCAGATCATCTGGACGCTGAACCAGATCTTCACCCGTTTCGTCATCTTTACCTTCCACTTTTGGCGGGTTGTAAACGATGTGATACACACGGCCAGATGCCGGGTGCTGACGACGGCCAGAAAGACGTTGTACGATCTCTTCATCTGGAACATCGATTTCAATCACGTGATCGATGTTGATACCTTCGTTTTCTAAAGCTTCTGCTTGAGGAATGGTACGCGGGAAACCATCAAAAATACAGCCATTTACACAATCAGGTTGCGCAATACGCTCTTTGACCAGACCAATGATCAACTCATCAGAAACCAAACCGCCATTGTCCATGACACTTTTAGCTTGTAGACCTAATTCAGTTCCTTCACGAATTGCAGCACGGAGCATATCACCGGTTGAAATTTGTGGGATATTGTAGCGCTTACAGATCAACTGAGCTTGTGTACCTTTACCTGCTCCAGGTGGTCCGAGTAAGATAATGCGCATATATAAACATCCTCATTTAAACAATATGTATGACGCCACGACCACAATCGCCCGATTGTGTCCCCCGGCATCTCATTATAAGAAAGCCACAAACAAATGGATTAAACCCGCGACAAAACCGGTTACCCCACCCAATAAAATCAGAATCCATTCATCTTCCTGAAATGCAGGACGTAAAAGATTCTGAAACTCCTTCGGAGTCAACTCGCGTATGCGGTCTCTAAACATTTGATAGATTTTCTGTGCACGGCTCGCATTAAATGCTGGGTCGCATACAGGCACCATCGTAATTTCAATCGAGCGATCGATCAAGTCCGTCTTGAGTTTTGCATACTCTTTTGGCCCTAAAGACAGCTGTAAAGAGGTCCGAACCAGGGGTGTTTCCATAATTTCATTAATATGACGTTTGACAATGCGGCGGGTTTTGTCTTTTTTCCCGCCATACATCATCTCGGTCATGATCGATTTTAACGTAATCAGATCTTCTGTGACTACACTTGCGAAAACATCAGAGACTTCATCCTGACGTTTCATAAATGCGCCTTGTATGTTATAGGTGCCAATACGCGGAATGACAGGTTTAATCCATGGAAACTTGCGACTTGTGGTACGGCTAAAGAATTGCGGGTACTTTACCGGGTGCGGATAGAGCGGGTTGAATACCATCCAGATCGCAATCCAGTTAGTCAAAAAGCCCCAGATGGCAGCCCAGAACGGGACAGTCCAGTGCCAAGGCACCACGAACCAGACAATCATCTGGAAAATACCAAAGAACATGCCGATGAGTGCACTGATATGCCAAATAAAATTGATTTCTTTTTGGCCCACTTTCAGGAACATGCGCACCATTAACCGACGGTCACCTTCCATCTGGCTGACCACCATTTCACGCATATCGACAAGTGACTCGACGTTCATGGTCAGCTCGGTCACCAATTCACGCAAAATTGCCGGCATTTGTTTTTGTGCCTGTGCATAAATTCTGCGTTTGATGGCAAAAGGCAGGTTTTCCCAAAGGACTGCATTACGATCCATCATCACTTCATCAATCAGATGTTCAAGTTCAAAACCAACCTGTTCACCAATGATCCGTGCCATATCATCTGGATCCATCGCCTCTAAAAACTCGCGAATAGAACCCAATTTAGACAAAGTGTTATCGGTAATAATGCCTGAAATACGGCCAGCTTTGCGTGGCACGATCCCCTGCCAGCCGACAGGTACAGGACCGAGATGGACACCCCAAAAATTGATCGGATAAAACACCATTTTCAGTGCCATCCAGACGTGAGCCCACGTTACAAATGCGGTCACCGGAATAATGCTGAGCACGGCCCAAAAATCCGGGCGATTCACAAAGGTTTGCCACAATTCGTTGACGTACTCAAGCATGCATAAGTTCCATATTTAATTTTTTGTTCACAGAATACACATATTTATAAGGTCAAATATTTTGTCTATAAACCGATACTTAAAGTATAGGAAAATTGTAGTCGCGGTTCAGTTTCGGCCACCACACGACCATTTCGATCTTCAAATTTCTCTCCGGCACCAATGCCGACACTAAAACTGCTGATTCGCTCTGAACTCAACAAAACATAGGCCAAATCAATTCCAGCACCTAAGCGGGCCTTGTATTCATTGTCGACGCGTTTGCTTTCAATATGACCCGCATAGCCTCCGACATAATACCCATTTTCATCCTTGCCGGTCAGATGCGCAGGATAACGAAAGCCTACTTGTCCCCCTATCGTTCGATCATCATCCAGAAAAACCCCACCTTTCACATAAGCAATCCCATAAGGATTAACCCATTCAGTATTTAAATGTACCAGCTTCCGGGTAAAACCAGCCCCAACATTAAAGGCTTTTGCCTGAGTCGCTTCTACTTTATCTGCAGTATTATTGATTTGATCATGTGCATAGGCCCCGTTCGCCCACAATGCAAACGCCAACAAAGGGTAAACCTTGTTCATTCCTTCACCATCTTCCTTAATTATAGTTTTTGGTATAGTCCTATTTTTATTCGATTTTACTGTATCAGAATTATCACAACTCTTATATACAGCACTTTACAATTTTCATGTCTGCAAAGTCAAAGCTTAAAGGAACTGATCGTAATGGCAGTTTTTCATTATCAAATCAAGTCCAGTTGCGTTAGAATATTCCACTTTGATTCTTTCCTCCTTTCCTCAGGTCTCAAGTCGATCGCGTATGAAGCAGCACTTTCCTTTAAAAAATGCACAACAAGAAAAGCGCATCTATCGTAGTCGAGTATGGATTTCTGTTGGAATCGTCATCTTTTTTATGCTGCTGCTGGTCAGCCGCTATGCTTATTTACAACTCTTTAATTTCGAGACCTTCAGTACCGCTTCTGACCAAAACCGGATTCGTCTACAACCTCTGCCTCCAGCGCGCGGTTATATTTATGACCGTAACGGCGTATTGCTGGCCGATAACTACCCGGTTTTTACCGCAACTTTAAGCCGCGCTGATGTGCAGGATATTGACCAGACTTTGGAACGTCTGAAGCCTATTCTGGAGCTGACCGAAGAAGATATTGAACGCTTCCAAAGCCGGATCAAAACAGCACGTAGAACCGAACGGGTTTCGATCAAGCTCAACCTGAATGAAAATGATATTGCCCGTTTTAGCGAGGTCAAATATCAGTTTCCGGGCGTGAATATTGAAACCCAGATGACCCGCTATTATCCGCATGGCGACCTGTTTGCCCATGTGATTGGTTATGTGGGCCGGATTAATGACAAAGAACTCAAAGCCATTGACAAGGATCTGTATGCCGGGACCAACCTGATCGGGAAAATTGGGGTAGAAAAATCCTATGAAGAACTTCTGCATGGGGTGCCAGGAAATGAATCGGTAGAAGCGGATGCTTTTGGTAATGTGCTACGGCATTTGGGCCGTAAGGATCCGGTGCGCGGTAATGATCTGTTCTTGTCACTGGATTATGGTTTGCAGGTGGTGGCTTCAGAGCAACTGGCTGGACGCCGTGGTGCGATTGTGGCGATGAATCCGAAAACTGGGGAAATTCTGGCGCTGGTTTCCAGCCCAAGTTTCAATCCAAATCTGTTTGTGACCGGTATCAGTCATAAAGATTATAGTGATCTGCGTGATAATCTGGATCAACCTTTATACAACCGCGCCGTGCAAGGGGTTTATCCTCCTGGTTCAACCATTAAACCGATGTTTGCATTGGGCGGCCTGCATTATGGTCTGGTGGACTGGGATACCACTATTTCTGATCCGGGCTATTTCAGTCTGCCGGGCGATAGTCACCGCTTCCGTGACCATAAAAAATCCGGGCATGGCGCAGTCAACATGCACAAAGCTCAGGTCGTTTCTTGTGATACTTATTTCTATGTCATGTCCTACCGCATGGGCATTGAGAAAATGAACACCTGGATGCGTCAGTTTGGTTTTGGTGAAAAAACCGGCGTGGATTTACCAAGTGAAAGCTCAGGACTGTACCCGAACCCGGAATGGAAGATGCGTACCCGTAACGCCAAATGGTTACGAGGTGAAACTATTTCGGTGAGTATCGGTCAGGGGGCTTTCACTTCAACGCCGTTACAACTGGCCATGGCAACGGCCATTACCGCCAACCATGGCAATAAAGTCATTCCGCATGTGTTACGTGAAAGTCGCGGTGCCAAAGCGTTCAAGGTACATAATGGTACCCACGGCAAGATCGATTTTAATGGTCAGGAAGAAGACTGGATCAAGATGCGTGATGCCATGGTCGACGTGATTCAATCTGGTACAGGCCGAGGCATCAAAAGTGGCTTACAATATTCCATTGCAGGTAAAACCGGTACAGCTCAGGTGAAGAGCATTGCTCAAGGCAAGCGTTATAATGAATCCTTATTGACCGACCGTCAGCTGGATCATGGCCTGTTTGTCGGTTTTGCACCTGCTGAAAATCCTGAAATTGCGATTGCGGTCATTCTGGAAAATGGTCGTGGCGGTAGTGCAGCCACTGTGCTGGCTCGTCCGATTTTTGATTATTGGTTGCTGCATAAAGATAAGAAGCCGGTACGCCCGCAAGGTCATCAGCTCAGTGGTGGTCTGATGACAGCCGGAATCAAGCCTGCTGAATTGCCAAGTGGTGCAGGCATGTTGAGTCAAGATGCAGCAACTGTAGCTCCAGCCAATATTCAGCCACCAGATCCTGCCACCAATCCATCTGCAAATGCAGCTGCTCCAGCTGTAGCACCTCCTGCTCCCACACCGGTAGAACGAGACTAAAATGAAAAACCAACTTCGAATTATTGGGGGTGACTGGAAACGTCGTCAACTACCTTTTGCCAGTATTGAGGGTTTACGCCCGACGCCTGATCGAGTACGCGAAACCCTGTTTAACTGGCTTATGTGGGACGTACAAAATGCACAGGTTTTGGACATTTGTGCAGGATCTGGTGCCTTGGCTTTTGAAGCCTTATCGCGTGGTGCGGCCTCAGTCGTCATGATTGAACCGGATCGTACTCAGGCACAATTCCTGACCCAGAATCTTGAACTATTACAAGTCACCAAAGCACGCGCCCAATTGAAAATAGCAACGGCGCAGCAAGCTTTAACCAGCCTGCAAACACAATTTGATCTGGTTTTTCTCGATCCACCGTATAACCTGAACTTATGGGAAGAGCTGGCATTACAGGCGGATCATCTGGTGAAAAATAATGCTTATATTTATGTGGAAGCAGACCGTGATCTACAGTTGCTTAAATTACCAGTGTCATGGCGACTCATTAAAAATACCAAAGCCGGTACAGTGCGTGCAGGGCTTTATCAAAAAAGTGTTTCTTAAATAAAGTCACAATTAAGACCCATTAAAAAAAGGATTCCGCGGTGGAATCCTTTTTTGTCAATAATAGTCAAACTGAAAGACGCGAGAAGTATTTTAGTCACGATCACGGCGCCAATCACGGTTGTCACCTCTGTCACGCTTCCAATCCCGATGATCTCTATGCTCCCGATTTTTCCAGTCACGATCCTTGTGGTCTCGATCATAATGTCCGTTGCGATCCCGGTGATCACGAGAACCATCATCCCATGGATCAACCACACAACCAGTTAATGACACTGCCAATACAGAAAGTAAAATCGCTTTTTTAATCATGTCCCTAATCTCTTTACTGCACCCTATCAGTATCAGGCGAGTTCATGGAGACTAAACGAACTCATTGTTGCTCTGTTGTAGTGATTTATGCATTTTTATGCAGGAATAAAAAACTCATTCCTTATTTTCGTTTTAATATTTTACGCACATTTGAACTTTAATTTGCATAAATACAGCTAACTAAAAGCTTGGCTTTTGCCCTGATCTTTAGAATACTGCTGCCTTTCCTTCTGACCTGACCTTTATGACCTGGCTGTTATTTATTCTTGGTGCAATGGTCGCTGGTTTCGTACAGGGGCTGACCGGTTTTGCCTTTGCCCTGATTGCCATGTCATTCTGGGTCTGGGTATTGGCTCCGCAACTGGCAGCGCCCTTGCTGGTATTTGCTTCTATCTGGAGTCATTTAATTTCACTGACGCAGGAACAGAAGCCCCCAATATTATCTAAACAGTGGCTACTGCCTTATTTAGTGGCTGGTCTGATTGGCGTACCGCTCGGCACTTACCTGCTGCACATCATCCAAGCTGATACATTTAAATTGGTTTTGGGCATTTTTCTGGTGCTCTGGTCTCCGCTGATGCTGCTCAATCCACAAATCAAAACCATTCAGCGCTCGGGAAAAATAGCCGACAGTAGTATCGGATTGATGGGTGGAATATTAGGTGGACTCGGTGGTTTTTGTGGAGCCGTCCCTTCAGCATGGGTGATGTTGAAACAACTCCCGAAAGCCCAGCAACGCTATATCTTGAGGCATTTTAATTTTGCAGTTCAGGTCTTCGCACTCGGTACCTATCTGTGGCAAGGTATGATCGATCAAAGTCATTTACCCTATATGGCAGTGTTAATAGTTTTTGTCAGTATTCCGGCCATTTTAGGGGCAAAACTCTTCTATAAAATTTCTGAACTGCTGTTTAAACGTATTATCCTAAGTTTGCTGTTCAGCGCCGGCTGTTTTCTTATAGCGTCCCAATTCATTTAAGCCCAATCTCATGCAGAGTTGGTTTACTTTGCCTCAGGCTTGAATCCGCTGACATAACTGCTATGTTAGGGCCAATATTTCGTAATATAGATCATCATTATGCAGATTCGTGATCAGATTGTTCTCGTTACCGGCGGAGCACGTGGCTTGGGTTTGGCGATTACTCAAGCCCTATTGGCAGAAGGTGCTCGCGTCGTCGTCAATTATCATAGCAGTCAGCAAACCGCCGAACAGCTTGCGCAGCAGTATCCCGAGCAGGTCTTTATTTATCAGGCCGATGTCACTCAGGCTGATCAGGTACGGACTTTATTTGCTGCTGCAAAAAAGCATTTCGGGGAAGCGATTCATGCGGTCGTCAATAATGCGCTGATTCAGTTTGAATTTAATGGGGATGATCGTCCTAAGGTTGAAGATTTAACTTGGGAGACCATGTCGCGTCAATTCAGTGGTGCAGTACAGGCCGCCCTCAATACCACGCAAGCCGCACTGGACGATATGAAGCACACGGGTTTTGGCAGGATCATCAATATCGGCACAAACTTAGTGCAAAATCCGGTGGTTCCTTATCATGACTATACCGCAGCAAAAGCGGCTTTATTGGCCTTTACTCGCACTACGGCGCAGAATTTGGGACAATATGGTATTAATGTCAATATGCTCTCTGGCGGCCTGTTACAAACCACAGATGCCAGTAAAGCCACACCAGACTTTGTTTTTGATCTAATTGCTCAATCAACTCCTTTACGCCGCGTGATTACACCAGAAGAGTTTGCTGCTGCAATCCTGATGTTTTTATCGCCTTATTCACGTGCCGTGACCGGACAAAACCTGATTGTGGATGGCGGCTTGGTTAAAGGTTAACTGACCAGAGAATAGACCGGGATTTTTAGATTCTATTGTTCTATTTTTTGACCATCTGGTAGATTAAAAAGGTTTTGTGACCGGATTTTACTTCTACAATACGGTGTTCCCATAAAACCTTTTGTCTATTTTCTATGAAATTTATCACGACATTGCTCAGTACCTTATTGCTGGCAGGTTGTATGTCTAGCGATCTGAAAAAATCGGAACAGCTGCTGCAAAATTTCCAGTGCTCCCAGATCGAGATGTCACAGATGTCGCATACCAGTATGACCGATTATTATCAGCATTCGCTCTATAGCACAAAATCCAAGGCCGAAGCGTATATCGAGCATTATCACCAAGGTGAAAAGTTATTTGATATTCCCTTATCGGAAGTTGTGCAACAGCAATATGAGCTGTATAAAAGTGCCTGTCAAAGCCTCGGTGGAATTTTACCCGCTTCTGAAAACTAAGTAGTATTTGTCTGATATTCTTAATTCTTAGGCAATAAAAAAGCAGGGAAAATACCCTGCTCTTTTTACAACGCAATTTTAATTCTGATAATAACGCTGATCGACACTGAAACATTCAGGGAATTTTGGCTGAATATCTACATAAAATGCCATGATTTCCGCCATATCTTTTTCATAATCCCCTGTCGGATAAACAATTTTACCTACGCCAGTTTTTTTCTTGGCATAGTCCATATAAGCCAACGCAATCGGTACACCCGCATTGATCGCAACATGATAAAAACCGGTTTTCCACTGTTCCTGTTTGGCACGCGTTGCTTCTGGTGTGACCAGCATGACCAGTTTGGGATGGGTCTTAAATAAATCCGTCATCACCTGTACCATGCTCGGACGCGGTTCACCCGGCTGCTTAGGTCGACGGTCAATCCCGATTCCGCCCATCGCCCGTACAAAAGGCCCCAATGGAAATTTCATATAACTGTCTTTAATGGTTAAGCGAACATTTACGCCCAATGCTTTTAAGGCCAGTCGCGCATACAGTGCATCCCAATTACTGGTATGAGGAGCAGCAATCATGACACATTGGTCTAAATCTAGGGGCCAATGGTTATCAATTTCCCAACCCATCAGGTTCAGGCTTTGTTCTGCTAACTTCTCAAACACGTCACGCACCAATTCTATTCAAAATAGCGCGAATTTTAGCAACCTCGGCAAATATAGATAGTGCTCTATGATCAATAAATAAACAATTAATCTATATTTGTATAATTAGAATTTTTAAATGAATAGTTGATTATTTTTGCCACCTTCAACTTATCTCATACATCAATTTACGGATAGTTCAGATTGCTTCCCCATATAAATAGGAATTTCTTTCCAATTTAAAGGATTCATACATTAAAAAGATCTTAACCTCCTAATTTTGGGATATGGCAAATATGAGGGTCTTTTTATACTGAATCCACATTATAAATTTCAGGAAGATTCTAATGAAAAAAACTTTACTTTGCCTTGCTTTAGCGGGGTTACTTAGTGCCTGCGGCGGTTCGGATAATGATTCGTCTAACATTCCCCCATCCACAACAACTCAAATAGGTGTCCTAACCGATGGCCCTGTTGAAGGTGCAACTTATACCATTAATGGTATATCTAAAACGACAAACGCACAGGGAGAATTTGAATATCAAGAAGGTGATGAAATTACCTTCTCTATCGGTAATATCGACCTTGGAACTGTCACTGGATCTGAACGTATTACTCCAGTCGAGTTAGCTGAGGACGAAACGACACGTACTAATATGCTCATTTTCTTACAATCTTTAGATTCTAATGGTGTGCATGACGATGGAATCCAAATTCCAGATTCAATGCCTCAACTCACTGCCAATTCTATTGATTTTTCCAAACCGACAACAGAGTTTATTGAAAGCTTTCAACCTGTCCTTGCAAGCATAGTCGGTTTTGAAACTAAACAGGTCGTTACAGCGGAAACAGCAAAAGATAACTTTAACCAAGCACTGCTCAAAGATCTTGCCGGTGTTTGGTATGCGAAGAATGAAGAGTCAGAAGTTGTACTGCAAATCACCAAAGACGGAAAATATATGCTTGGTGAACCGATTTTCAGTGCACCATCAGATAGCGCCAATGGCATGGAATACGGTGAATTATCTATTGATGCATTGTCTGGAGACTTACGGGCTCAATCCTCAATAGACACGAATGAAGATTGGGGTTTAACGGATTTCGGTGTTACACGTGATATGAAAATATCATTGAATGGCACTGAATTAAAAATTTCAGAAGCCCAAAATCCAAATGAAAGTGCAACTTTTACTAAATTTCCTCGTCATAACTCAGGAATTATAGGTGCGTGGAGTTCAAGCTCAGGTAAACAATTATTTGTTTTCAAAACGGATAATACCTATACCCTAATTGATGCTGTAGGAGATGATCAAGTTGAAGCTGGGGAAACACCTTGTGGTGGACCAGGTATCGAATATGGTACCTACCAGCTTCAAAATGGTAAATTATTTGTTAATGCTATCGCTATCGATACAAATGGTTGTGCAGGCCTCTCTGATACCAATGCACATTTAGGTTTATCAGGCACTATTGGTACCAATACACTAACATTTACTGTAAGTGGCGAAGGTACTTTTACACTCTCTCGACTAAACTAAACCAAATTAAAATGCTCCAATCATAAGATTGGGGCATTTTATTTAATATGCTCAAAATGAATGGTACAGCCCATCAATAAATGCATCAGTTCGATTTGCGAACAACATTGGGTTTTTTCATAAATATTTTTAAAATACGTCCGTACCGAACTCAACGTAATGCCACACTGTTCTGCAATATCTTCTATTTTATAACCATTAATTAACAACTCGCATAAATCAAACTCTCGTTTGGAAAGCTGGTAACACTGTTGTAGGTAAGCTCTTGACAGGGAATAATGCTGGTTTTTATCTGTCATAAATAAGGCAATCTGATGCTGAGCAGACTGTAAATGTTGCATATTTCTTAATTTTTTAAATGGCACCACCGTCAGCATGAATTGTGAGCCTGCCCCATCACTCAACGCCAAGACTCCACCTACTTCAGTCTGAATGGTCGTATCTTCCAGCAAAGCACTTTCCAGAAGCTGATCAAAACGTACCTGCTGAGCATAATTGGTTTTTAGACGGTTATGTATATCGAGATCCAGACATGAACTCTGATCAAGCATCTTTTGCGCAACAGGATTGGAATAGCTTAAACACAAGTTTTGATCAAGCAGTACAATTCCGGTTTTTAAACTGTCCAATACCGTATACAAGCTTAAATTATCTTGCTGAATCAAGTTGATTTGCCGGTGAATTTGCAAAGCCCGGCGTAAATGGATACTGATGCGTCTTAAAAAATCCAGCTCAGGCTGTTCAAAAGGCTGTACTTCAGGTGCACGATGAATACCCAGTACCGCCCAACGATAATTTCCCCGATCCAGCAATACGCCAGCCAGATAAGATACACCGCTAGGCTTTAAACACTTCTCATAGAACACATAGTGATCCGTACCCGGCTGTTCTGCATAGTGCTGACAGTTATGACTCAATGCATCGCCCATCTCGATCGCATTCCATAATGGCATATGCAGTTTCATATCAATCACTCTGATACGCTCATCTTGATAAGCGGCCAAACTTTCATTCGGGATATTGTGCGTGTAAACAAAATCATAGCCTGGATTAAGCTGATCCAGACCGGTAAAAATTGCACTCTTACTTTTAGTATAGCTGACGATATCTTTGATCACATCCAGCCACAAAGATGGCAATACAGCAGCATCATAAATTTTTGCAATCAGATTATTTTCTTGTTCTAATTTCATTATCCCCTCCGCATTATCATTATTTTCTAATCATAGCGTTCAGAATTAGTTAACGAAACAGCATAAAGTGACTTTAAACTTGACTAAAAATTCTTAAATCCTGCTCACTTATCAATAACTCTGGCCTGATTCACCTAATGAATCAAACTTTAACAAGATTGCTCTATTTATCTATACAGACTGCTTTTAATGTAATTAGCTAACAAATAAATCCATAGGATCAAAACAATGAAGAAATTTATATTCACCGCTGCGATGGCAGTCGCTATTTCATCAACGTTGACAGCATGTTCAAAACAGAATGACAATGAGCCAATGAATCATAATGCACCATCCAGCCCAGCGATGACGGAGCAAAATAACCCCGGTACCAATCTGACTCGGGCTGATAGCGCAGAGACCTCATTAGATTGGGCAGGTGAATATGAAGGTGTATTTCCTTGTGCCGACTGTGAAGGCATTAAAGTCGAGTTACAGCTTAATTCAGATAAGACTTATGAACTGAGTGAAGAATATTTAGGGAAAGCTAATAATAATGAATTTGAACTCAAAGGCAGTTTTAGTTTTGATCCTCAGGATCCGTCACTCATCACATTAGATAACAAAGCTGAAAACCGTAAATTCTTTGTTGGCGAAAATTTTATCGAAGCACGTGATGTTGAATCAGGTAAAAAAATTGAGAGTAATTTAAATTATAAATTAGTTAAAAAGTCTTCATCATAATTTTGTAAAGAATAAAAAAATCCCCGCTATTGCGGGGATTTTTTTAAGATCGGATGATCAACATGAATTACATCATGCCGCCCATACCACCCATGCCGCCCATATCAGGCATTGCAGGCTTGTCTTCTGGAATATCCGTAATCATACATTCAGTTGTCAACATTAATGCAGCAACAGAAGCAGCATGCTCAAGTGCAGAACGCGTTACTTTTGCTGGGTCAAGAATACCCATTTCGAGCATATCGCCATAAACACCTGTTGCCGCGTTATAACCGAAGTTGCCTTCGCCATTTTTCACAGCATTGATCACCACTGAAGGCTCATCACCCGCATTCGATACGATTTGACGAAGCGGCGCTTCAATCGCACGACGTAGAATGTTGATACCTACATTTTGGTCATCATTCGCGCCAGTTACGTTATCCAATACTTTCGCTGCACGTACCAGTGCAACACCACCACCTGCAACCACACCTTCTTCAACCGCAGCACGCGTTGCATGAAGGGCATCGTCTACACGGTCTTTCTTCTCTTTCATTTCAACTTCAGTCGCAGCACCGATTTTGATCACTGCAACACCGCCTGCCAATTTAGCAACACGTTCTTGAAGTTTTTCTTTGTCATATTCAGACGTCGATTCTTCAATTTGCGCACGGATTTGCTGAACACGTTCAGAGATTTGACCTGCATTACCCGCACCATCCACAATCACTGTGTTTTCTTTAGATACAGTCACTTTATGTGCAGTACCTAAATGTTCAAGTGCAGTTTGATCTAGCTGCATGCCAATTTCTTCAGAAATCACCGTACCGCCAGTCAAGATCGCAATGTCTTGCAGCATCGCTTTACGACGGTCACCAAAGCCAGGTGCTTTAACCGCACATACTTTGATAATACCGCGCATGTTGTTGACAACTAGAGTTGCAAGCGCTTCGCCTTCAACATCTTCAGCGATGATTAGAAGTGGTTTACCTGTTTTTGCAACAGCTTCAAGCACAGTAATCAATTCACGGATGTTACTGATTTTTTTGTCTACAAGAAGAATGAATGGATTTTCAAGTTCTGCAGTCAAAGTGTCTTGTTTGTTTGCGAAGTATGGTGAGATATAGCCACGGTCAAACTGCATACCTTCTACAACATCAAGCGAATCTTCGAAGCCCGAACCTTCTTCAACAGTGATTACGCCTTCTTTGCCGACTTTTTCCATTGCTTGCGCAATCAATTTACCAACAGTCGTATCCGAGTTTGCAGAGATCGAACCGACTTGTTCGATTGCTTTAGAGTCAGACGCAGGTTGAGCTGTTGCTTTAATTTCAGCAACCAAAGATTTAACCGCAATATCGATACCGCGTTTCAAGTCCATCGGGTTCATACCCGCAGTCACTGACTTGATACCTTCGTTCAAAATTGCTTGCGCCAATACAGTTGCAGTCGTTGTACCGTCACCTGCGATGTCATTGGTTTTTGAAGACACTTCGCGAACAAGTTGCGCTCCCATGTTTTCAAATTTGTCTTTTAGCGTGATTTCTTTAGCAACAGTCACACCATCTTTAGTGATGTGTGGTGAACCAAAAGAACGGTCGATCACAACGTTACGACCTTTAGGTCCTAAAGTCACTTTTACTGCATCTGCAAGAATATTGACACCAGCGATCATTTTTGAACGTGCTGAATCACCAAATTTTACGTCTTTAGCTGACATTTTTAACTCCAAATACTTTTAATATCTTTTAAATTCTGATGAATATAAGACGACTTTAAACGGAAATTAAGCAAATACCGCTAAAATGTCAGATTCTTTCATAATAAGAAGTTCTTCGCCGTCAACTTTCACAGTTGTACCCGCATACGTACCGAACAATACTTTATCGCCAACTTTTACATCTAGCGCACGTACACCATTGTCAGTGATTTGACCATTACCTACAGCAATGATTTCACCTTGAGCTGGTTTTTCTGCAGCAGAACCAGGAAGTAAAATACCGCCAGCTGTTTTAGTTTCTTCTTCAACACGACGAATAACAACGCGGTCATGTAATGGACGAATGTTGCTCATATTTAACTCCATCAGACTAAGTCTTTTTTAGATCACTGATGACGACTTAATTATTCCATGGGTCATCATCAAAAATTTTTGATGTCACTTTTATGGAGATGGAATAAAACGCTTCAAGGGCAAAAATGAAAAAAAATTGCTTTTTTTTAACGAATACTGATTTTTCGTCTATTTATTCAACATATCAGGCTTTAACAGAAAGGACTGGGTCACGTCATCGAATAAATACTGGGAAATTTTTCCTGATGCATCAATCAGATTAAAACTATTTGGCTCTTTTTTATGTAGCCGATGCGAGGCTGAAGTACCTGCATGTACATCATAAACAGGATGATCTGCCCCTAACTCAAAGATCAGGTTCAAATCATAAACCGCAGGTTGATGCAGATGTCCATGCAAGACTGCAAACAGGCCATGTGCTGCCCAAGCTTCTAAAGCAATTTTGGCCATCAATGGACTATCCTTAAAACCGCGCTTATTTTGAAAAGGCACATAGAACGGTTGATGGCTGACAATAATTTTTAATTTGGAAGAAGGCGCTTGGCCTAATTTCCGATCAATACGCTGAATCTGCTCAAGCGATAAATACCCTTTGGTGTGATAGCGGCGCCGGATTGAGTTCACCCCCACCAGATAAAAGTTGTCTGTTTCAAGTGTGGGTTCAAGTTCACCAAAAAAAAGCTGATAACGGGTAAATGGATTGAACAGCCGATTCCACAAATGATAGAGCGGAATATCATGATTACCCGGAATTACCAGATAAGGTGTCTCAAGCTGATCTAAAAACCGCTTACAGGCCAAAAACTGACTTAAACGTGCGCGTTGGGTCAGATCACCACTGACGACGACCGCTTCCAGAGGATGAGTCTGACAGAACTGTCGAATTGCCTCTAAACACTCGGGTTTTTCTGTCCCAAAATGCAGATCAGACAGATGCAGGATCATGCGGCACCCTTACACTCAGGCTGTTTTTTAAAACAGAAATATTGAGGGGCGGCGCCATTTCTACGATTTCGCCATCAATCGCCACCATCAATTTCTTGGATCTAGATTCGATACGGACTTGATCGGCAGCAAAACTGTAAACATCCGAAGCCTGATCAATCTTGCCACGAACCAACTGATACACAAGCTTAAATAAAGTTAGCTTATCACTTTTAGAAACCACTACTCCTGCGACTTTACCCTGCTCTGCTGCTTTGGCAATCTGCATTTTCATATCTGCCAGTTGCAAGGGATTGTTGCCAAAAAAGATCAGGGGTGTTTTTAGCGGATATTTCTTGTGATCTACCCAGATTTCCAGTTTCAGTTCCTTACGGTCGCGAATCAGCACATCCAGTGCGGAAGTATAGGCATGTAACGGCAATCGACCAAACCGCCGGTTATAATCTTCACGTTTTTTGATAAATAAGGGATACAGACCCAAACTGGCATTATTCAGATAAATATCCTGATTAATTTGGGCTACATTGATACGTTTAGATTGTCCCGTGGCAATCACTTTAGCGGCTTCAATTAAATCCAAGGGAATATCTAATAATCTGGCTACATAATTAAAAGTACCCAAGGGTAAAATTCCGACAGAAATTTGCGTATTCAATAAATGTTTGGCGACTGTATTTAAAGTACCATCCCCACCTGCTGCCACGACGATACCTGCTTCATCCGACGCTAAATGTCGTGTCAACACCTCCGCCATAACATGATCAAATTGCTGTGAATCATTGATTTCATAGGCTTTAGTCTGATAACCTTGCGCTGAAAATATTTCAGTCAGTTGTTCATAGATCCCTTCTGGCCCTTGTATGCGAAAACCAGCATTATGATTATAAATAAGCGATAAGGGTTTAGATTGATTAGACATTTTTCGCACAACTTTATGAAGCCTATTGGCATTTTGTCCAATTCATAGACAATTAACAGTAGCTTTATGTAAAATTCAAATGGCAACCATTTATTTAATCAATAACGAATATGAGACGTGCTATAAAATTAATAAATTGATTTTATTAATAATTTTTAAAATAAATACCACCCATAATTAAAATAAATAACCAAGGTAATTCAAATATTTAGTTTTATCTTATTGTTTTCATTATATTTACAAATAAAATAGCATTATATGCCAAAAGAAATCTAGTGCTTCTTTGGTCTTATTTTTTTTATCATTTTATGCTTTAATACAGCCACTTTTTTTCATATATCATCCGGGCAACATTTTTATTGTTCGGATTGTACTTTGTACATCCTTTTTGTACACATTTGAGATAGGCCTCACCATGACCCAAGTGAACGCACCAGAATTCGTTCGTCACCCTAAGCTTATTGCTTGGGTGGAAGAGATTGCTAAATTAACAAAACCAGCAAAAATTGAATGGTGTGACGGTAGCGCAGAAGAATATCAACGTTATATCGACTTGATGATCGCTAACGGCACAATGCAAGCACTGAATCAAGAAACTCATCCTGGTTCTTATCTTGCGAATTCTGATCCTTCTGACGTTGCTCGTGTTGAAGGTCGTACTTACATTTGCTCTGAAAACAAAGAAGACGCTGGCGCAACCAACAACTGGGAAGCGCCTGCTGAAATGCGTGCTCGCCTCAACGGTTTGTTTGACGGTTCTATGAAAGGTCGTACTTTGTACGTTGTGCCTTTCTCTATGGGTCCTTTAGGTTCTCATATTGCACACATCGGTATCGAATTAACAGATTCTCCTTACGTTGCTGTAAGCATGTCTAAAATGGCTCGCATGGGTAAAGCTGTTTATGACGTTCTAGGTACTGATGGCGAATACGTTCCATGTGTACATACTGTGGGCGCTCCGCTAGAACAAGGCGAAAAAGACGTTGCATGGCCTTGCAACCCTGAAAAATACATCGTGCATTATCCAGAAACTCGTGAGATCTGGTCTTACGGTTCTGGTTATGGCGGTAACGCATTGCTTGGTAAAAAATGCCTGGCTTTACGTATTGCATCATTTATGGGTCGTCAACAAGGCTGGTTAGCTGAACACATGCTGATCCTTGGCGTGACCAATCCACAAGGTGAAAAACACTATATCGCAGCTGCATTCCCGTCTGCATGTGGTAAAACAAACTTCGCGATGTTGATTCCACCAGCGGGCTACGAAGGCTGGAAAATTGAAACTGTAGGTGACGATATTGCTTGGATCAAACCAGGTGAAGATGGTCGCTTATATGCAATTAACCCTGAAGCTGGTTTCTTCGGTGTAGCGCCGGGTACAAATACCAAGACCAACCCGAACTGTATGGCAACATTAACTAAAGATGTGATCTATACCAACGTTGCTGTAACTGACAACGGCGAAGTATGGTGGGAAGGTCTTTCTAAAGAAGTACCTGCTAACCTAACCAACTGGAAAGGTCAACCTCACACTGGCGAAGAAAAAGCTGCGCATCCAAATGCTCGCTTCACTGTTGCTGCTGGTCAATGCCCTTCGATTGACGCTGACTGGGAAAATCCAGCAGGTGTTCCAATTTCTGCGTTCATCTTCGGTGGTCGTCGTGCAGATACAGTACCTCTAATTTCAGAAGCATTTGACTGGGTTGATGGTGTTTACAAAGCTGCAACCATGGGCTCTGAAACCACTGCTGCTGCTGTTGGTCAACAAGGTATTGTTCGTCGTGACCCGTTCGCGATGCTTCCTTTCGCTGGCTACAACATGGCGGATTACTTCACGCACTGGTTAGAAATGGGCGAGCAAGTTGCTGAGAAAGCTGAAGCTGCTGGCAACAAACTTCCTGGGATCTATAACGTGAACTGGTTCCGTCGTGACGCTGAAGGTAACTTCGTATGGCCTGGTTTCGGTCAAAACATGCGCGTTCTTGAGTGGATCATTGACCGCTGTGAAGGTCGTGCAACTGCTGTTGACACACCAATTGGCCGCGTTCCAACTTATGAACAATTGAACTGGACTGGTTCTGACTTTACTAAAGAACAATTTGACCTTGTGACTGCTCAAGATAAAGATCAATGGATCAAAGAACTTGAAAGCCACACTGAATTGTTCGACAAGCTGGGTGAGCGTTTACCAGAAGCGTTAAAAACTCGTCAAGCAGAACTTATTGCTGCGGTTAAATCTGCTTAATTGCTGATTTAATTTAAAAAGGTCGCGTAAGCGGCCTTTTTTATTGGCTGTTTAAACAATTGATCACAATTGATGAGAGCAGCAGCTTGAGTAAAATATGGCATACTTAGCCCAAGACTTCAGGAACTATAAATATGAAAAGAACAACAGTAATTTTGGCTGTGGCTGCAAGCAGTTTTGTACTGAGTGCATGTCAGACCACACCCCATCAATTCAATGGAAAAAGTGGCTATGAAATTCTGGAACGTTCAGACAATACAGCAACCCTGAGCTATACCCTCTCAGGACGACCAAGCCAAGATGAAAACCGCTTGCAAGCTGCCTGCAGACACGTATTAGGAAATTCCAAAACTTACAATATCCAGATTTTAAGCACTAATGAAATTTCTAATCCACTTGCGGAGCAGGAACAATATGGCCGCCAATTAGGTAATAGCCGCACGCAAATCAGCTTAAGCAATACCCCAGATCTATATAATAGCGAGAATCTCGGTGCACGCGAAGCCTTAGACGCCCGCCCAACCACGATGCGTGTCATTCGTTATACTTGTTCTTAATATCCGATATATTCAAAGCAACACAATAAAAAGGGCTTATTGCCCTTTTTATTTTTCAAATTCAACGTGTTTTATAAAAACTGACATTACGAAATTCCGGCGATTCATCCAGGTCTGGCCAGGTCGTCGCGCTACGTTCATCCAGCTTTTCATATTGAGGATGACTAAAGTTTTTTACTCGACTATCTGCAACCCAGACTTCAGGTGCAAATTTTAAAAACTCATCCAGGAAGAAACGGTTGCATTGATCATAGAGCACATCTGCGGCTAACAGAATATCTAGCTGCTCTGCCTTATACAGGTCATCCAGATATTCCAGCTCAACTTCATTTAACTCAGCATTGGCACGACAGGCATCCAAACTGACTTGATCGATGTCACAGCAGATGACGCGTTTTGCGCCTGCCATTTTCGCTGCAATGGCAACTACGCCCGATCCAGTCCCAAAATCCAAAACTACTTTGTCTTTGACATGATGCGGCTCTGCCAATAGCCACTGCGCCATCGCCAAACCTGATGCCCAACAAAAGATCCAGTATGGTGTATCATTCCAGATGCGACGAATCACTTCATCATCCAGTTTATCTGTTGGAAATACTGGCGGAATCAGCCACAGGGAAATGGGTGTATCCGGCAATTGCTGTGCATGCAGCTCACAGTATGGAATCACATTATGCAAGGCTTTTAGTAGATGCTCAGGGGCTTTAGGGAATTGGAAAGTACAGCTCATTGGTTTTTATTTTTGAATATTCAGAATTTTAGTTTCAAACACGAAACCCGAATTAATAAAGAAAGTTCCCTCTCCTTTATTAAAGGAGAGGGCTAGGGAGAGGATTATTTATAAAAAATCTCCCTCATCCTAGCCTTCTCCCTGAGGGAGAAGGAACACTGTAGGAATTAACCCAAAGCCTTCTCAGCAGCTTCAACAGTTTGACGAATCAATGTTGTGATTGTCATTGGACCTACGCCGCCCGGAACTGGTGTGTAAGCAGAAGCAATTTCTTCAATGCCTACAAGTTGAATATCACCTACACCACCGCCATCACGTGGATGGAAACCAGCATCAACAACCACCGCGCCTGATTTGATCCAGTCTTTTTGAATCAGTTCAGCTTTACCTACTGCACCGACAATAATGTCAGCTTGCTTAACAAAGCTTGCAAGATCTTGAGTACGTGAATGGCAAATGGTTACGGTTGCATTCGCTTCTAGCAGCATCGCAGCCATTGGTTTACCCAAAATTGCAGAACGACCTACAACCACCGCATGTTTACCAGCGATTTCGATGTTGTTTTCTTTCAAAATGGTCATAATCCCAGCAGGCGTCGCTGAACCATAGGCTGCTTCGCCCATTGCCATACGACCGTAGCCCAGACAAGTCACACCATCTACGTCTTTTTCAAGCGAAATTGCATCAAAACAGGCACGTTCATCAATTTGAGCCGGAACCGGGTGTTGAAGCAGAATCCCGTGCACATCAGGATTTGCATTTAATTTTTCAATTTCAGCCAATAATTCTTCAGTGGTGGTTTCTTTAGGAAGTTCCACTTTGAGTGAATCCATACCAACACGGCGGCAGGCATTACCTTTCATGCGAACATAAGTTGCAGATGCGCCATCGTCACCTACCAAAATCGTCGCAAGAATTGGAGTACGACCTGATTTTGCTTTCAGCGCTTCTACGCGAGTAAACAAGTCAGCTTCAATTTGCTTCGCCAATGCACGACCGTCTAGAACTAATGCCACGGCACTTCTCCCAAGTGTTGATATGAATCAATTTTGCACATTCTACATGAATAATTTAAATATTTTCCGCCAGATGATGTTTTTATGCGCATACAGATGAATACACTATTGTTTTTTTTTCTGAGCTTGATAATATACGCATCAACAAGACGCGGCGGGGTGGCAGAGTGGTCATGCAGCGGACTGCAACTCCGTGGACGCCGGTTCGATTCCGACCTCCGCCTCCATCTTGTTAAAGCCCGAGTGGTGAAATCGGTAGACACAGGGGATTTAAAATCCCCCGCCCACAAAGCGTGCCAGTTCGAGTCTGGCCTCGGGCACCATTCTTCTACTATAGAAAGATGGTGCAAATAAAGAACCCAGCGAAAGCTGGTTTTTTTATGCCTGTAATTTAGTAAATCAAAAAAATAAGTAAATTAAATTTCCATTTAAAGCATGATCATTAATTAAGCTACCCTGCTCTACTTTCTCAATATCATCCAGCAGTGCGCAAATATCCCTGCAAATCCTGTTCCAGTTTCTGCTGAAAATGAATCGGCTCAATAATTTTCACATAAGGCAACCAGTAACGCACCAAAGGCAATAACTGCATTTCGTGACGGATCTGGCAACTGATGAACAACTCTCCAGCCTCGGTTTCCTGCTCGATCTGCTGTTCTGGAAATAAATGGCGTTCTTTAAAAAATACCGCAACTTCAGGTTGCACCTTGATTAAAACCTGCTGTTTTTGCCGCCCAAACCAGATGCTGTCTTCATCTGCCAACATTTTCAGCACTTCAGGATCATGCTCAAAGCTCTCCTCCTCAGAAACCAGGTTGAGCTGTTGCAACTGGCTCAAGCGATAGGTGCGCAGCTTGTCGTGATCTACCCCCGCCAGATACCAGATGCCATGATGGTGAATCAAACGATAAGGCTGAATGATCCGCAATTGATCGGCATAAAGTAATTCAATCTGCTGACGTTTATAGATTGCACCTGCCAGCAGCTTGAAATGCTCGGCAAACTGTTTGGCATCTTCAAAATGATAGCCTTTGGCAGAAAAAACCAGATTGGCGCGATCATCCAGCAATTCACGTAAAAAGGACATATCTAGTGCGGGATACAGCTCACTGATCCCGGAAAGCTGGGCAAAGGTCTGAATATCCTGCAACTTGAACCGCCCCAAATAAGAGGGATCCAGATAATATCGTTTCTGTTGATCTTGGCGTAAAGGCAGATAAGAGTTTAATCGGTCAAAATCACGTTCAATGGTGCGGCTACTGACCTGAAATTCTGCAGCTAGCTCTGCAGCCCGGAGTTGATATCCGACATTTAATTTGGTCAAAATTCTGGCTAAACGCTCTGCAAGACGCTCATGTGTTGAAGCTGGGCGCTTCATAAATCCCCACTTAATACATTCACATGTACTTATTTATCGCTAGATACTTAATGATTATACTAAATACCAATAAGTGAATCATATTAGGATAAAGTCTAAGATATTCTTTTACCTCAGATCTTGACCCTTTATTCATCCCAAAAATACAAGACCTTATTTGGATTTTCTGGATGCTTTCTTGCTTAAAGGACGATTCTGGAGCGTTAATCTTTCCATATAACGCTCCAGATGCAGCATCGCTCGATACATTTTATGTAACTCTGCCCAACTCATGCTTCCGCGAATAATCATTTTATGAATACGATGCAATGCTTTTAAACTATGTTTTGAACTATATACTATTGGAATAATTTTCATCTTATTTTCCCTCTCACATTCATGTGAATGTTGAACCAATTAGTCGGAATTATCGATAGATGCAATTTACGTGGCATTCTTGACAGGTTGTGTCGAACAGTTAACATTTTTTAATTTTTATTCAAAATTTTATATATTTATTTGTAATAAGATTTTACTCAAAATTAAAAAAGCCAGTAAAATTACTGGCTTTTTTAAATCATTTATATCGTATTAAATAATTTCAACCACAACTTTACCCACATGTTCTCCCGTATCCATTGCGGCATGGGCATCTTGAATTTGATCAAACTTAAACGTTTTATAGATCATCGGCAAACATTCGCCTTTTGCCCATAATGGTGCAATCTGCTCTTTCAGACCTTGTGCAATTTCCGCTTTTTCAGCGGTGCTTCGTGCTCGCATGGTCGAACCGGTAATGGTCAGACGTTTCATCATGATAGGACCTAAATTAACCTCTTTGGCTTTACGACCGCCCAAAAAGGCGATATACACCAGACGTCCATCACGGCGCAACAAATTTAAATTACGCTCTAAATAAGGCGCACCGACCATATCTAAAATGACATCGACGCCGCCATTGTCAGTTGCTTCATTAATCACTTGCTCAAAGTCCTGAGTTTTATAGTTAATAGCTGTGGTTAAATCAGAAATTGCTGCAACTTTTTCATCCGAACCGACAGTCGCAAAAGTTTTGATTCCGAGTGCTTTACATAACATTAAAGCAGTAGTGCCAATGCCGCTGCTCCCGCCATGAATCAGCACGGTTTCGCCTGCTTTGGCCTGCCCCATCTGGAACACATTGGCCCACACGGTAAAAAAGGTTTCAGGAATGGCTGCCGCCTGTGTAAAGCTTACACCTTCCGGAATATTCAAGGTCTGGCTTTCTGGTACGACACAATATTCTGCATAACCACCACCATTGGTTAGACCGCAGACTTGATCACCCACTTTAAATTTGGTGACATCGCCACCTACAGCTTCAACAATACCGGCAACTTCCAGACCAGGAACTGGGGTTACCCCTTTAGGCATCGGATATAAGCCTTGACGCTGCAAGATATCTGGACGGTTAATACCAAAAGCATGGACTTTCACCAGAACTTCATCTGCTTTGGCTTCGGGGATTGCAACCGTTTCATAAGCCAATTTATCGATATCGCCCGGTTCTGTAATAATGACCTGTTGCATGCTTGCTTGTGACATATATTTCCCTGCTTATTGAATATTCAAGATACTTGGCTTTATTTGAACATAGTTAAGCTGAGGAATGAAGCCAAGTCGGACTTATGTATAATCAAGTCACTATTCAAAAAATTGATAGGAGATGGATATGAGCGAGATCATTGAGTATAACGAGAATAATTACAGTAATTTTGAATGGTTCGAAGGTTTTGCAGTCATTCGCTTTTATGCCGAATGGTGTAAGCCTTGTATTCAGAATTTTCCGGTCTTTAATGAACTGGCAGCGCAATATGCTGAAAGCAAGCCCGAAATCAAATTTGGCAAAGTAAATATCGACCAATCTCCAGTATTAACCTTGCGCTATCATGTTTATGGTCTACCTTCTACGCTGATTTTTAAAAATGGCACAATCATTAAAAGGATTGCTGGCGCAAAAAGTCTAACGGAGATAAAGACGATTCTATCTCAATCCCTAACTGATTTTTCTGAATAATTGAAGCATACATATCTGAAGATAAACTGTAGAGAAAATTTCGTTTTTACCCCTCGGTAAAATCCGGACTTGGTAATTAACCACGGCTTTTATACTCTTTGACCATCCGATCACTGACATCTTCCGGATAACACAAAGGTGCATGCCCACCCGCCCGATTATATGCACTACGTTTACCACAGCGACTGCCATTACTGGCCGTATTGTAAGGACATGGACAATTCCCCGGATAACGATCAATCGACTGCTGGATAATTTTTTGCTTAATTGCATCTGTACTGGTCGCCTGTTTAGCGTCCACCCCAAAAGCCAAACACAACCCGATTAAAATAAATATTTTTTTCATAAACACCCCTCAATATTTGTATTATATCGAGAAGAAATTTAAGTGAAAGTTCAACATTCACACGGCTGCACATTACTTACATACTTAAAAGCATCCAAATAAAAAACCCGCTTTACAGCGGGTTTTTTAAATCGACTCAGTCTTATAATCGAACCAATTCTACAATTTTATCAGCAAGCTCTTCGACTGCTTCCATAATTAAAGTGGTGTCCGTACCTTCAGCAGTATCGGTAATCACCACCACACCTGTTTCACGAAGCAATGCAACTTGTGTAACATCAAGACCCGCTCTGGCAATTGCCACGATGCCTTGCTGAATCAATAAACTTTCAAGTGCCTGAGCATTTTCCAAAGCTTTTGCCGAGACAGTCAGCGCAGCAGGTTTTTGCCCCAAACGCGCAGCACGCACTTCAGCAGTCACGGGCTCATCATGTGCAGACCATTCAACTGATTCTTCCACCATACCTGCACCAATCGTCACGTTATTTAAACGATCAATAAAGATAAATGAACCGGTATAACGGCTGTCTTGATAACGGTCAAAGACCACGGGCGCATCAAATTCAACAGTCACATTGGCAATCGCATTCAGCTCAAGATTTTCGACCTGAACTTTCTCCAGTGTGTTGACGTTGGTACGGTAATGAATCGCTGTCACTTTTGCAGGAACAGTCTGTGTACCAATCTTAATGTTGTACAGCTTGCCAATCACCAGCGCTTGATCTGCCATCCACACCACAGTCGCTTGAACTGAACGAGAAATATTTGGAACCGCTTGATCGGCACGAATTAATACGTTACCACGTGAAATATCAATTTCATCGTTGAGCGTTAAAGTCACCGCTTGACCTGCAACAGCATGCTCAAGATTGCCATCAAAAGTAACGATTTCTTTTACTGTTGATGATTTACCTGATGGTAAAGCCGTTACGGTATCGCCAACGTTGATATCACCAAGTGCAATCGTGCCGCAGAAACCACGGAAATCGAGGTTTGGACGGTTGACATATTGCACAGGAAAACGAAAATCTGCTTTTGCCGAAGTACGGTTAATTTCTACCGACTCAAGCGTACCCATCAATGTTTCACCGGTGTACCACGGTGTATTGGCGGACTTGTTCACCACGTTATCGCCATTCAATGCAGAAATTGGCGTAAAGATGATGTTCGATGGTTTACGATCACCCAACTGCGCAACGAATGCTGCATATTCTGCCTGAATTTCATTGAAGCGGGCTTCAGAGAAGTCCACCAGGTCCATCTTGTTGATCGCAACAACAATATTTTTAATACCAAGTAAGCTTGCAATAAAGGTATGACGACGGGTTTGAGTTTGCACACCATAACGCGCATCAATCAAGATAATCGCAAGGTCGCAGGTCGATGCACCTGTTGCCATGTTACGGGTGTACTGCTCATGTCCCGGAGTATCGGCAATGATGAACTTACGCTTTTCAGTCGAGAAATAACGATAGGCGACATCAATGGTAATGCCCTGCTCACGTTCTGCCTGCAGACCATCTACCAGAAGTGCCAAGTCAGGTGCATCGCCTGTGGTACCGACTTTTTTCGAGTCACGGGTGACGGCTTGCAATTGATCTTCATAAATCAATTTTGAATCGTAAAGCAGTCGACCAATTAGAGTCGATTTACCATCATCTACGTTACCGCAAGTCAGGAAACGCAACAGGTCTTTATTTTCATGTTGTTTCAAATAGCCCAAAATATCTTGGCTAATCAGTTCTGATTGATGAGACATTGCCCAAAGCTCCACATATTCTTTAGAAATCGGTTTTTAATCCCTCTAAATCTCCCTGTATAAAAGGGAGACTTCCTCCACTTTTAAGCCCCTCTTTCTCAAAGAGGGGTTTGGGGAGATTTTTAGGGGGAGATTAAATTAGAAGTAGCCTTCCTGCTTCTTCTTCTCCATCGAGCCTGCTTCATCATGGTCAATCATACGACCCTGACGCTCAGAGCTGGTTGCCAAGAGCATTTCTTGGATAATTTCCGGCAAGGTATCTGCAGTTGATTCAACCGCACCTGTTAATGGATAACAACCTAAAGTACGGAAACGTACCGATTTCATTTGTGGAACTTCACCTTCTTTTAAAGGCATACGTTCGTCATCCACCATAATAAGTGTACCGCTACGCTCAACCACAGGACGTTCTGCAGCCAGGTAAAGTGGCACAAGTGGAATGCTTTCCAAATAGATGTATTGCCAGATATCCAACTCGGTCCAGTTTGATAACGGGAATACACGAATACTTTCACCTTGATTTACTTTACCGTTGTAAAGGTTCCAAAGTTCAGGGCGTTGGTTTTTGGGATCCCAACGATGTTTATCATCACGGAATGAATAGACACGTTCTTTGGCACGAGATTTTTCTTCATCACGGCGCGCACCACCAAAAGCAGCATCAAACTTGTATTTATTTAAGGCTTGTTTTAAACCTTGGGTCTTCATGATGTCAGTATATTTTGAACTACCATGATCGAAAGGATTGATGCCTGCCTCGACTCCTTCTTTGTTTTGATGCACGATCAAATCAAAACCATGTTTTTTTGCCATGTTGTCACGGAAAGCAATCATGTCTTTAAATTTCCAACCCGTGTCTACATGCAGTAGCGGGAATGGAAGTTTGGCTGGATAAAACGCTTTCAGTGCAAGATGCAGCATGACTGCTGAATCTTTACCAATGGAATAAAGCATGACTGGATTTTCAAATTCAGCTGCTACTTCACGGATAATATGAATACTCTCAGCTTCAAGCTGTTTGAGATGAGTAAGTCTTTCCTCATTTAACGACATGGACAACACCAGCTTAGAAAAACGTGTACTTATGACACTTTTGAAAATTTATATTCATTATAGTGATTTACTTATCTTAGCCATTGCTTGTTTTATGATATTGATATATCAAAAGCTCATATAAAAATTCACTAATAACAAATATCAGTTTTTATGAATCAATAATGAACGTCACCACATCTGACTATTTTTGCTGTATTAATTTTTAAAATCACCCATAAAAGTATAGATAAATAATCTAAAGTAGTGGTTTCCAAGATGCTGAAAAATTAATAGAGTAGGCTAAATTCTCCCTTTGATATATTTTGCTTATGGCTTATAGCGCTTTTGATCTCTCCACTCTAAAAACTCGCCTGGAACAAGCAGAGCTTGCAGGTTACATTTATCAGCATCAGCAACACATTTTAGTCTTACAAGAACCTTTCAGTGAAGACGGCAAGCCTTTAAATATCTATTTGCAACATGAACTGACTGCCGACCAGATCGGATTACAGTTTGGTCTGCGTTTGCAAGAAGGTCATTGGGAATTCTTATTGGGTGTGACGTATAGCAACCAGAATGCAGCTTATGAAATCGGTGCGGGTAATCTTAAAGGTGATCAAAAAGCCTTTAACTTACTCTATGCATTTTACAATTACCCTAAAGCATTCTATCTGGTGGCATTGCCTTTAACCAGCAATAGCCAGATGCTGGAGCAGACTTTGGAACAGCAACTTTTCAGTCAGCCGGATCTGCATTTTCTGGATACTGCGATCAAGGTGAACCCGATGGGTGAACAGATCACATGGATAAAAAACTATATTCTGCAACAGACTCTGGATATGAAAGTCCGGATTCAGACTGCCTTACTCTAAGTCTTTAAGAAAGAAATATAGAGATACTAAGGCACAGTATTTCTATATTTCTCAGAAAAACCAATCCACACAACCTTAAAATTCACACAACATATTGAAAATAATTAATTTTTTAGAAGATCCTAAATAAACTTATAGTTTACTATTAACTTTAATAGTTCAATAATTATTAAATACATAATATATTCAATCCTTGTTTATAAGGTTTTTTGTTATTTTTTTGCATACAAAATTAATAATTACTGCTATCGTTATAGCATCAGAGGCTTCCTTACACTTTTCCTAAAACATAATTATAGAGATAAAAAATGTGGGAACTGTTTACTCATCCGTCAAATATCGTATTTAGTATCAGCCTGAGTCTGATGCTGATGTTTGCTGCACTGGAATGCATATTACTGCTGCTCGGTGGCGGCTCGCAGAATATGTTAGAACAGTTTTTGCCTGAAGACCCCCTGCAACCAGAAATTAATCCAGATCAACATCCCGGCTTTTTCACCAAAGTATTTGACTGGTTATATCTGGGACGTCTGCCTTTATTTATCTGGCTCATCATTTTTCTGACCAGTTATGGCCTGAGTGGCTTATTGATTCAGGGAATATTTGAACGCCTGACCAGCCAGCTCTTCAATGTATGGCTAATTTCCCCAGCCTGTCTGTTTCTGTGTATGCCGATAGTGCGCTGGCTTGCCATGGCTGCCAGCAAGCTTATGCCTCAAGATGAAACTTCTGCCATTTATAGTGACGAGCTTATTGGGCGTACCGCAATCATTATTCTGGGTGATGCCAAAGTCAACTCTCCTGCACAAGCCAAAGTCCGGGATCAGCATGGCCAGACCCATTATGTTTTAGTCGAACCAGAAACCAATCAAATTTTAAATCAAGGTCAGAATGTCGTACTGACCCATAAAACCAAAAATGGCTTTCAAGCCACTGCACTCTAATTTTATTCAGCCAGAACCAAACTGAGACTTTATAATAATGTTAACTTTTGATTTATATAATATTTTAATTATTTCTGGAATTATTTTTGCAGCACTGGTGACCTTCGGTCTCATCATTGCGCGCCTATACCGCCGCTCCAGTAAAGAAATCTCCTTTGTGCGTACCGGTTGGGGTGGTGAAAAAGTGATTTTGGGTGGAGGAGCAATCGTGCTCCCAGTCTTGCATGAAATCATTCAAGTCAATATGAACACCCTGCGTCTTGAAGTGCGCCGTGCAGATGATCAGGCACTGATTACCCGTGACCGTATGCGCGTGGATGTCATGGCCGAATTCTATGTGCGGGTCAAACCTACTGCTGATTCAATTGCAACAGCTGCACAAACGCTCGGGCAAAAGACCATGTCACCGAATGAATTAAAAAATCTGGTCGAAGGCAAATTTGTCGATTCACTGCGTGCAGTAGCAGCAGAAATGGCCATGGAAGAACTGCATGAAAAACGGGTCGACTTTGTACAAAAAGTACAGCAAGTGGTTTCAGAAGATTTGCATAAAAATGGTCTGGAACTGGAAACCGTTTCCCTGACTGGCCTGGATCAAACTGGATTTAAATATTTCAATCCACAAAATGCCTTTGATGCTGAAGGCCTGACCAAGCTCACTGAAACCATTGAAGATCGTCGTCGCAAGCGAAATCATATCGAGCAGGATACCGACCTGGCGATCAAAACTAAAAATCTGGAAGCAGAACAGGCGCGCCTGCAAATCATTCGTGAAGAAGAATATGCCAAGCTGCAACAGGAACGCGAAATTGCCATTCGCCGTGCCGAGCAACTGGCTGAAATTTCTGCTCAGGAAGCCGGTAAAAAAACGTGAAGCAGAAGAAGCACAAATTGCTGCTGAACGAGAAGTCGACCTCAAGCGTATTTTAGCGGCCCGTGATGTAGAAAATGAGAATATCCAAAAAGCGCAGCTGATTCAAAAAGCCCAAGTCGAACAAAAGAAAACTATTGAGCTGGCCGAACAGGATCGTGCCATTGCCATTGCAGAAAAATCTCGCGCCGAATCTGAAGCCAAAGCGCAAGCCGATCAGGCACGTGCTCAAGCGGTAAAAGCGGAAGAAGAAGTCATCACTGTACGCCAAATCCAGCAGGCAGAGCGTCAAAAAGCGGTTGAGCTGGTCGCAGCCAAAGAACACGCGGAAAAAGATGCAATTGCGATTACGGTTGCCGCTGAAGCCGGAAAACAAGCCGCAGCAGATGATGCCGAAGCAGTACGTATTGCTGCTGAAGCTGAAGCCGAAAAGGTTCGTCTTAAGGCCAAAGGTGAAGCGGACGCAAAAATTCTACTGGCTCAGGCGATGGAAAAACAGTATCAGGTCGATGCAGAAGGTACCCGTGCAGTCAACGAAGCCAATAATGTGCTGTCACCTGAACAGGTCGAAATGCAGATTCGCCTAGCCATGTTGAAATACTTGCCTGAAATTATCCGGGAAAGTGTTAAACCGATGGAAAATATTGATGACATCAAGATTCTTCAGGTCAATGGCCTGCATGGCAGTCATGCCGGTTCCTGTCAGACAGATGCACATCATGAAAATGGCAATGTTGCCCTGTCAGATCAGGTGGTAAATAGCGCCCTGCGTTATCGCAGCCAAGCACCCTTAATTGATAGCCTAATGAATGAACTTGGTATTCAGGGTGGTGATATTAATGGTATGACCCAGAGTCTGAAGGCTAAAACTTAAAAATAGAATGAGATATAAAAAAGCTCCCAACTGGGAGCTTTTTAGTGCATGTTTAATCTATAAATCAAACCAAACCTTTATCTTTCAATACTTGCAACATGGTTGAACCAAGTTCCGCAGGACTGCGGGTATATGCCATACCCGCACGCTCAAAGGCAGCAAATTTTTCTTCAGCAGTTCCTTTACCACCTGAAATAATTGCACCCGCATGCCCCATACGCTTGCCTTTAGGTGCGGTAACACCTGCAATATAACCGACCACAGGCTTGGTGACATGAGCCTGAATATATTCCGCTGCCTCTTCTTCTGCGGTACCACCAATTTCACCAATCATAATAATGGCTTCAGTCTGAGGATCGTCCTGGAACAGTTTCAAGCAGTCAATCTGGTTCATGCCCGGAATCGGATCTCCCCCGATCCCGATACAAGTAGACTGACCCAGTCCAAGCTTGGTGGTCTGCGCTACGGCTTCATAGGTCAAAGTCCCTGAGCGCGAGATAATTCCAATTTTACCCGGCTGATGAATATGACCCGGCATGATCCCGATCTTACATTCACCCGGCGTAATAATGCCCGGACAGTTTGGCCCGATTAAACGCGTGCCATTACCATTGGTTTCCAGATAACGCTTGGCTTTAAGCATGTCGATGGTCGGTACACCTTCAGTGATCACCACAATTAACTCAATGCCCGAATCAACCGCTTCAACAATAGAATCCAGCACAAATGGTGCAGGAACATAAATCACCGAAGCATCTGCGCCAGTTTCTTTCACCGCTTCGCGCATGGTATTGAATACTGGTAATTCCAGATGGGTTTGACCACCCTTACCCGGTGTTACACCACCGACAACTTTGGTGCCGTAAGCCAAAGCCTGCTCAGAATGAAATGTGCCGTTTTTTCCTGTAAAGCCCTGTACCAATACTTTGGTGTCTTTATTCACTAATACGCTCATGATTGATACTCCTTAAGCTTTTACAGCAGCAACGATTTTTTCTGCAGCGTCAGCAAGACCATTTGCAGAAATCAATTTCAAACCTGATTCATCCAGTAATTTTGCACCCAGTTCCGCATTGTTGCCTTCGAGGCGAACAACCACAGGAACGGTCACATTTACTTCCTGAACCGCCGCAATAATTGCTTCTGCAATCATGTCACAACGTACAATTCCACCAAAAATATTAATCAACACACCCTGCACAGAGTGATCTGCCAGAATAATTTTAAAAGCTTCAATCACGCGCTCTTTGGTCGCACCACCACCAACATCGAGGAAGTTGGCAGGTTGACCACCATAAAGCTTGATAATATCCATGGTTGCCATCGCAAGACCGGCACCATTCACCATACAGCCAATGTTCCCTTCCAATGCCACATAGTTCAGATCAAATTCAGATGCTTTGAGTTCACGTTCATTTTCCTGAGACTTATCACGTAGCGCAGCCACTTCAGGCAAACGGTACAGTGCATTCGAATCAATCCCGATTTTGGCATCCACACACAGAATATCGCCATTTTCACGTACCGACAGCGGATTGATTTCAAAAAGTGCAAAATCATTGTCTACAAATGCCTGATAAGCAGCAGTCATGACTTTAACAAATTGATTAATTTGGCCATCTTTGAGTTTTAGGGCAAAAGCCACTTCGCGAGCCTGAAATGGCATGAGCCCCACTAAAGGATCAACTTCAACTTTAATAATTTTTTCAGGGGTTTCTTCGGCCACTTTCTCAATTTCAACACCGCCTTCAGTCGATGCCATAAAAGTAATGCGGCGGGTTGAACGATCGACCACCGCACCCAAATAAAGTTCGCGCTCAACAGGATAAACATCCTCAGAGACTAAAATGCTATTTACCGGCTGACCATTGGCATCGGTCTGATAAGTTACCAGGTTTGAACCGATGATCTGGTTGGCATATTCAGCAGCCTCGGTAGCCGATTTAACGACTTTTACACCACCGGCCTTCCCACGACCACCTGCATGCACCTGAGCTTTCAGTACTGCGAACTTTCCACCTAACTGCTCAAAAGCATGTACCGTTTCATCGGCATTGGTGGCAAGTATCCCTTCCTGTACCGGCATACCATATTTTTTTAATAGCGCTTTTGCTTGATACTCATGTAAATTCATTCAATAACCTTTTATTACTTCTTTGCCTTGTTATAAACCCACCAGTACCCAGACGTCCGTCAAAGCAGTACCAGCATTTCTTAAAATCGTTATCTTTATTTTTAGATGATTGTTCCCATAAAAACAACCATGAAATGTAAAAAGAGCGACCTAAGCCGCTCTTTTTTTAATTTTATTTACGTTTGCGTTGAATCGCATGAATCGCACGACCATCGACCGCAAGTGCAGCTTCGTGTACCACTTCAGAGAAAGTTGGATGACCAAAAGTCATCAACTGTAGATCTTCAACTGAAGATACAAACTCAAGTGCAATCATACCTTGGTGTACGATGTCAGACGCAGCAGGTCCAATCACGTGCATACCCAATAGACGATCTGTTTTCGCATCAGCAACAAACTTCACAAAACCAGCATTTTCGCCAGCAGCCATCGCACGGCCGTTTGCAGCAAAACCGAATTGACCGGTTTTCACTTCGTGACCTTTGTCTTTGGCTTGCTGTTCTGTTAAACCAACCCACGCCGCTTCCGGATGGGTATAGATGACAGAAATAATCGTGTCGTAGTTGACTTGAGCGGCATGACCGTGAATACGTTCAACGGCCATTACGCCTTCTTCCATGGCTTTATGCGCAAGCATAGGACCACGAACCAAGTCACCAATTGCGTATACGCCGTCCACAGACGTTGCACACCAATCGTTCACTTCAACCAGACCACGCTCAGTCAGTTTAATGCCGCAATCATCCGCCAATAAACCTTCAGCATAAGCACGACGGCCTACACATACGATTAACTTGTCGAAAGTTTGAGTCTTGTCTTCACCGCCCTGAGTGTACTTCACAGTCACTTCAGAACCGTTCACTTCAGTACCAGAAACTTTCGCACCAACGCGAATATCAAGACCTTGCTTAGTCAACAGTTTTTGGTAGTCTTTTGCCAAGGCTTTATCAGCCATTGGTAAGAATGCATCCATTGCTTCAAATACAACAACTTCTGCACCCAGACGACGCCAAACTGAACCTAATTCAAGACCGATAACGCCCGCACCAATTACGCCTAATCGTTTCGGTACTTCTTGGAATTCAAGTGCGCCAGTTGAGTCAACAATAATGTTTTGATCAACAGGTGCAGATGGGATATTGATTGGCACAGAACCAGTCGCAAGAATCACGTATTTTGGTTCTAAAATTTGAGTTTCGCCTTCATGAGAAACGAACTCAACTTTTTTACCGGCAAGTAATTTACCTGTACCTTTTAACCATTCGATGCCGTTGCCTTTCAGCAAGCCATCAATACCCATGGTCAATTGGTCAACGATTTTGTCTTTACGCGCTAAAAGTTTAGCAAGATCAAATTTCACTTCACCCGTGGTAATACCGTGATCATCTAGATGCTGCACTGTATCTTCGTAACGGTGAGAAGAATCAAGCAAAGCTTTAGACGGGATACAACCCACGTTTAAGCAGGTGCCACCTAAAGATGGCTTGCCTTTATGAATACGTTTTTCGATACACGCAACTTTGAAACCAAGTTGAGCTGCACGAATTGCTGCTTCGTAGCCGCCCGGGCCACCACCAATTACGACTAAATCGAATTGAGACATGTTTATCTCCAAATAATCCCCTTTAATCTCCCTTCAAAAGGGAGACCTAAGCCCTCTTTTTAAAAAGGGATTAGGGAAGATTCTTAATAAATAAATTACAGATCAAGGATAAGACGCGCTGGCTCTTCTAACAATTCTTTGATTGTTACAAGGAAACCGACTGCTTCTTTACCATCGATTAGACGGTGGTCATAAGACAATGCAAGGTACATCATAGGCAAGATTTCTACTTGACCATTCACTGCCATCGGACGTTCCTGGATTTTATGCATACCCAGAATCGCAGTTTGTGGCGTGTTCAAGATCGGAGTAGATAACAATGAACCGAAAGTACCACCATTGGTAATCGTGAATGTACCGCCAGTCATGTCTTCGATGCCTAATTTGCCATCACGCGCTTTCGCAGCGTATGCACGAATACCGTTTTCAACTTCGGCATAGTTCATGCGGTCTGTATCACGAAGTACAGGAACCACCAGACCACGCTCAGATGAAACTGCAACACCAATGTCATAGTAACCGTGATAAACAATGTCATCGCCATCGATTGATGCGTTCACTGCCGGATAGCGTTTTAGCGCTTCAGTTGCTGCTTTAACAAAGAATGACATGAAGCCAAGACGTGCTCCATGACGTTTTTCAAACACATCTTTGTATTGAGCACGCATTTCCATGATTGGTTTCATGTTCACTTCGTTGAACGTGGTCAACATTGCAGTTTCTTGAGTCGCTGCAAGTAAACGTTCAGCAACACGCTTACGAAGACGTGTCATTGGAACACGTTTTTCGATACGTTCGCCCACAGCAACGCTTAATGGCGCAGCAGCAGGAGCAGCTGGTTTCGCTTGGTGGTTTGCCACATCTTCTTTGGTGATGCGACCGCCACGACCTGTACCCGCAACATCAGCTGCTGCAACACCAGATTCAGTCAATGCTTTACGCACTGCTGGCGCTTGGTCTTGTACTTGCTGACGTTCAACGATTGGTGAATTACCTGCTTCAGTATTCGCCGCAGCTTGTTCAACTTTCTCTTCAGACTGAACTGCTTGAGTTTGAGCAGCGCCAGAAACAGCACCTTCTTCAAACTGTGCAATGACTTCAGCTGAAAGTACAGTGTCGCCTTCATTTTTAATGATAGAGGCAATTGTACCGTCTGCAGGAGCAACAACTTCTAAAACAACTTTATCAGTCTCAATATCACAGATCACTTCATCACGTGATACTGCTTCACCTGGTTGTTTGTGCCAAGTTGCGATCGTACCGTCCGCAACTGACTCTGGGAATACCGGTGCTTTAATTTCGGTTGCCATTACTTAGAATCTCCTGGATTATTCAGCGTCGATCGCAAGCGCGTCGTTGATGAGCTGAGCTTGTTGTTTTGCATGCAAATATGGTGAACCACAAGCCGGTGCAGCAGATGCTTCACGGCCAGCGTAGCTAATACGGACTTGTTTATCCGCTTTCATCACATCGTCATATAGACGCGGAGCGATGAACAACCAAGCACCTTGGTTTTTAGGCTCTTCTTGTGCCCAAACCAGTTCTTTCACATTTGGATATTGTGCAAGGACTTCTGTCAGGCGTTTTTCTGGGTATGGATATAATTGTTCAATACGCACAATCGCAGTATTGTTCAATTCTTTTTCACGACGTTTTTCAATCAGGTCGTAATACACCTTACCACCACACAGAACCAGACGGGTTACATCTGACTTGTTGATGTTGTCCACTTCATCAATCACGGTCTGGAAGCTACCGTTTGCAAGTTCTTCTAGCGTAGACGTTGCAAGTTTGTGACGAAGAAGAGACTTCGGTGAAGTCACGATCAATGGCTTACGGATTGGACGAATCGCTTGACGACGTAAAGCATGATAAATCTGTGCAGGTGTGGTCGGTGTGATCACTTGCATGTTGTCTTCAGCACATAGCTGTAAGAAACGCTCTAAACGTGCAGATGAATGTTCCGGACCCTGACCTTCAAAACCGTGTGGAAGAAGCATGGTCAAACCACAGACACGTTCCCATTTGGTTTCACCAGACGAGATGAACTGGTCAATCACAACCTGTGCACAGTTCGCGAAGTCACCGAATTGCGCTTCCCAAATGATCAAGCTCTTAGGAAGAGTCGTCGCATAACCATATTCAAATGCCAATACCGCCATTTCTGACAACAATGAGTCATAGATTGCAGTACGCGGCTGGTTTTCTTTCAGGTTACACAGCGGAAGATAAGTTGAACCATCGACCTGGTTATGCAGTTTTGCATGACGGTGCGAGAAGGTACCACGACCTACGTCTTCACCGGTTAAACGAAGCAAGTAACCATCATCTAGTACAGTTGCATACGCCAGAGTTTCAGCAGCACCCCAGTTCAGTGGCATTTCACCCGTTTGCATTTTCAGACGGTCATCGATCACTTTCGCAACCTGACGCTGCATCACGAAGCCTTCAGGAAGTTCGCGCATTTTCGCGCCAAGTTCTTTTAGACGCTCGATCGGGAAAGTCGTATCCCATTCGTCTGTGTAGTCATGACCCAAGTAAGGCGTCCAGTCCACAAACATTTTCTTGTTCGGTTCAAGTACCAGCGCATTGGCAACGTGATTACCCGCTTCCAGATCTGCACGGTAATTTTCAACCATTTGATCTGCATTTGCACGATCAAGAACACCCTGTTGTACCAGTTGATCCGCATAAAGCGTACGCGTGGTCGCTTTCTTGCTAATCACTTGATACATCATTGGTTGAGTTGCAGCCGGCTCATCCGCTTCGTTATGACCACGACGACGGTAGCAGAACATGTCAATCACAACGTCTTTACGGAAAGTATGACGGAAGTCATGTGCCAATTGTGAAATGAACACCACAGCTTCAGGATCATCCCCATTGACATGGAAGATCGGCGCCTGGATCATTTTCGCGATATCAGTACAGTATTCTGTAGAACGCGCATCACGTGGATCAGAAGTGGTGAAACCCACCTGGTTATTAATCACAATGTGCACTGTACCACCCACGGTATAACCGCGAGTTTGTGACATCTGGAAAGTTTCCTGGTTGACGCCCTGACCTGCAAATGCAGCATCACCATGTACGATTAATGGCAATACGTCATCGCCGCCAATGTCTTTACGACGGACTTGACGTGCACGTACCGAACCCTCAACCACAGGGCCAACGATTTCCAAATGTGACGGGTTAAACGCCAATGCCAAGTGAACTTCGCCACCTTGGGTCATCACGTTTGAAGAGAAGCCTTGATGGTACTTAACGTCACCAGAACCCTTTTTGTGAATCGATTTACCTTCAAACTCACCAAACAGGTCAGCCGGGTTTTTACCCATGATGTTAACCAGAAGGTTTAAACGGCCACGGTGAGGCATACCGATTACAACTTCTTTACAGCCAACAGAACCTGCACGCTGAATAATTTCGTTAACCATCGGGATGAATGATTCACCCCCTTCAACGCCAAAACGTTTTGCACCAACAAACTTATTACCTAGATATTTTTCCAGGCCTTCAGCTGCGGTTAAACGTTCAAGGACATGTTTCTTTTGTTCAGCATTAAAACCATATTGACCACGTGCACTTTCCAGACGTTGTTGAATCCAACGTTTCTCTTTGGTGTCCACGATGTGCATGTATTCAGCACCGATTGAACCACAGTAAGTGGCTTCCATTGCCTGAACCATCTCAGCCAAAGTCGCTTCTTCTTTACCGATCGCCAGGTTGCCAGTATTGAATACCGTATCTAGGTCCGACTGAGTTAAACCATGCGCAGCAAGATCTAGATCAGGCACAACTTCACGTTTCGCCAAACCCAATGGATCCAGTTTTGCTTTCTGGTGACCACGATTACGGTATGCAGCAATCAGCTGTAACACGCCAATTTGGCGACGTTCATGCTCTGAGCTGACAGTTGATTGAACAACAGGCTGAATACGGCTTGAATTACGACCTAAAAGTAGGAATTGCTCACGTACATTACTGTGTGGTTGATCACCTTTTGGGAATTTACCGAAGTATTCTTGCCAGTCAGCACCTACTGAATCCGGAGCCGTCAAATACTGCTCATAAAGTTCTTCAATATACGCTGCACTATCAGCGCTAAGTTCAGTGTCAAGACGCAGAGCGTCAGCAACTTCTTGCATTTGTGGACCCATTTCCTATTGCAAAAACATTTTCAGGATGCTTTTTAAGCAAAACCCAGGATTATTAGCGTCAGATTGGTAATATGACACTAGTCCCCCATAAGGCATAAGCCATGAGGCGTTATCACCACACCAAGAAAATCTTGATATGTTTAATGAACAATAACACCCCTCAGCGGTATCATTACTCATTGAATACCCGATCGAAACCGGGCAATTTTTTGCAAATCGACTTAGAAAAAAACAAGTAGGAACAAAGATTTTTTCTAAAGCGACTCAAGCCTACCTTTATATACCAGTCCCTGGTTATGCAATGTTTAAAAAATGTACCTGAAATGGCATTTTCTAAAGATAGTCATAGGCTAAATGCTAACATGTTCTCAAGTTTTCAATTGATTTTTTTGACACATACCTTTCATAAATTGGCTAAATACAGTTCAGATATTTTACTCTAACCTATGGTGCTTTATCTCAAAAATAGATTCAATGTAGACTTAAGTCCTAAGCATTTCCGATAAATAAAAAGAGAGCAAACCTTTCAATCCACTCCCTCCTTAAATTTCCGTTATATAATAACATCGTTCTTGTTATTTTTCAGGTCAGTTTTACAGCTAAAAATCATAAATACCCCAAATAATTACATGTTCTTCTTCTATGGCACTTAACATCACCCGTCATTTCCTGACTACCTGACTCAACTTTATACATTTTAAGTATAGTATCTTTATTTTTATCTGATGATTTTTTATTTTGCTTCAATGGTTTGCACAAAAAAAAGCACACCTTGTGGTGTGCTTTTTTCCAAACTGCTATCAGCAGCCTATTAACCTGCCATATCTAAAAGCATATTACGGATGTGACCGATTGCTTTAGTTGGGTTCAAACCTTTAGGACACACAGATACACAGTTCATGATGCCTTTACAACGGAACAATGAGAATGGATCGTCAAGACGAGCCAAACGCTCTTGTGTTCCAGTATCACGCGAGTCAATGATGAAGCGGTAAGCGTTCAACAATGCTGAAGGACCTAGGAACTTGTCCGGATTCCACCAGAATGACGGGCATGAGGTTGAACAACATGCACATAGAATACATTCATACAGACCATCAAGATGCTCACGCTCTTCAGGAGACTGTAAACGTTCCTTTGGAGGCGCAGGCTGGTTGTTGATCAAGAATGGATGGATCTTGTTGTACTGATCGTAGAACTGGTTCATGTCAACCACCAGATCTTTCACTACAGGAAGACCAGGCAATGGACGAACAGTAATTTCATTGGGTAAATCGTTCAGGTTCCAAAGACACGCCAAACCATTTTTACCATTGATGTTTACACCATCAGAACCACAAATACCTTCACGACATGAACGACGGAACGTTAAAGATTCGTCTTGTACTTTTAATGCTAGAAGTGCATCAAGCAACATACGGTGCTTGTCAGTCAATTCCAGTTTAAAAGTCTGCATGTACGGTGCTTTATCCTTGTCAGGATCATAGCGGTAGATATGAAATGTACGAGTACCTCTACTCATCTGAATTCTCCTGATTAGAATGTACGTGGTTTAGGTGGAATCGCGTCAACCGACAATGGACGGTAACGAACTGGCTTGTACTCAAGACGGTTGTCCACAGAGAACCATAATGTGTGCTTCATCCACTCATCATCACGACGACCATATGGATAATCCGCATGATCCGGTGACAATTCGAAATCTACCACAGTATGCGCACCACGACATTCTTTACGCGCAGCAGCTGAAATTAAGGTCGCTTTCGCAACTTCATACAAGTTTTCAACTTCTAATGCTTCAACACGTGCAGTGTTAAATACTTTAGATTTGTCTTTCAAATGAATATTACGAACACGTGGCTCAATTGCAAGAATCTGTTTTACACCTTCTTCAAGTAGTGCTGATGTACGGAATACACCTGCATGATCTTGAACAATGTCACGAATCGCATCTGCAACTTCCTGAGCATTCTCACCTGTTGTGGATTCGTCAAGTTTACGAATACGCGCAACCGTTTGCTCAAGTACAGTTGTTGGTAGTGGCTCGTACTCATCACCGTGATGCTTAGTCACATAATCGATGATGTGTTTACCCGCAGCCTTACCAAATACCACCAAGTCAAGCAGTGAGTTGGTACCTAAACGGTTGGCACCATGTACAGATACACATGAACATTCACCAATTGCATAGAAACCTTTCACTGGCTTAGTGAAATCACGTTCGGCTGCATTGGTCGAATAAACATCGGTATCCTTGTTGTAATGTGCCGCCAGCGCTTCAGTTTCGCGTGACTCAGGCACAACAACCTGACCATGAATATTGGTTGGAATACCACCCATTTGGTAATGGATTGTTGGTACTACTGGAATTGGTTCTTTGGTGATATCCACGTTCGCGAATTTCTTGCCAATCTCGAATACCGATGGCAGACGCTTCATGATCGTATCCGCACCTAAATGCGTCATATCAAGCAGGATATAGTCACCTTTAGGACCACAACCACGACCTTCTTTGATTTCTTGGTCCATAGAACGTGATACGAAGTCACGTGGCGCCAAGTCTTTCAAAGTAGGCGCATAACGCTCCATGAACGGTTCGCCATCTTTGTTACGAAGGATTGCACCTTCACCACGACAGCCTTCAGTCAACAATACACCTGCACCCGCAACACCCGTAGGGTGGAACTGCCAGAATTCCATATCTTGCAATGGAATACCTGCACGCGCCGCCATGCCAAGACCGTCACCAGTATTGATATAGGCATTGGTAGATGCACGGTAAACACGACCCGCACCACCGGTAGCAAACAATGTGGCTTTACCTTGGAATACAGCAATTTTACCAGTTTCCTGGTCAATTGCAGTGACACCAAGTACGTCGCCTGCTTCGTTACGGATCAAATCAAGTGCGATCCATTCTACGAAGAATTGTGTACCCATTTTCACGTTGCTTTGATAAAGCGTGTGAAGAAGTGCGTGACCTGTACGGTCGGCAGCAGCACATGCACGTGGCACCGCTTTTTCACCGTAGTTCGCAGAGTGGCCACCGAATGGACGCTGGTAAATTGTACCATCAGCGTTACGGTCAAATGGCATACCCAAGTGTTCTAATTCGTATACCACTTGAGGTGCTTCACGCGTCATGAACTCGATCGCGTCTTGGTCACCTAACCAGTCCGAACCTTTAACTGTGTCATAGAAGTGGTAGTGCCAGTTATCTTCTTGCATATTACCAAGAGATGCACCAATACCACCCTGCGCTGCCACAGTGTGAGAACGGGTTGGGAAAACTTTGGTCAGTACCGCAACTTTCAAACCAGCTTGAGCAAGTTGGTAAGACGCACGCATACCTGAACCACCACCACCCACGATGACTGCATCGAAGGTTTCGTGTGGAATATTTGTGTAATCTTCTTTAGGGTTTATAGCGCCCATGATTGTTTCCTATCAATTCGCCCAAAAAATCTGGATCGCCCAGATTGCATATGCCAACACAGCAATAATCACTGCTGAAGTCAGTACAATACGCAAACCATTCGCAGAAGGACCCATTTGACGAGTCGTCACATAGTCTGTGAAAACTTGCCACATACCAATCCAAGCGTGTGCAACAAGAGATAAGACTGACAATAAAGATAGAATCTTCATTGGAGTTGTCATCATGAAGCCATACCATTGTTCATAGCTGAATCCACTGTTACACAGGATCCAACCCAAAATAACAACGGTATAAACAGCCAAAATAACAGCACTAACACGTTGGAGAAACCAATCGCGAGAACCTGAACCTGTTAAACCAGTAGCGCTTTTCATTAGAGTACGATCCATACAAATGCTGCAACAATACCGATTGCAGACAAGATTAATGCGATAGTAGATGCGACACGGCCACTTTCTAATTCTTCAGCAACGCCAATGTCAGCAAGTAAATGCTTAACACCCGCAATAAAGTGAAAAATCAAGCCGGCGACAAATACCCATACAATGAAGCGAACAATGAAACCATTCATGATTTCTTGAACTTGCGCAAAACCTTCAGGTGAAGACAGTGATTTGTCTAAAATCCAGAGAAGGACCGGTACGAGTAAGAATACGATAACACCTGAAAGACGGTGTAGAATTGATGCAATAGCCACGGGTGATTTTAAGTTTACTTCTAAAACTTGACCCATGGACAAATTGACAGGTCTGTTGCTTTTCACAGCGGGCATCCTGTAAGTAAAAACTCCATCCGGAGTTTGTTGGAATTAATTCGAAGGAAAGCTGGCATTCTTAGGCAAATACATGCCTAAAATCAAAACGACACTGAATTATAAAACGTCAACTATTAAAACACAAACAGATGGATTTGGCTTTTTCAAGAAAAACCCTTTAAATAAGAATCATTAACAACAACATATGAGGTTCTTTAGTGACTAAGAATCCACTAACCTTCATCTATATAATTGTTTTTAAATAATTAACTTGATCAATTTACTCTGTTATTCTTTTTAAAGCCAATTCCCGCTATTTAGACTAAAGATGCACAGTTGCAGCACAAATCTTATTTAAAATCTCGATTTAATTTAAATGGAAATCAAGCTCATACAGGTAGTGCAGCAGTTATTAAGATGGGTCTGCTTTCAGGTATAATTATAACCTGAGCTTAAAGAGTCACTTAGACTGCACTCGATGATGGATTTTTTGATCGCTTTAGAGGATTTGGATTCGAAAAATCACTCATTTATTTTTAGACTGGGGACCTTTGCTGCAAAGTTGGCCATTTATTAAGCTATTTTTTAATCAATTGAATCAAGTCAAAAATTTAATTAATTGCTTTTATTTATAATTCTGCATGTGCAAAGGAAATGAGTAAAAACCATGTAAGTTATGAGATTTATATAGTTTTAACAACTCCCAATAAGATCAGCGATACTTTTTCGCAGCATTTCTTAGTCTGAAAAAACGCTTACAAATAATTCAGGCCCTCTATTTTTTTCTGCACCTCTGTTTAAATTTGACTTATTATAGATGTTTGATGCTGTGATTTTACTGAACTTTTTATACCAAGATGGTGTGACTAAGCCGCTGTGCAAGCGTCATTTTTTCATCCATAAGTATAATTGACAAAATTTCAGTACTCACTAATCTTATAGCAAATTTTTGATCCATCCGTTTTGTGCATTAAAAGATTGATAGACAACTCGGATATACATTCACCAGGACAGGAGATCTATTGAATGTCTGAAGCAACTGGCAAGAAAGCCGTTTTACAGCTTGATGGCAAAGAAATTGAACTACCAATTTACAGCGGCACATTGGGCCCAGATGTAATCGACGTTAAAGATGTGTTGGCTGCAGGTCACTTTACTTTTGATCCTGGTTTTATGGCAACAGCGGCGTGCGAGTCTAAAATCACCTTCATCGACGGTAACAAAGGTGTACTTTTACACCGTGGCTACCCAATTGATCAATTGGCGACTAAAGCTGATTACCTAGAAACTTGCTATTTACTTCTTAATGGCGAACTTCCGACTGCTGAGCAAAAAGAAGAATTCGACGCTAAAGTACGTAACCACACAATGGTTCACGACCAAGTTAGCCGCTTCTATAACGGTTTCCGTCGTGATGCGCATCCTATGGCGATTATGGTGGGTGTTGTTGGTGCGTTATCTGCGTTCTACCACAACAATCTGGACATCGAAAATGTTGATCACCGTGAAATCACAGCGATCCGTTTAATTGCGAAGATCCCTACTTTAGCGGCTTGGAGCTACAAGTACACAATCGGTCAACCGTTTGTTTACCCACGTAACGACTTGAACTACGCTGAAAACTTCCTTCACATGATGTTCGCGACTCCTGCTGATCGTGATTACAAAGTTGATCCTATCCTTGCTAAAGCAATGGATCGTATCTTCACGCTTCATGCTGACCATGAACAAAATGCCTCTACGTCTACAGTACGTTTAGCTGGTTCTACTGGTGCTAACCCGTATGCATGTATTGCTGCTGGTATCTCGGCACTTTGGGGCCCTGCTCATGGCGGCGCGAACGAAGCTGTTCTTAAGATGCTTGATGAAATCGGCTCTGTAGAAAACGTTGCTGGCTTCATGGAAAAAGTGAAGACTAAAGAAGTTAAACTGATGGGCTTCGGTCACCGAGTTTACAAAAACTTCGATCCACGCGCGAAAGTCATGAAAGAAACTTGTGACGAAGTTCTTGGTGCGCTTGGCATCAACGATCCACAACTTGCTTTGGCTATGGAACTTGAACGTATTGCGCTTTCTGACGAATACTTCATCAAACGTAACCTATACCCGAACGTAGACTTCTACTCAGGTATCATCCTTAAAGCGATTGGTATCCCGACAGAAATGTTTACTGTGATCTTCGCGCTTGCACGTACTGTTGGCTGGATCAGCCACTGGTTAGAAATGCACAGCGGTCCTTACAAGATCGGTCGTCCTCGTCAGCTTTATACTGGTGAAGTTCAACGCGATATCGCTCGTTAATTCGAACGGCGTTGCAAGACAGAAAAACCACCCTTTGGGGTGGTTTTTTTAGTGCTGACAAAATCCTACATATAGCCTCTTTAATCCATTTTAAAATGCATGAACCTCGACCATATTCATAGATTGAAAACTTGAACAGGATCTGTGCTTGATGTTGTTGTATGCCCTACCGTTTATTTTAAGATTCATCCGTTTTGAACAGTTTAAGTGCCGTAACTTAACGGCCGGTGAAATCAGAATCTGTCAGCAGGTATTTGGCAATCTGATTGACTATTCGGCAGTCAGAATCATGAATCACCCTTATTTACCCTGGCAATCCAGCCATGTGATTATGGCGCCCAGTGGTTATATCCATGCACGAAATTTAAATTATCGGGAAGACTATTCATGTGAAAGCTTGGCCTATCAGGCACTGTTTATTCATGAGATGACCCATATTTATCAATACCAACAGCAGATTAATGTGGTTTTAAAAGGCGCATTTCTACAAAGTGCTTATTTTTTAAGCTTAGGGAAATATAATCCTTACAAATATCAATTTAATCCCAACAAATCATTTTCACAGTATAATATTGAACAACAAGGTGATATTGCCCGAGATATTTTTCTTAAAAAAATACCCAATATTATTTTAGATAGCCAAACAATTGTTTGATATATAATCATTTTTATTCAAAATATCATCTTGATTTGGCATTTTGAAAATTAAGGCCATGAATAAATGATTTAAATCCTGAGATTTATTCATGTGCAGAAAACCTACATATTCTTTATTTTTGGATAATAACTTTTCATTTCAACATTCATTCTCGCAAAACAGCTCTAGCTTCTGGATTAAATTTCGATAAAATAACCCAAGTATGATATTTTAGCTCGCAGATCAAGATTTAACGATCATGTGATAAAGACGTTTTTTCTTTTGCCATTTGGCATTTTTTTAAGTATCAAAATGCACTCAGCTGGATAATTAGAATTATAAAAATCAGTGATTTAGTGTATTAACCTATAGGAATAGGATTTAATTGGAATGAAAAGTTTTAAAATTGCGATTGCTCAGCTCTCTCCACATGTGGGCAATTTGGATGCAAATACTCAAAAAATGATTGATCAGGCCAATCAGGCTAAAAAAGATAAGGCTGATCTGATTATCTTCCCTGAGCTTGCAATCTTGGGCTACCCTGCAGAAGATCTATTAATTCGTCCAAGTCTGGCCAAACGCACCAAAGCTGCTTTTGAAAAACTGACTGAAGTCAAAGATATTGTGATGGTCTTCGGTTTTGTAAATCAAACTGAAGATGGCCAGCGTTATAACTCAGCAGCCGTCATGAAAGATGGTGAGGTGCTGGGTATTTATAACAAACAGGTGTTGCCAAACTATGGCGTATTTGATGAAAAGCGTTATTTCGGTGAAGGTCATCAACATCTGGTATTTGAATATCTCGGACACAAATTTGGTGTGCTGATTTGTGAAGACGCATGGTCTTTAGCTACTGTACAGCAGCTGGCAAAACTCAATATCGAAACTGCTTTGGTACTGAATGCCTCTCCATATGAAGTGGGTAAACCACAACACCGTATCGAGACCATGGCAGCTCTGGTAAAACAGCTGAATATCAATCTGGTCTATTGTAACCAGGTCGGTGGTCAGGATGATCTGATCTTTGACGGTACCAGCTTTGTGTTAAATAAATCTGGCGAAGTCGCGCTACAGGCCCCAAGTTTCCAGGAAAGCCTTTCTATCGCAGAATATGATGCTGAACAGCTTCAATTTAGCAAAGGTACAATTACACCTGCGCTGGACACCATGGCTGAGATCTATCAGAGCCTGGTGATGGCAACCCGTGATTATGTACAGCGCTCTGGCTTCCCCGGCGTGATTCTGGGCCTATCGGGTGGGATCGATTCTGCCCTGACTCTTGCGATTGCTGCAGATGCCATTGGTGCAGACAAAGTTCAGGCGGTCATGATGCCTTATACCTATACCGCACAAATCAGCGTAGAAGATGCGGCTGAACAAGCAAAAAATATGGGGGTAACCTTTGGTATTGCCGAAATCAATCCGGTAGTAAACGGCTTTATGCAGGTACTCTTCCCGTTCTTTGGAAGCGCCCCGGCAGATGCGACTGAGGAAAACCTGCAAGCACGTTCGCGTGGCACCTTATTAATGGCGCTTTCCAACAAGTTCGGCAATCTGGTGCTTGCGACCGGAAATAAATCTGAACTGGCTGTGGGTTATTGCACGCTGTATGGTGACATGGTCGGTGGCTATGCCGTCTTGAAAGATGTGTACAAAACCATTGTGTTTGAACTGGCGAAATATCGTAACAGTATTTCAGAAACACCCGTGATTCCAGAACGTGTCATTACTCGTCCACCATCAGCAGAATTGCGTCCAGATCAGGTCGATCAAGACTCTTTACCTTCGTATGACATTCTGGATGCCATCCTGTATTCATACATCGAAGAAGACATGAGTCAAGACGATATTATTGACAAAGGTTTTGATGCCGAGGTGGTGAAAAAAGTCATCCGTCTGGTCGACATGAATGAATACAAGCGCCGCCAAGGTGCAATTGGACCACGAATCAGTTCACGTTCTTATGGGCGCGAACGTCGTTATCCAATCGTCAATGGCTGGAAAGCAGGTAACTAAGCCCTTTTCTTAGTCATTTAAATCAAATCGCCCGAGTGAATACTGGGGCGATTTTTTTATATCAACCATCAAAGTAGAAAATTAATCAACAATCATAGAAAAATAATTTTGGAAATATCTGAAATTTTACTGGATGCTTCAAATAATTTTTATCATGCGCCATACTTTTTAAAAGACAAAAAAGAGACCAAGCTGAGAGCTTGGTCTTTTAAAATGGTGGCTATGACGAGACTTGAACTTGTGACCCCCGCATTATGAGTGCGGTGCTCTAACCAACTGAGCTACATAGCCGTAAACTGTGTGCGCATTATCGTAATTTCAGGTGCTATCGTCAAGCATTTTAAAACACAAATGTTCAGTCTTTATGCAAATGAAGAATAAACTCTTAAACTTTAAACAATATTAGATTTTTTATTTGGTATTTCACATATTCTTATGAAGAACTTTAATGCTTGGAGCTTTCACCGATGTACAAAATTAACATACTGATTCTTTTGCTCAGCACTTTAGCAATCACCGCCTGCCAAGTGATTTCTCCTATTTTTGTCAACTACAATGGAGTACGTCGCGATGTGGCACAGTGGATTAATCATCAACAATTCATGAGCATGCAACAGAAACGCACCTTGGCGCAATTAAGTCGGGCTCAACAGCAAATCAAGCGTTATCCGGAATATGATCAGACTCAACGACTGGCCATTGCCAAAGAAAATCAGATTGCATTCTATTGTGCACGTTTGCATGTGAACGAACATAAAATCCAGCAACTGCAACAACAAATTTTCGCACCTGAGACGCATTCGATTTTAAATCAATATAAACAACTGGCACCACAAATCAAATTGGACCCGGCATCCACTCAATGTGATTGACAATCAGCTTGAATATTTCTATAAATCCATATAATTCAATTATTTAAAATCAATAAACCATGAAACTTAAAACTCAGAAACCTGCGTTTAACTGTTTAATCTATTAGACATTATACCTATGTATTTACTTGGTTTTATTTTTATACAATACAGGCTATGATCAAAGTATAAACAACTATTCGTACTCGGTTTAACGCGTCATCATTTTTATAACACTTAATTCCCAACAGGAGAATTCTAATGCCTTTTGAACATATTTTAGTTCCTATTGACGGTTCGGAAACATCTTATGCTGCCGTTGATAAAGCAGTCGAAGTTGCCAAAGCATTTAACAGTAAAGTGACAGTGGTACAGGTACTGACACTCGACCCTTATATTGCTGCGGAATATATCTCTGCAGCGCAAACCAACGACCTGATTGAACGTGCCCGCACCTCGATCTTAAAAACTCTGGATGAAGCTAAAGCAAAATTCTCTGGTGCAGGTGTTGAAGTAGATACCCAGCTACTTGAAGGCCAGGTGATTTATAGCGAGATTGTCAAAGCAGCGAAAGATTTAAATTCTGACCTGATCATAATTGGTTCACATGGCCGTACTGGCTTCAAGAAACTGTTCCTGGGCAGCGTAGCTCAAAGCATTCTAGGTCAGGCCGATATTCCAGTGATGGTTATTCGCAAGTAATCCGTGCATCAAACTCAAAATCCCCACTTTCTAAAAGCGGGGATTTTTTATATCTAGACCCAACCATCCCACTGATAGCGTTTTAAATCCACACGATCACCATTCAGCACAATCCCTTCCTGTATCAGCTTTTGTTGCTGAATATTCTGGCCAGATGAATCAAGCTTGTTCAGACTGATTTTAGCTTGTGCATTGATCACCCGATACCAGGGAATGTCGGTATTTTCTTCCAGATGGCTTAAAACCCGACCCACTAAACGTGCATGTTGAGGTAAACCGGCCAGTCTGGCAATCTGCCCATAGGTTGCAACTTTTGCATAAGGGATCTGACTGACCACAGTCAAAATCATCTCTGCCATTTCCTGACTGGCTGAACTTGTCTTGCTGCATTTCATCTGTTCAATAGTACCTTTAAATAAAAGATCACGCCCTGATCCCCCTATTAACAGCTATAGGAAAATAATCACGCCTGATTAAATGCTGATTCAAGCGATCTCATTTCACTATTAAACATAATCCAGTAGCGCTTTATCTTCTGGATTTTATCTTTAGAAATTATCTGGATTTTCCAGCCGTTTTACCTCTTGAACTTTGTCTGGATGATGTACGGTAGCAACACCATCGATATCTTTCTGATCAATCAGAATCTCTGGCTGAAAAATAGTGATGGTTTCATTTCCTTTGACATCTTCTCCGACAATATATTGAAAACCCTTACGGTTCAGCTTGTGGCACATACGCTGGTACCAGCCTTTAAAGCCCTGTGTGTCTTCCTCGGGATTATAGTAAAAAGCATTCATCACTGCAGGTAAGCCCAGACCACACACCAGACCCGACAAGAGCACCACAATAAAGGTATAGCCCACCAAGATACTGCTATAAGCCTCTAGCTGAGGAATATTGGCCACCGCCAGAATAAGCGCCAGGGAAATCCCGCCACGCACACCGCCCCAGGACAAAATCGTTAAACTGCCGTTATAGCTTTTTCGGCGTATTTTGGGGAACATGGCAAATGCCAAGTGATTGGCAGCAAAGCGGGCTAAATGTAAAATAATAAATGCCACAATCCCGCCCAAGACCAGACTGGTACTCAGGTCAAGAATAAACAACTCCAAACCAATCAGAGTAAACAGGAAGGAGTTAATAATCCCTTCAACCGTATGCCAGAAATGGTTCACGTCACCAATATCGGCATCGGCCAGAATTTCTTTCCATTTATTACCGACAATTAAGCCACCAATGACACAGGCAATCGGTGCTGAAGCATGGGCCAATAAAGCAATAAGATAAGAGCCACATGCCAATAAAGCAGTGGTCAGAATCAGTGACTCCATTTCATGCTTGCCACGCAAGATTCTTAATATTGCAAAGCCAAATCCCAGACCAATCAGTACGGCCACCACAATCTCATACAATAAAGTTTGCATGACAGCCAGTACCGTAAAGTTTTCGCCTTGCAGAACATTGAGCAGGGTCATAAATAAGGCGATACACATGGCATCATTAAATAACGATTCGCCTTCCAGCTTGACAATCAGATGATGCGGTGCGCGAACTGAACTCAATACGCCTTTAATGCCGATCGGATCAGTCGCACCCAAAGCCGCACCAAGTAATAACAACACCAGTAAATCCACATGATTACCAATCAGGAACTGATAGCCATATAAAACTGCACCAAAGAACACCGCGCAAAAGACCAGCGCTAAACTTGCCAAAATACCAATCGGTCGCCAATGATTACGTAAATCTGAAACCTTAAACTTCAGTGCAGATGAGGTCAGAATAAAGCAGATCACCCCATTGATCAGAAAGTCATAAAAATCGATGTTACGAACAGCCTGCTCGATATTGTCAATATTAATACTAAAGAATGGATTACCTTGTAATAAACTGGCGCCCCATTGCAAAATAAAAACAAAGATGGCCGAAACAATCGGAACACCGATCGCTTGCGGAAAACCTAAAACACGCTTATTAAACATAGTGGTGGCAATGGAAAGTGCAAAGACCACCGTGAGTAGCTGAAGAAAAAAGAAATTTCCCATTCGGTTTCCTAAAGTCGGGCGAGATGGAGCAATATGCGCCGAGCGGCATGGTCAAAATAGAGATTTGAATAGCAGAGCATTAATAAAAAGGCATTCTAGCAAAACAAGTTTAATCCTCTTTTTATCGAATTGAGTTAAGTTTCTTTTCAGTATTTCCGAATGATGATTTAACATACAGATCAGCACTCGGCTTTTGCTTTCCCATCTTTCTATTTTGAATTTTTCTCCCATGCACCAAACTGTCAAAACCATTTTTCGTCTTTGTTTTGCGAGCGTGATTTTTCTGATCACCTTATCCTTATGTTTTACCTGCTTCGCTAAAATTCAGGAGATTCTGCAGGCAGAACAGCATTATCAGCAGGCAACCCGTATTCCCTTGAAAAGTACAACTGGCGAACAGTATGTTTTGGTATCTAATAACCAGCGACCGGACAATGCCATTTTCATTCTGATTGCAGGAAATGGTTATGTAGCCAAAATCAATTGTGAGCATTACAGCGCTTTATGTAGTGATGAGGACAATCAATCACATACCCGTCAAATCCAGAGCGTCCACCTAATTAAAGCGGGAAATCTGTTTTATATTGAAAAAATTCAATTTAGAGATAGCCGGACTGGCAAAGTCACGGCTCTCGAATATACCAACCATGATATGCAGCAGTTCTATCAAAATGACATCAACAATCTCAAATATACGGTCTTTGCCATTGCCTTGTTTGCTTTGGCCGCATTATTTGTCAGTATCAAGATATTAAGAAATTTCCGGCGTTTTCTGCATAAATAAAAAAGGATTGCCTGCTCCACAGCTGCCCCACAATTGAATTAAGTAGATTTTGGAGATGCGAGTGTGACAAGGAGGTCACACCTTAGCCATCACGACAAGCATGTTGTGTATGGCGAACAAAAGACTTTTGCCTGCTTTTGACCTGTCAAAAGCAGGATTTCATGACTTCACAGATTCAAACTATAACCAAAGTTCAAATGATGAGACAGCAGTGGCACCTGCTCCTTTTTTTATCTGGAAACAAGCTAAATATTTTGGTTAAAGGTATCGCAATTCGAAACCTGACCCGATTTCAAGCCGGTATTAAACCACTGTACACGCTGCGCACTGCTGCCATGGGTAAAGCTGTCCGGTACCACCTGCCCGCGAGCACGTTTCTGTAAATAGTCATCACCAATTTTATGTGCGGCATCCATAGCTTCCTGCACATCTCCCTGTTCCAGAAACTGGGTGCGCTGATGATTATGGTAGGCCCAGACTCCGGCCAGACAGTCTGCCTGCAATTCTTGGCGCACTGAAAGCTGGTTACTCTGTACTTCGCTTGCCTGCTGACGTGCCTGCTGTACTTGAGAGGAAATCCCCAAAATGGTCTGGATATGATGACCTACTTCATGGGCCACCACATAAGCCTGCGCAAAATCTCCGGCCTGATCATTACGGGAGAGTTCGGTGGCATTCTGTTCTCCACCAATCCCCATCTGAGTACGCATATCTTTAAAGAATGCGGTATCGATATAAACTTTCTGGTCTGCCGGACAGTAGAAAGGCCCCATCGCCGCCTGAGCCGTACCACAACCCGAATTCACAATGCCATTGAACAAAACCAGTTTTGGGGGAACATACTGCTGATTTAACTGCTGCTGAAACACCTGAGTCCAGGTATCTTCAGTATCTGCTAGTACGGTGCCGACAAAATCAATCGACTCCTGCTGTTCCGGCGTAGGATTTTCCAGACCCCGTGTTTCCGCCGCACCCGATACGCCTTGGGTGACCTGTTTGGTGGTTTGATAAGCTTGCTGTGGATCGACGCCGAAGAATTTCCAGGCTACAAAAGCCACAATCAACCCGACAATACTGATTCCGCCAGCTTTGGCACCACCACCGCGACGGTCTTCTACATTACTACTGACACGACGACCTTTCCAACGCATAGTTTTTTCCTTTTCTTCATCTGCTCAATTTGCAGATATTTTTGCATCTTAAGCTTTTGATGATTTGGGCCAGATTTTTTTAATCAGGCTGATGACCAGCATCACCAGCAGACCCGCTAAAATTCCCACGGCGAAATTAATCAAGGTCGGTGTCAGGGCACCTACAATATTTCCGATACTGGGAATATCCTGTACATAGCTAACACTATCTTCAGTAAAGTGGTGAATAACAGGAATAGCATGATTAATAATTCCCCCACCGACCAGGAACATCGCAGCAGTTCCAACAACTGATAAAATTTTCATCAGAATCGGGGCAAATGCCAACAAGCCGCGTCCTATTTGTTGCTTAAAATCGGACTGCTGCTCGGTCAGATGCAGACCGATATCATCCAGTTTGACAATCAGGGCAACAAAACCATAGACCCCGATGGTCATCACGATCGCGATCAGGCTTAAAACGGTAACTTTGGTCAGCATAGAGGCTGCTGCCACCGTCCCCAAGGTAATCACGATAATTTCAGCCGAAAGGATAAAGTCGGTGCGAATCGCGCCTTTGACTTTTTCATTTTCAAACTGGTGCAAATCTGTTTCAGTCTGGATCAGTTGCTCACGGGCCTGTTCAGCATCCTTGGCCTTCGGTGTATGCAAGGTGTGTACGATTTTTTCCACGCCTTCATAACACAGAAACAAACCACCCAGCACCAATAAGGGGTTAATCAGCCAGCCGGCAATAAAGCTGATTAACAAGGCCAGCGGCACTAAAATCAGCTTATTGACAAAAGAACCTTTGGCCACTTTCCAGACTACCGGCAATTCACGATCTGCCCGTACGCCTGACACTTGCTGTGCATTTAAAGCCAGATCATCACCGAGGACGCCTGCTGTTTTTTTGGCTGCCATTTTACTCATCACAGCCACATCATCCAAGACCGTCGCAATATCATCTAATAATAGTAATAAACTGCTCGCCATATTTATTATCCTTATCATATTTCAGTTTATTTTAATCAAAATTCTTAAAAATATTGTATTCACTTGTTTAATTAATAAGATTTTTTTAATACAGCTTTTTTTCTGGCTGACAATCAAAAACAGAATACCGTACAATATTGCCATTCGTTAAAATACACCTGTAGTACTGACTACCCTTTGGAATAAATAATGAGTAATCAAGATAATCGTCCAGTGATCTTGACGGGCGACCGTCCTACCGGACAACTTCACCTCGGCCACTTTGTCGGTTCATTACGCTCTCGTGTAGGCCTGCAAGATTCTCACCATCAACACTTGTTACTTGCTGATGCTCAAGCACTCACCGATAATGCCGATAATTTTGAAAAAGTACGTCGTAACATTATTGAAGTGGCAACGGATTATCTGGCTGTCGGTATTGATCCAACTAAAACCACAATTTGTGTTCAGTCATGTTTACCTGCCTTAAACGAACTGACGATGCTTTACCTCAATTTCGTGACTGTTTCACGTCTTGAGCGTAATCCGACCATTAAATCTGAAATCCAGATGCGTGGTTTTGAGCGCGATATTCCAGCAGGTTTCTTGTGTTACCCGGTGGCTCAGGCTGCCGACATTACAGCATTCAAGGCCACTGTTGTGCCTGTGGGTGAAGATCAGATTCCAATGATCGAACAGACCAATGAAATCGTACGTCGTCTGAACCGTCAAATCGGTCATGACCTGTTACCAGAATGTAAAGCGCTACTGTCTAATGTCGGCCGCCTCCCTGGTTTTGATGGCAAAGCGAAAATGTCAAAATCTTTGGGCAATACCATTGTGCTGGATGCGACAGATAAAGATATTAAAAAAGCCGTCAATGCCATGTATACCGATCCGAATCATCTTCGTGTGGAAGACCCAGGTCAGGTTGAAGGCAATGTAGTATTCACTTATCTGGACGCCTTTGATCCAAACAAAGAAGAACTGGAAGAGCTTAAGGCATACTACCGTCGTGGTGGTTTAGGCGATGGTACAGTGAAAAAACGTCTGGAAGGCATTCTCAAAGAATTGATTGGTCCAATCCGTGAGCGCCGTATGGAGCTTGCTAAAGACCCTGACTATATTATGGATATTTTAAAGACCGGAACAGATAAATGTCGTGATATTACCCAGGCGACTTTAGATGAAGTGAAAACCGGTTTAGGTGTATTCCGTTTCTAAACATAAAATGACCACCTAAAGCTCTTCATATGAAGGGCTTTTTTATTGCGAGGTGTTTATGCACGATAAAGCAGCAAACTCGCCCATAGAATCTCCATAGTTTTAACCTTAATTAACATCTATTAACATGAATACTGCTGAGTCAAGCCTTACCGGGTCGTATTATAGCTACATACAGTAAGGAATCAAATTTAACTCTCTCCACAGTTAAGCTTGATGTAGTTTGAAAAAACATTCCTTTTTCTACGCAATGATCACCCCAATCATTGCGTTTTTTTTGTCTTTAATTTTTTAGTATAGCGATTTAAAGCATAAAAAAACCCGCCTAAGCGGGTTTTCTAAAATTCAGCACTTATGCATTTTTATGACGCATATGCGGGAACAAGATCACATCACGGATACTTGCTGCATTAGCAAAGATCATCACCAGACGGTCAATACCAATACCTTCACCGGCTGTTGGCGGTAGGCCATATTCCAGTGCTTCTACAAAGTCTGCATCATAATGCATCGCTTCATCATCACCCGCATCTTTTTCCGCAACCTGTGCCTGGAAACGTTCCGCCTGGTCGATTGGATCATTTAATTCCGAGAAGCCATTTGCCAGTTCACGACCACCAATAAAGAATTCAAAACGGTCGGTGATGTGCGGATTATCATCATTACGACGTGCCAATGGAGAAGTTTCCGCTGGATATTCCGTAATGAATGTTGGTTGACGCAGTTTGGTTTCAACTGTTTCTTCAAACACAATCGTTTGCAGCTTACCCAGACCAAAACCTGGCTTCACTTGCTCTTTCAATTCTTCTTGAAGGAATTTTGCCAGGAACTCACGGTCATTGACATTTTCCGGAGTAAATTGCGGGTTATTTTCCAGAATTGCATCAAACATTGAAATTTTCTTGAATGGCCCTTTGAAGCTATACACTTCATCACCATAAGGCACATCGGTCGAACCCAAGATATCCAGCGCCAGTTTTTCCAGCATCTGCTCGGTCAATTCCATCAGATCTTTATAATCTGCATAGGCTTGATAGAATTCAATCATGGTGAATTCTGGGTTGTGACGCGTAGATACCCCTTCGTTACGGAAGTTACGGTTAATTTCGAACACACGTTCAAAACCACCCACCACCAAACGTTTTAAATAAAGCTCTGGCGCAATACGCAAGAACAATGGCATGTCCAGTGCATTATGATGCGTTTCAAACGGACGCGCAGAAGCACCGCCTGGGATCACATGCATCATTGGCGTTTCAACTTCCATATAGCGTTTTTCAGTCAGGAAGGCACGAATACCTGCAACCACTTTGGCACGAATTTCAAACGTTTTACGGGTTTCTTCGTTCACGATCAGATCAAGATAACGTTTACGATACTTTACTTCAGTATCATTCAGACCGTGGAACTTGTCTGGCAGCGGACGCAATGATTTGGTTAATAATTCAAAATGTTCGATGTGTACATACAGATCGCCTTTGCCTGAACGACCGATATAACCTTCGATTGCAATAATGTCGCCAAGGTCTAAACCTTTGATGGTCGCAAGTACATCTGCAGCGAGTTCTTTACGGGCGACATAAAGCTGGATACGACCTGTCATGTCCTGGATCACAATAAATGAACCACGGTTTAACATCACACGACCGGCAACTTTGACGTAGACCTTTTCGCCTGCTTCAATTTCTTCTTTAGATTTATCAGCGAACTGGTCTTGTAAATCTTGGGCATAATGCTCACGCTTAAAGGTATTTGGCCATGGGCTTTTACCAGTTTCTTGTGCCTGAGCTTCGATTTGCTTTAACTTGGCATGACGCTGTGCAATTAAATCGTTTTCGGAAATGATTTGTTCAGAAGTCGATTGAGCGTTAGTTTGCGTCATCTCTGCCTCGAATAAGATTAGTTAAAAAATAGAAGTTGCCTAGAATAGCAGAAATCCTACCCGAATCGTAGCTTAAACACTCTCAGGAAGCGGCTTTTCTTTGGAAAAATCCACTATCTTGGCATTTTCCCAACCTTATCCCGTCAATCTAATCCACTCTACCAATACAATTCAGCTCGATTTGGGACCGATTATGCGATTACTTAGATGAAAGTCCTAGTGTGTGACGAGGTAGAGCCAATCACTGCACAAAAAAATGCTGGCTTAGACCAATAGCTAACTGCCTTGAATGTCCACACGTTCTACAATGATGCTCAGATTGAAGATGATGTGCCAATCAATAAATACCAATATGGCATGCCCCATAAAAATGAGTAAGATTATGTCTAAGATTTTGTTTTTACATGGCTTAGATTCCTCCAGAGAATCCACCAAGTTTCATGCAATTGATGTCGTGCATAAATATTGTATTGATGTCGATTATCGTAATCTGAGCTATAATTCGGTCGCCAGTTTTTATCATGAGATGATTGAAACCATCAAACCGGATATTCTGGTGGGTCATAATCTTGGCGGCTATTGGGCACTGAAAATGTCGCAGGCTTATCACCTTCCCTGTGTGGTGGCGAATCCCATTTTGCAACCCAATTTCAGAGATGATTATCCGGAAATTTGTCATGGCGATTTACAGCATGACATTCCGCAGTTTGCCTATCTCGAACTGGGCGATGAAATTCTGGATATGCATGCAGTTCAGGCACAGCTTGAAGACTATATGCAAATTCAGGCAGTTGATGGCGGCCATCATCGACTAGAACATCCTGAACAGATTAATACGCTGATTCAGGAAATTGAACATCATTTTATCAGACAATAAAAAAGCCCCGATATTGAGGTAATGCTGATCAGTTAAGGAGTTTAGAAATAGGCTCTTTAACTTTTTAGTCATTCACGGCGGAGTCTTAACTTTATAAATCAAATACTTGAAAATAATTTGTTACTTTGGTTTCGCCCAAAGTAACCAAAGGCATTTGTCGTCCGCAAAACTCGTCAGCCACCATCGACTAGTAAATTTGTCGCAGAAACAATCATTTTTAAATCTAGTCCTGCCTCAAACAGTTGCGGATGACTTTTCTACTTGTCAAATATGATCATGAATTTAAAAAAGAAAATGCCAGTCAATTTCTTAACTGACCGGCATTACCGATATTGAGGAGCTTTTTTTTAAATCTACAATTTAGGCAACCGCAGCTTCAGGCTGAGATTTATCATCCAGTACTGACCAGATATCCAGACCTAATTCAGCATGCAAATCAGGAAGATCAAGAAAGATACTTGCACCTAGTACTTCATGCTGACATTTGAGTGCCAATTCATTTACCGCTTTTAAAGTTCCGCCTGTTGCCAGAACATCATCAACAATGATGACTTTCTGAGACTGAACTTCCGCAGACATTTCTAAACGATCCAGACCATATTCCAGGCTATAACCGACACCCACGACTGGAGGCGGCAATTTTCCTGCTTTACGCACCAATAACAAGCCTTTGCCGGTACGTTGTGCCAACAGGCTTGCCAACACAAAACCACGCGCTTCCACTGCGATAAAGCTTTCTACTTCTGCCAGTTTGTCAGCAGGAATGCTGGCAATCAGGGCATCAGTCAATGGACCAATATTGCTCATGAAAAGTGGGGTCAAATCATAAAAGCAAATTCCTGGTTTTGGAAAATCTTGGACCGTACGAATGTGAGACCACAAAGAAGTAGACAAATTGCTCATGGGAGATCTTAAAAAAGAAAAGGAATATGCGAATTTTAAACCTATTTCCAGCCAATGAACAAGCCGAGCTGTATAATAAAAACCCAATATTTAAGCACAAGTTATTGATTTTATTATATTCATTTATTATAAAAATATTTAATCCAGACTTTACTGATTCTAAATTATATAAAAACCTCAGTTTTTACTGCACGACTTTGGTCTATAACGCATCATTTAAGCTAAATTTTGCCACAGCAGCCGCTTCATCACTCCACAGCATTTGCCAGCAAAGCCGATTTGACTCATTTTCAGAGAAATACTGAATCCAAAAGTCATTCTGCTGCTAATTTCGCTGATTAAGCTTTTATTCACTTTACTTTCTGAATAGAACTGCGTAAAAATTTAGCCAAATATGTTCACTGTTAAAAAGTCATATTCTTTTAGAGTCTTGCCATTTTATGGATTTTAAGCTGACGGTTACACTTGCTCAGTTTTGGAGAGTTACATGAAAAAGTATCAATGCATCGTTTGTGGATGGATTTATGACGAGGCGGAAGGTTGGCCTCAAGACGGCATCGTAGCGGGAACCAAATGGGAAGATATCCCGGATGACTGGACCTGTCCAGATTGTGGCGTGTCTAAAGTCGATTTCGAAATGATCGAAGTCTGAGCACGCCCAGTTAAAGACCATGTCGATATGGTCTTTTTTTATGTCCTTTTTATCCTCATATAAAACAGCATGGAGCCCTACAGCATGGAAACGACTATGCATCCTATCGTTATTATTGGTTCAGGCATGGCAGGTTATGCTGTAGCACGTGAATTTCGCAAACTTAATCCAGATCATGCACTGCTGATGATTTGCGCGGATGATGCGATAAATTATGCTAAACCTACCCTTTCCAATGCTTTGGTTGGCAAGAAAGCGCCTGAACAGATTGCATTGGGCGATGCTGCAAAAATGTCGGCACAACTGAATATGCGGATTGAACAGCAGACTTGGGTCAAAGCCATTCATCCGGAAGATCATCAGCTGGTACTTGAGAAAGATGGTCAGGAAAGCACGCAGAATTATTCCAAACTGGTCTTGGCGGTCGGTGCCAACCCGGTACGTTTAGCCATTTCCGGTGATGCCAGTGATGACATTCATGTGGTGAATAATTTAAGTGACTATAAGACGTTCCGCAGCAATCTGGCGGCACGTGAAGATAAACGCGTGGTGATTTTAGGCGCAGGCCTGATTGGCTGCGAATTTGCCAATGACCTGCAAAATACCGAGCATCAGGTCACAGTGATCGATCTGGCACCTCAACCGCTGGGCCGTTTATTACCTGAACATGTTGCAACGGCCTTCCAGAAAAACCTTGAAGAAACCGGCATTCATTTCGTCTTGGGCACCACGGTCGAGAAGGTCTCTCGTGCTGAAAATGGTGACTATTTGGTCATGCTGGCCAATGGTCAGTCTCTCGTTGCTGATGTGGTTTTGTCTGCGGTAGGTCTACAGCCGAATATCTCTTTGGCCAAACAGGCAGATGTTCATACCAGTCGTGGAATTTTAACCACGGCGCAACTGGAAACCAATCATGCCGATATTTATGCTGTAGGTGACTGTGCTGAAGTGAATGGTACCTTATTGCCTTATGTCATGCCCATCATGCAACAGGCGCGCGCGCTGGCAAAAACCCTGAATGGCGAACATACGGCTGTACATTATCCGGCTATGCCAGTGGCAGTGAAAACGCCTGCTGCACCTTTAACTGTCCTGCCTGCACCAGTCGATGTTGAGGTCACCTGGGAAACTGAAGAGCTGGAAGATGGCATGCTGGCCAAAGCCATCGACGGTAGCGGCACTTTACGTGGCTTTGTACTCTTGGGTGCAACTGCGGGCAAACAACGTCTGTCTTTGACCAAGCAGGTTCCTGACTTGATTCCTGCTGTGGTTTAGAGGTTTAATACTCAGGATATTTTTTAAACAAAATATCCTTTAATTAGGACAGCAATTATGCACAGCGCATTACAGTTTAATCTTTCTCCATATAGTTCTTTCATGCGTGAAACCAGAGTTGATCTGGGTAATGGTGTGGAATTACATGTCGAGGTGGGCGGAAATCCGGAAAATCCTACGCTGCTCCTGATTATGGGACTGGGTGCGCAGGTGCTGTACTGGCCTGACTTTTTTTGCAAATCATTGATTGATCAAGGTTTCCATCTGGTACGTTTTGATAATCGCGATATTGGCCTGTCTTCAAAAATCCATAACAAGGGTCCACGCCTGAACACCCTGAAAATGATGAGCCGTTTTGTGCTCGGTCTGGGCAATCAGGGTGCACCTTATGACCTGTATGATATGGCTGAAGATGTCAGTCTGCTGATTGAAAAAATGGGGCTGGATCAGGTTGATGTATTGGGTGCATCCATGGGTGGCATGATTGCCCAGATTCTGGCGGCACGCTATCCAGACAAAGTCAAAAAACTGGGTTTACTGTTTACCAGCAACAATCAGCCGCTGTTGCCACCGCCCTTTCCCAAGCAACTCTTTAGTTTGATTGACAAACCGGCTTCAACAGATGAAGATGGTATTGTAGATCATAGTCTAAAACTGTTTAACATCATCGGTTCGCCAGGTTATGTCAATCATCTGGAAGCGGTGCAGACCGCACGTAAATTATATAAACGAAGTTACTATCCTGCCGGTGTACTTCAACAGTTTTTAGCAATATTATGTACAGGTTCATTGCTGCAACTGAACAAGCAAATCAAGCAAGAGACCCTGGTGGTTCATGGTGCTCGTGATCGATTGCTGCCTCCTAGTCATGGCAAGGCCGTTGCAAAAGCGATTCCAGGGGCTAAATTTGAATTAATTGATGGAATGGGGCATGATATCCCACCGCATTTTATTCCATATCTTAGCGAATTATTTGCTGATCATTTTAAATCATAAACATTAGGACACTATGGCTGCACTACCCTCCTTAAGACAGCTGTCATACCTCGTAACACTGTCAGAGACGCTACATTTTACAGAAGCTGCTCGCCGCTCATTTGTCACCCAGTCAACTTTGTCTGGCGGCATTATGGAGCTGGAGCGTTTACTCGGTGGCGTACTTGTTGAACGCGACCGCCAGAATGTTCGTTTAACGCCTCTTGGTGAACAAGTGGTTGCACGCGCACGTGTTCTACTGGCTGATGCTCAGGACTTGATGCGCTTAAGTCGTGAGATGAGTGAACCCTTAACCGGTGATTTACATCTTGGCGTGATTCCTACGATTGCTCCCTTCCTGCTGTCACAGCTGCTAGAAGAAGTGCATAAACAATTACCAAAAATCCAGTTGCATCTGCATGAAGCACAAAGCGAGAAAATTGTAGAAAAACTGGAACATGGCAACCTGGATATGGTGGCCTTGGCGCTACCTTTCGATACACGTGGCCTGAAAGTGGCCGAGATTGCCAAAGAGAATCTGTATCTGGTTTATCAAAAATCAGATCAACACGCTGCGCACGCGAATTCTCTGGAAGATCTGGATCTGTCTCGCCTGATGCTACTTGAGGAAGGTCATTGTTTGCGTGATCATGCCCTGAGTGCCTGCCCGATTGGTGAGCGTAAAAATGATCATCGTTTAAAAGCCAGCTCTTTGCCGACTTTAATCGAAATGGTCTCTGCAAATCTTGGTTTTACTTTATTGCCAGAAATTGCGATTTATACCAATATGATCAAAGCCAACCCTGAGATTCTGGTCAAGCCAATCAACTCTGCGCCAAGTCGCACCCTGGCATTGGTGACGCGTAAAAGTACGCCGCTACAAAGCGAGTTTGATGTGTTATTACAGATTTTCCAAAAAATCACTCAGCACAATGCTGCTTGAGCTAAAATTTTAGATGATTAAAAGGAGCACACCCGTTGCTCCTTTTTTTATATCTCAAAGTGGATATAGCCAACCATCATAGACCTGCTAAAGTCTCAAACTGACTGTTGCTGTCATTGGTTTTAATCTGTAATAAATGCTATTTAAGACGAAGATGAGGTAATTATCGTTAAATCCCTATTTTTTGGGATATTTATTTTATTTTGCTTCATCCACAGTATAGCCTTCTCTCAGAATCAACAGGATTGAGCTTATTGGCTGCCCTCTTGCCTGCACCGGTTTTAGTCATCGCTTCATCTACTGACCTGGACCTGTCCAAAACTCAGACTGTGCTGCAACAACTGGGCTATCAACCAGATATGCTGCTGTATGCAGACAATTTCCAATCTGCACAAGAGATGATTGCCGAACATCTGCCTAACTTGATTCTTTATCACCTGACAGAAGCCTTACAGATTCATTTCATCGGTCAGATGAAACAGCATAACCCAAGTACACCTGTAGTTGCCGTACTCAAGAGTGAATCCACAGCACTCATTTATTCAGCAATCTTATCTGGTGCAAATAGCTATATCCAATCTCAGGCTTCATTCATCCAGTTTGCTGAAAGCCTGAAAATTGTCTTGCGTGGCGGTGCCTATATCCATGCTGAACTGGCAGAACATATCCTGTACCAGCTCACTGACAAAACCTGTCTCAAGGTAACCGAATTGCAGCTCTTACACTTACTCAGCCAGCAAAAAACCCCAGTAGACATACAGCACCAGCTCCAGCTGACTGACTATCAGATGTATGCCCAGGTCAAACAGATCTATCTCAAACTGCTGATATCCTCTGATTAAAACCCTTGAATGCTATTTTCTGGATAGAAAAGAGGCTGAATTTTCAGCCTCTCGAGATCATTTATTTAAACAAGTCCAATAAAATGCGTTGAGCATTATGTGGCTTTTCACCTTCTTGCAGCTGTGCCCGCAGCCAGGTTCCATCCCCTTGTAATAACCAGGATTGCTGATTATCTTTCAGATAGTTAAGTAGCCCCTGTTGATAGATGCGTTTTTTCAACACTTCATCTTCTACCGGGAAGCAGGCTTCGACCCGGTTAAACAGGTTACGATCCATCCAGTCTGCACTTGAACAGTAAACCCGTGCATTACCGTTATTGCTGAAATAATACACGCGGGTATGTTCCAGGAAACGCCCGACAATCGAACGTACCCGAATATTTTCAGACAAACCTGGCAATCCCGGACGCAAACTACAAATCGAGCGGATAATCAGGTCAATCTGTACCCCGGCCTGAGAAGCTTCATAGAGTTTATTGATCAATTGCATCTCGGTCAGCGCATTAACTTTGACAATAATCTGCGCCGGCTTGCCTGCTTTGGCATTCACGATTTCATTATCAATATAATTAATGAGTTGGGTATGTAAGGTAAATGGCGCATGTAACAGCTTTTTCAGCTTGGCCATTTTTCCCATACCGGTCAGCTCCTGAAAGATACGGTGCACATCTTCACACAGGTCTTTATCCGTGGTGAGCAAACCATAATCGGTATAGATTCGCGCATTGCCGGCATGATAGTTGCCGGTTCCCAGATGCACATAGCGCACCAGTTTATTATTTTCCCGGCGTACCACCAGAATCATTTTGGCATGGGTTTTATAGCCAACGATGCCATAGACCACTACCGCACCGGCTTCTTGCAGGACATTGGCCACTTCGATATTGGATTCTTCATCGAAACGTGCACGCAATTCAATCACGGCCGTGACTTCCTTGCCATTGCGGGCAGCTTCCGCCAGCACCTGCACGATTTCAGAATCCGGGCCACTGCGGTACAAGGTCTGTTTGATCGCCAGCACTTGTGGATCACGTGCAGCTTCACGCAACAATGAAATGACCGGTGCAAAAGACTCAAACGGATGATGCAGCAAGATATCCTGTTTTTGCATGGCACTAAAAATATTTTCAGATTTTTTCAGTACTTTGGGAATGATCGGGGTATGTGAATCATAGCGTAAATGCGGGCGCTTGAAATTAGACAGTAAGCGCGCCAGATTGACTGGGCCTGCGACTTTATAAAGCTGCTCTTCTTCCAGATCAAATTCATTCAGCAGATATTCATAAATATGCTGCGGACAGTTTTCTGTCACTTCCAGACGTACAGCACGGCCAAAACGGCGTGAACTGAGTTCGCCTTTAAGTGCCTTAGCCAAATCTTCAACATCTTCATTCAAGGCCAGATCGGCATTACGCGTGACACGGAACTGATAGCAACCGGTCGCTGTCATGCCCGGGAACAGATCTGAAACATGTTCATGAATAATCGCGGACAGCATCACATGATGCTCTTTGCCATCGGTTAATTCATCTGGCAGACGTACCACGCGTGGTAACGAACGTGGCGCTGGCACCACAGCCAGATCAATCTGACGGCCAAAGGCATCTTTACCTTCGAGAGTCACAATAAAGTTCAGTGACTTATTCACCAGACGTGGAAACGGATGTGCAGGGTCTAGGCTAATTGGCGTCAGGACGGGCGCAACCTGTTCCTGAAAATATTTTTTCACCCAGGCCGATTGTGCCGGAGTCAGTTCACCACGGCGCAAGAAACAGATATCTTCCTCACGCAGTTTTGGCAAAATTTCTTCATTTAAAATACGGTACTGGCGTTCAATCGCAGTATGTGCAGTTTTGGAAATCTGTTCCAGCACCTGCTTTGGGGTCAGGCCATCCGGACTGCGACTTTCATTGTCCAAATCTAACTGTTCCATCATTCCTGCGACCCGAATCTCAAAAAATTCGTCCAGATTACGCGAGAAAATTAACAGGAAATTCATGCGTTCAAGCAAGGGATGTAAAGGATCGACAGCCTGTTCCAGGACGCGTAAATGGAAGTCTAAAATAGACAGTTCACGATTTATATAACGATCATTATATGTATATTCGGGCTGTGCTGAAGTAGTGCTGGCTGCCGTAGTCATATCAAACCTATGCGGATTTAAAATTGTGCTTATCAGCTCAAGTATGCTTCAAATTGATGACAATTTCATAAAAAAAAGCCCAAAAACTGGGCTTTTTCTTTAAATACTTTTTCTTTAAATAATTATTTAAGGTAATTCTGCATAACGCATATACCGCTGAATCATGCGCTTGCGTGCATTTAAGGCAGAGGAGTTGCGATGATCCTGAAAATATTTTGGATTGGTCAGAATGGCCGCCAGAAAGATCGCTTGATCCTGGGTCAGGCTTTGCGCAGTTTTGCCAAAATAATGTTTGGCTGCGGCTTCCACGCCATAGATATTGTCACCAAATTCAATCGAGTTTAAATAGACTTCCAGAATCCGCTGTTTCGACCACATCCGTTCCATCATCCAGGTCGCCACCGCTTCCTGGCCTTTACGTACAAATGAACGCTTATTAACCAGAAATAGGTTTTTGGCCAGTTGCTGGGAAATGGTAGAACCCCCAGCCACCACCCGGCCTTGATCCCGATTTTTATTCAGCGCAGTTTGAATGCCGTCCCAGTCAAAACCATGATGATGAATGAATTTTCCATCTTCGGCAGTGACAATGGCACGTTTCAGATTCAGGCTGATCTCATCATAGGGACGCCATTGATGTTGAATGGCTTTGGAAGGTTCCGTCCAGTAATCAATCCGCATCATCATGGTGGTATTGACCGGATTGGTTCGCCACCAGGCCAGACTGGCAAAGATCCACAATTGAATCAGTAAAATCACACTGACGATGACTAATATCGTGCGGATCAGAAAGGCTTTCATGTCAGTGCGTTACTCCTGAAAATTTGATTTTTCGTGTTAAGCTTATTCGAAATATACAATCACAGCAAAAAAAATAGCATGTCTAAATACGCTCCCCCTGTCGTACACCGCAAACTTGAAATGCAGCTCTGGTGGATCACGGCCATTTTAATCGCGATTAATGTCGGATTATTTGGCTGGCAGGCCATCAATGGTATGGATATCAGCCAGCCGAGTACCCGAGATGCGATTCTCTGGGGTGCCGATTATGCACCTTTAACCTATTTAGCGGAACCCATGCGTTTGTTTAGCAGCATGTTTTTCCATTTTGGCCTGATTCACCTGATGTTGAATATGTGGGCCTTGTATATTTTTGGTAGTGTTGCCGAACAACTGTTTGGCCGGATGTATTTTATTGGCTTATACCTGTGTGCCGGCTTAATGGGCAGTTTGCTCAGTGGCTATATGAACATTCAGGACAGCTATGATCTGATTGCAGGGGGTGTGGCCAACCCAAGTTTATTGCCGGCGGTCAGTGCCGGTGCATCCGGTGCGGTGATGGGACTCGGCGCTTCACTGACGGTATTGGCCCTGTTGCCGATGCTGCCCCAGCAACGTTTTATTCTGGATAAAAAGACCTTGGTGATGGTGATGGGTCTGAACCTGGCCATGGGCTTTATGATCAGCGGAATCAACAATGCAGCACATATTGGCGGCATGTTGATGGGCGCTTTTTTAACCTTGCTGTGGTACGCCGGACAAAAAATGCAGCATAGCCGCATGATCAATCTGATCGCTTTAGTGATCGGTTTCGGCCTCTGTGTGCTGCTTTATCAACATAACTTGGCCTTGATCGAAGCAATTCGCCCACTGTGGCAAGATATTCTCGACCTGATGCGACAACAATTGCAGCTTTAAATCATTACCGCTTTAAATGCCAGCGAATTTAAAAAGCCATGGAGATGAATCTTACTGATTCATCTCACGCAAGCTTTGTAAGGGCGGAATGTCCGACAGATAGCTCAGACGATAACGGCCAATCAGCGCACATAACACAGTCATGAAAATCGGCAGGATAATCCAGATTTCCCAGTGTGGCTGAATCATTAAATCCATACGATAACTGGCGATTGCGCTAATCACTTCGGCAAACAGACAGGAAACCACTCCGGCAAACAGTCCGATAAAACCAATTTCCAGACTCATCATGGTTTTCAGTTTTTGTTTGGAGCTGCCAAATGACCGTAGCAAGGCCACTTCACGTTTGCGTTCATCCATGAGCAGGTTCAGACAAGCCATCAGTACCAGAAAACCGGAGATACTAACCAACACGGCCAGAATCGTCACGATCTGCACCAGTACATTCACAATACGCTTGATCTCTTCCAGAATCAGGCTGACATCAATAAACACCGTATTGGAAAATTGCTGGATCACAGACACCAGTTTGTCCTTATCTTGTTCCGGCACATAGAAACTGCCCAGATAACTTCCGGCATTGGCATCCATGCTATTCGGGGCAAAAATAAAGAAGAAATTCGGACTAAAACTTTCCCACTCGACCGTTCTTAAATTGATGACCTTCGCTTCCAACACACCTTCGGGCAAACTGAAACTGAGCTTGTCGCCAATCTTGATGCCTAATTCTTCAGCAGTATTGGCTTCGACCGATACCGTGCCGACCTGTTGCAAAGCTGCGTCACCACGAATAATCACATTATCCTGTGGATAGCTGTCGGACTGGGTCAGGTTCAGCTCACGTTTTAAAGTATTATTGCTTTTGACTAATTCTGGAGCAAAAGGCTGATCATTTTTGGCCACCAGACGCCCACGAACGTTCGGATAAAGCGGTGTACTTTTCCAGCCATTTTGCTCAATTTGAGCTTTTAGATCTGGCATGTCAAACGGTGGCAAACCATACACAAACTGATTTGGTGTACCTTGCGGCAACTGTTGCTGCCAACGCTCTAATAGGTCTGTGCGCAATACGGCTAATACTGTAATCAGACTGAGACCCAAGGCCAAAGCGGTAATCTGTAAGGCTGTTTGAGATGGTGTTCGTACATAGGCTGACAGATTCAGTTTCTGATTGCGCAGCAGTTTTAAGATCAACCATACCGTCAGATACAACACTGCACATAACACAATAATCGCGCCAATTACCCAGGCAGTCAGGAGCAGATTTTCGGTTAGAATCACGCTAAAAATAATCAGGCTCAGCGTTCCGGTCAGCAGCATCCACAGCATGGATTGCACTGATTTTTCCTGCTGGCGAATTACCCGAATTGGTGGCGTGTTCAACAGTTGCAATAGGCTCGGCATGACAAAGCCCAACAGCACCACCGCACTGGTCAGCATCGCGACTGGTAATGGCCCGAGCAGCATCGCCATAGCAGAGAATTCAATTTCTAAGTTGGGAATCAGTTGCAGCATTAACTGTAATAACCCATAACCCAGACCAATGCCGACCACCGTACCAATCGACATGGCAATCAGCAGTACTGTACCGAGCAAGGCCAGATAAGCCGATAAAATCTGCTGTTTGGTCGCACCGATACAACGCATCAAGGCAATATGATCTTGATTCTGCTGGACATAACGCTGCGCAGTGAGAGCAATCGCGATACCACATAATAGAATGGTCAGAATATTGGCCAGTTGCAGGAAGGTATCCAGGTTGGCAATCGGCTTCATTAAGCGGGTATTGCCCTCACTGGCATTGCGTAACCGGAGACTGCTTTGCTCTTCAAATTCCTGTCCCTGCACTTCTGCTGGCGTTTCAGCCGAGCCGTTTTCGGATTTGAGCTGCTGCTTAAATAAAGCTTCATATTCTTGCGTACTGTCTGGAGAACCCGCCATGAGCAAGCGATATTCAATCCGGCTACCCACCTGAATCGCATTGGTTCGCGCCACATCCGCCTGGGAGATAATCACCGTTGGCGAAAAGCCAGAAAATCCGAGCTCCTGATTAGAATCCTGTTCAATCTTGGCTGTGACTTTAAACGCCGCATCGGCAATATTCAGCTGATCGCCCAGTTTGACTTTGAGCAGGTCCATAGCCCGTGGACTGAGCCAGATTTCACCCGATTGAATCTTCGTTTTTGCAGGCTGCAGCTCGCCACGCAAGGGAAAAGCCTGATCAATGGCTTTGACATTGACCATGACAAACTGTTCATCGGTATAGGCCATGGTGCTAAAGAAAGTGACTTCTGACTGCTGTAAATCCAGCTGTTTGGCCTGATCACGCCATTCTTTTGGTAGAGGCTCATTGTCCGAAAGTACCAGATCACCGGCCAGCATTTCTGCGGCCTGCAAGGCCACTGCATTTTGAATCTGTTCATTGCTAAACTTGAGTGCTGTTGTTGCACTGATCGCCAGCGTTAAGGCAATAATTAACAGATAAATTCCGGTACTTTTAAAACTTTGTGTGAGTAGAGGACGAAATAAAGGGTTCATCTCATCCTCCACTCGGATGTTCAATCAGCTGGCCATTCAGCAGTTCAAAATGTCGCTGGCATTGCTGTGCCAGTTTGCGGTCATGCGTCACCAGCACCAAGGTCGTACCCAGTTCCCGATTCAACTGAAACAAAAGCTGTTCAATTTCCTTGGCAGTTTCACCGTCGAGATTGCCTGTGGGTTCATCGGCAAAAATAATTTTCGGTTCACTGACCAATGCCCGGGCAATCGCGACACGCTGCTGCTCCCCGCCAGACAGGACTTTCGGGGTTTGTTGTGCCTGCCGATCCAGACCAACTTTATGCAGTAGCGCCAAGGCTTTTTGTTCAGCTTCTGCATATTTGAAACTGGGCTGTAAACGCAGTGGCAACATGACATTTTCAAGGGCAGTCAGATGTGGCAAGAGCTGAAAAGACTGAAACACAAACCCGATATTTTTCAGGCGCACCAACGCACGTTGTTCTTCATTCAAGGTAGAAACCGACTCGCCACTGACGATGAGCTGGCCTGAACTGGCCTGATCCAGCGTTGCCAGAATGCCTAGCAATGTGGATTTTCCCGAGCCGGAACGACCGGTAATTGCCACCTGCTCGCCTGCCATAATCTCCAGATCAAGATCCTCAAAAATAGTCAGCTGTTTTTGTGAAAGTTGTATCTTTTGTGTCAATTTCTGGGCAGAAATAATCGCCTGTGGCATGATGTTCGAATCGTTGCTACTTTGAATCATACGTGTCCTATATGAAAGATCTTAATCAGAAAACTCGGGTATTGTCTTACTTGTTTTTGCTCAGTCTGTGCCTGTTACCGCTCGGAGTATCAGCAAAGACGATTATGATTTTAGGTGATAGTTTAAGTGCTGGTTACGGTATTCAGCCACAACAAGGCTGGGTACATTTATTACAAAAGCGTTTAGAGCAACAGTATCCGAAACAGCATAAAGTGGTCAATGCAAGTGTCAGTGGAGAAACCACCAGTGGAGCGCTGGCCAGAATGCCGAAACTGTTGCAGACGCATCGTCCAGACCTTGTGGTGATTGAGTTGGGGGGTAATGACGGCTTACGCGGACAGCCGCCGCAAATGATTCAAAAAAATTTAGCCAGCCTGATTCAGCAAAGCCAGAAAGCCAAGGCCAAAGTCGTGGTATTTGGTATGAAGATGCCGCCTAATTATGGACAGGCCTATAGCAAGGCCTTTGAAAATAATTATAAGGTAGTGAGCCAGCAATATAAGGTGAAATTGTTACCGTTCTTTATGCAGGGTGTGGCCGGCAATAAAACCCTGATGCAAAAGGATCTGATTCATCCAAATGCCAAGGCACAAACCATCCTGCTAAATAATGCCTATCCATACATTAAAGGCGCTTTATAAAGCGCCTTTAAGTTATTTTAGATTGTATTTAAATAAATTTTGCCTAAAAATCAAAGAACAATACTTCACCTGTTTCCAGTGAATATTCAGCACCGACCACTTTGAGTTGTCCTTGACCAATCAGATTTTCTAATACTGCTGAACCATGACGTAGTTGGTTAACCGATGCAAATACGTTAGAACGCACGGCATGCTTGGACAATTTTGCCAAGTCATTTTTCAGTTCAGTTTGCATTAAGGTTTCAACTGAAGGACGTACTCGATTCACAATCGACATCAGGTTTGCCGACGGCGGGCAATCTGGGCACATTAAGGTATCAATGGTGGCCTGGATCGCGCCACAATGACTATGACCTAAGACTACAACAATAGCGCAGTCATAGCGTTCCGCCGCAAATTCAACACTCCCGACCTGTGATGGAGCGACAATATTGCCTGCAACACGAATCACAAAAAGATCACCGAGACCCTGATCAAAAACCATTTCAGCCGGGACACGCGAATCTGAACAGCCCAGTACAATTGCAAATGGGTTCTGATCCTCTGCCATTTCTGCGCGCTGTTGGTGGCTCAGTTGTTTTGGATGCGAGGTATCACCGCTGACAAAACGTTGGTTCCCTTGTTTAAGACGTTCTAAAGCTTCTTGAGCTGTGAGCATTCTTTTCTATCACCGATGTTTTAGTTGCAATATTTTACTGCCAGTTTTTTTGAATGTCACTTGCAAAAAATCTTAGCTGCTTAAATTTTTAACATTTATCTAATTTCATTTCAGCAGGGGTTTTATGTGCAGCACATCACATTTTCAAATCATTCAATGCTGTTCAGCAAAAAACTAATGGGTGACAAGCGCCAGGATTGATTTAAAATAGAATGAAGAATAATGTTTTTATTTGACTGAAATAGCAAATTTACAACATGGAAGTATTTGAGCAATTTGCTCGCTGTGTATTTTTTGGGGAATGTGCCAATGAAGAAAATAATAAAGTTGCGCTCGAAAATAATCTGCTCGACCTTAGTCGCGTTTACGATGGCATTGCCGAGCTTTGCACATAGTCAATATATGTTTAGCCAGCCGAATGAAAAGCCTGCCAAAATATTACAACAACATCTGCTGCAGGAACGAACACAGGCTGGACTTCAATCCAAGACACTTAAAATCGGTGATGTGACCTGGAGCTACAGTGAAGGTGGTGCAAAGAACAAGCCTTCAATTCTGCTGATTCATGGTCTGGCAGGAACGCGAGATAACTGGAATCGGGTCGCACAGTTTCTGACTCCACATTATCATGTGATTATTCCTGACTTGCCGAGCAACGGCGATACCAAGGTTCCGGAGAATTTCGATGTTTCTGTGCCCAATGTGACTTTTCAGATGCGTTTATTCATTGAAACCTTAAATGTAGACGAGAATTTACATATTGCCGGACATTCCCTGGGGGGATCGATTGCCACGGTCTATGCCTCACAATATCCCTTCGATACGCAAAGCCTGTTTTTAATCAATAGTGCCGGCCTGTATAAAATGGGCAATACGCCCTATACCAAAGACCCGCAAGCCCTAAAAGACCTAATCGTCAGCAAGCCCGGTGATCTGCAAGATGTCTCCAGACAGCTGATGCAGAACCCGCCGGTGATTCCTTATCAGCTCCAGTATGCACAGGAAAAACTGCTGATTTCACGTTCTGAGCAGACCAGTAAATCGATTGATCAGGTCGTGATGCTGAACCGGATTTATACACCAGAAACCTTTGCCCGCCTGACCCGCACAGTTGAAGCACCGACCTTGATTTTATGGGGCAGACAGGACCGGATCATCAATGTCGAAGTGGTTAAAGAACTGCATGCCCTGTTGAAACGTGCCGAAACGCCGGTGATTCTGAACAATGTCGGGCATATGCCGATTCTGGAAGCAGAAAAACAGGTGGCACAACATTATTTGCCTTTTCTGGCCAAGACCCAGACCCTAAAAAACCCGCTTGCTGATAAACTCATTCCTTTAAATTAAGTTTCAGAGCCGTTATGCAGAAACACCCGATGATTGAGCAGTTGATCGATGCTCAACTTGATTTTCTCGATCAGGCATTTTCTCAATCTGAAACGATTCAAACTGAGTTTCATGCGTTTTATCTGTGGTTGCGTAAACAGAACCTGAAAGATCTATGGAGCTGTGATCTGATTCATCAGCTTTTACAAAAACAGATTCTGGATACTGCTGCCAGCAGCTTTCTGATTGAGCAGATTGCTGAGCATATCCGTTTTGCACTGGTACATCCGGCCAACGATACGACCAAAATTGCCGATGTGATTCCAGTCCTGACCGTGGATAAAATCGCACAATATGTTGCCAGTAAAAGTGGCCATCGTCAGCGTCTGATTAAGACCGTCGTGAATAATCCGGCATTTTCGGCCATGATCACGCAACTGATCCAGCATTCCATTCAGGATTATCTGGATAATTCTGTCATCGCTAAAAACGTGCCCGGGGTTTCCCGTTTTATGAAAATGGGCAAGTCGGTACTGGAAAATGTCACCGATACGGACCTGGACAGTACTATTGCGCGTTATCTGCAAAAGAATATTTTAAAACTGAGCCAGATGAGTGAACATGTGCTGAACCAGCACTTTGATGATGAAAAACTCTATCATTTTCAGGCCAATCTCTGGCATAAAATTAAAGATATGCCGGTATCGGTATTGAAAAATTATATTGAGCTTCAGGATTTAAATCAGACAGTCGGTTTAGGACATGAGATCTGGGATCATTTGCGTCAGACGGATTATCTAAAACAGCAAGTTCATGATGGAGTTCATACCTGGTATGTACGCAATCAGGAACATACTTTTGACAGCTTGCTGCGTGATCTGAATATTGATGAAGCCTTAATCCAGCATGAGTTACAGCAATTGTTGAACCCGATCATTCAACAGATGGTTTCACAAGGTCATTTACGTGAACGTACACGCAGATATCTGGAACAGTTTTATTATTCAGAAGATACTTTGAAGATTCTTAAAGTATAAAGCTTAAAAAGCCGCTCGAGAGCGGCTTTTTAAATTGTTTAGAAGTTATAGGTCAGTCCGACAAAGACTTCCTGACGATCCAGATAATAATCATTTGAAGCATTTACTAATTTTTTATCAAATAAATTATTGAGACCACCTCTAACAGTCACTTGATCGTTCACTTCATAATTCGCAGATAAGTTAAATACCGTATGTGGTTTTTGCATCACCACCGTATCTTCAATACTTGCCGTATATTGTTCACCGGTATATTGCGCTGCAAGTTCCAATGAAAGTGGATCAGTGGGAGTCCAGTTGAGTGCACTATAAACGGATAACTCGGGAATCGTTGAAAGATTTCTGCCAGTCACTAAGTTTTTTGATTCAAAATAATAGGTTGCATTGGTCTTCCAGCTTAAATTCTCTAAAAGTGGTAATGCCACACTTGCTTCCAAGCCCCGTACACGCGCTTTTTCAGCATTTTGATATTGTGTCCACCACACCCCATTAATTTCTCCTAAAGCACGATATTCAATTTTATTTTTAAAATCTGTGTGGAAATAAGTTAAACCGAGATCAAAATCATTTTGAGCAAAATTAAATCCAAGTTCATAGTTGGTACTTTCTTCAGGCTGCAGGTCTGCATTACCCGCCATATAACATCCGCCCGATACATAGCCTAAAGGTTTCAAGGATGTACATCCATTCCCCCCTGAACGCGTCGCTGCACCTGCAGTATTCTCTTTGAGTGAAGGAGCTCTAAAGCCCTGAGCAACACCACCTTTAATGGTCAATGCATCATTTGGTTGCACCACCAAATAAGCACGTGGACTATTATGTGTGCCAAATTTATCGTGATGATCAAAACGATTACCAAGGGTCAAATTGACTTGATCATTAAAAACAATTTTATCTTCAACGAACAATGCCCAAGTATCTCCTTCTAGCTCTGAACCATATTCTTTGCCGTCATAACTTGGAATAGCCAGCCCAATATTACGGGTATTAACCAGTTCTTCTGATTTCCATTGACCTCCCACTGTCGCAACATGCTCCACACCTAATTTAAACGGAATATTGAGATTAGCTTCTACAATGCTTTCCTTGGATTTTTGTGTGGTCGGCCCAGTCTCTGTCACCTGACTTTGATCATAATCATTGTAGTAAGCCGTAATTTTTGAATCACCAAAACCCCATTGAGCATCATGTGATAGAGACACTGAACGATGTTCTAACTCAGATGGACCCCATGCTAATAAAGCCTGTTCTTTACCATCCACCACCTGAGGCGTGGTCGAGGCATTATTCTCTTGCAAGCCATAACCCAGCTCTAAAGATAAGCTATGAATATCATTCGGCGTATAGTCAAACTTTAAGTTCGCATTCTGATCACGACTACCCGATTGTCCGGTTGCTTTACTTCCTGCCATTCCGGGAAGATTACGGTCAGAGATTTGATAACCTTGATCCGCTTCCTGTTCAGTGATCCCGACTGTCGCACGCATACCTAATGTATCGGTTAAAGGGCCATATCCCACGAGTCCTGATTGAATGGTTCGCCCTAAATCCGAAGATGTCGTTGGCATGGTATGGTTTAAGGTCAATGAGCCACCCCATTCTGAAGGGATTTTTTTGGTAATGATGTTGATCACTCCACCCATCGCATCAGAGCCATATAAAGAAGACATGGGTCCACGTACGACCTCAATGCGTTCAATCATTTCTGGTCTCACCCAGTTTAGATCTTGATGTCCTAGGTTTGCACGATAATTGGTATCTCGAGAAGAGCCCACACGTTTACCATCAATTAAGATCAGCGTGTAATTGTCAGGCATCCCGCGTAATTGTATTTTTGAACCTGCCCCATTTGAACTTAGGCCCCCTGTTACGCCGGGCACGCGTTTCAAGATATCGGCCAGACTTGAAACAGGCTGTTTCTGTATGTCTTCTGCCGTAATGACACTAATTGAAGCTGGCGCAGATTTAACATCAACTGCCTGTCCACTCGCAGTCACCACAATCGTTTGTAATTTGGTCGCATCAGCCTGTACGATTCCCTCTTTTTCTTCAGTAACTTGGTCTTGCGCTTGGACTGAAACAGTCATTGCTGTAAATACTGCGAAAGCTAAAGTTGTTTTTAAGAAGGGCTTATTCATACCTTGCACGTCCTAAGAGTTATGAAGAGATCATGTTTATTCGGTTGCGAAGTGTAACAGGGATTTCCACAAATGCAATTACTATTGATAATTATTATCATTAACATTCGTTAAACTTAAAGCCAGATATAAAAAAACCTCGAAAGTTCGAGGTTTTTTAGAATGCGATAAATGAACTGTTCTATAGAACAGCTTATTTCATATATGCACCTTCAGATTGGCTATGATCCGTTTCATCAACGACATGCATCAATTCAGGAATATGCTGCTTTAGCGTGGTTTCCACCCCTTGTTTCAAGGTGATATCAATCGCTGAACAACCCTGGCAACCACCACCAAATTTAAGCACCGCTGTTAAGCCATGCTCTGGGTCTTCTTTGACTTCAACCAGTGCACAGTTACCGCCATGGCCTGCCAGACCCGGGTTAATTTCAGACTGCAATACATAGGTAATACGCTCTTCTACCGATGCATCTGGCCCCACACGTGGCACTTTAGAGTTCGGCGCACGGAAGGTCAGCTGACCACCAAAACGGTCTTTGTTGTAGTCAATCACGGCATCAAGTAAATACGGAATAGATGGCGAGTCGATAAAAGCAGGGAACTCAGGATATTCCTGCTTATAATCTGTCGGTACAACTTCATCAGGTGCACTATAGGCCATGCAACATTCAGCGCGAGGAGTACCCGGATGTTCTACAAAAACACGCACACCAATACCCGGGGTGTTCTGTTTATCCAGTAAATCCTTTAAATACTCTTGTGCTGTTGGTGTAATCAATAAGTTGGGAATTTCACCAACAACTGGAGTGCTGCTGTTCTCAGTCGACATAACAATAATTTCCTCAAGCTCAGACGGCTATTTTAACTGAAGATCGGGGGGAATTTTTAAAAATCAACTAAAATTGTCGGATTTATTATAAAAGTACAACTTTAGTGCAATTTTAATGGCATCATAATTGGCAAATAGGCACCATTAGAATTACTTTATATGCTTGATTTACCTTTTAATCACACCGTTACCATTATTCTGATCACCTGTATTGTGTCCTTTATTGCCTTCTCTAAAGAGACGGTGATGAATCGCCTGATTTTCTGGCCACCGGCACTGCAACGTGGACAATATGACCGCTTTATTAGCCATGGTTTTATTCACGCCGATGGAACTCACCTGCTATTCAATATGATTACCCTGTTCTTTTTTGGCAGTGTGATCGAGAGCTTTTATCGTCAGTATTTATATGATCTGGGTTTTATTCTGTTCTATCTGGGCGGTCTGATTGCAGCTATTATTCCAAGTTATCTGACCCATAAAAATAATCCGCGTTGGGCGAGCCTTGGTGCATCAGGTGCAGTCTCTGCAGTGCTGTTTGCCTATATTCTGTTTGAGCCGTGGAAGCTGATTTTTGTGTTCTTTATACCGGTTCCTGCGATTATTTTTGCCGTGCTCTATGTGGCCTATAGCATCTGGTCAGGCAAAAAAGGCAATAGCAACATTAATCATAGCGCGCATTTGTGGGGAGCAGCCTACGGCGTGATCATGACCATTATTCTGGAGCCACGCCTGATTCCGCATTTCCTGAATAAACTGATGCAGGTTCCGTTTTAATCAGGGTTATTGAAGGCTAGAGAAATAAGGCTACATATAAGATAAGCTTGATATTTCCGCTAAAAATAAATGAGAGCGCCATGGCTCTCTTATTTATTTGAAACATCTCGTAATATATTAAAAAGTCATGATGTCACTTATTGCCAATCTTGGAGTGAATTTTGCAGCGATAATGTATACATCTGTATATTAATTACTGTCATTTACGAGATATTTTGCATGTCCACTACACCAGACGGTCTTCAATTTCCGCTTCAGTCCAATCAACAAAAACCAAGTAGCTCAAAAACAGGACGCGCGATCATCGCAGCAGCTTTGGCCAATGTGAATCAGCACAGTGCTGCACAGGCACAATCAGAAAAAAACTGGCGCAAACAATATACCGTGCATTTTAAGCAACTGGTCGAGCAAGGGCTAAGCTCGCCTGAAGCCAGCCTGAAAATTGCTGAAGATGGTCTGGCACAGGCGCATCAGACCTTTGAATTTTACCGTGATGGCCAGAAGCATTTACTGAAAGATGCCCTCACCTTGCCCGCCGATCAACTACATAGCTTTAAATTGACGGGAAGCAGTCAGGCTGCACCAGAATGGTATGTGCCCTACCACGGCCAGAAGCTGCAAGGCTATGCCTTATTGGAGCAGATTGAACGTTGGGAAAACCAAGGTATTATGGAAAGCAGCCATGCCAATGCCCTGCGTGAATGTGTGGCGCGCCCAGAATGGTTTGATTTGTCAGATCGAACCATGGTGCTGTTTGGTGCTGCATCTGAAGCTGGCCCTTTGACCTGGCTGGCAAAATGGAAAGCCAATATTGTGGCGATTGACCTGCCCAGCACCCGGGTCTGGGGCAAGATTGTCGATACCATCAGCCAAGGCAATGCCACGCTGTATGCGCCCTGTACTGAAGCACTTGCAGAAGATACGCCTGACGATGTTCTAAAAGAAAAACTCGGTGCCAATCTTTTGACTCAGATTCCCGAGATTGCTAAATGGCTATTACAGTTTGAGCCGGATCTGGATCTGGCCGCAATTGCCTATCTGGATGGCGAGAAGCATGTCCGTGTTTCGATGGCGATGGATGCCATCATGAAATATGTCAGCGAACAAAAAGCCAATACCAGCCTGATGTATATGTGTACCCCGACCGATGTCTATGCGGTTCCAAGTGAAGTGATTGAAGCATCAAAAGTGAAATATGCGGAGCGCTCGAAAGCACAGACACTGATTTCCAAAGGTGTATCGACTGTAAGCCGCAAACACTTTTTTCAGAAAAATGCGCATGAGCTGATTCAATCTGGTGACCAGTCTTATGGGATTTGTGACTGTCTGGTGGTAGAACAAGGTCCAAACTATGCACTGGCCAAACGCATTCAACAATGGCGTGCTACTTTAGCTCGCGCTCAGGGTCAACGTGTCAGCATCAATATCGCTCCATCTACAACCACGTATTCAGTCACCAAGAATCCGCTATTAAAAGCCGCGTTCAACGGTGCCAGTCTGTTTGATGTCGAAGCTTTTGCACCTGAAACCACAAATGCACTGATGGCAGCCCTGTGGATTCATGATCTGCGTAATGCTACCTCTGTGGCCAATCCTGAAGTGAAGCTGAATCATCCACTGGAATTGATGATGCAGGGTGCGAATCATGGTGGTTTGTGGCGAGTGGCTTATCTGGCGCGAACTGCATTACCTTTTGCTGCCCTGTATGGTTTTGCGACAGAGAAGTTACCCAAGGGATTATTGAGTAAGCTTAAGAAGTAATTGATTTCCTTGACTCTACCCTTCTCCTAGAGTCAATATTATTTTTATTCAAAATTCTCCCCCTCTCCCCAACCCTCTCCAAGGGAGAGGATTTTAAAAAACTTCATAAAAAAACGCTGCAAAAGCAGCGTTTTTTACTTATCTAATAATATTAGAAAACTTTAAGTAACAACCAGTACAAAGTACCTGATAAACAAATTGTGGCGGGTAAAGTGAAAACCCAGGCAGACAGAATGGTTTTCACCATCTGGAAGTTCAGACCTGACTTATTCGCCACCATGGTACCTGCAACCGCAGAGTTCAATACATGAGTGGTCGATACCGGCATCCCGAAACCATCCGCAGCCGCAATGGTCGACATCGCCACCAGTTCAGCAGACATCCCCTGACCATAGGTCATATGCTGCTTACCAATACGCTCACCGACTGTCACCACAATACGCTTCCAGCCAACCATAGTACCCAGACCCAGCGCCAGAGCAACGGCCACTTTCACCCAGGTCGGGATGTATTGCAAGAATGAATCCAGACTGTCACGGTATTGATCTACCGTTTTGTCCTGTTCAGCCGTCATTGCAGGTAAAGCTTCTGCTTTGTCCAAACGCTTGAAAGCCGTGGTACTTAGGTACATGTCATTCCGGAATTCTGAAACCTGTGCTTCAGGCACTTCCCTAATGCTGCTATAGCTACCGACTTTTTCACCTAAATGATCTGTGAGGCTCGCCAATGCAGGCACCACTTCAGGGGTGATTTCTTTGGTTTGGATATAAGTCGTGATGATCTGACGCGCTTTTTCATCTTCAATATCCGCATGGTCTGGATAAATCGCATTGGCCGTTTGCGCAGACAATTGCCCAAAAGTCTGGATATGCTGTTGATCTAGGTTTTTGTTGAGTGAGTACGCCATTGGTACACAGCCAATCAAAATCAACATGATCAGCCCCATGCCTTTTTGACCATCATTTGAACCGTGCGCAAAGCTGACACCGGTACAGGTAAAGATCAAAATGGCACGAATTAAAGGGGGTGGCGGTTTATTACCTTCAGGTGGCTGGAACAGTTCCACCTGTTTCTTGAAGATTTTTTTCACCAGCAAGAACAGCACAGCGGCAAATGCAAAACCGATTAAAGGCGAAAATAACAGCGCCTTACCGACTTTCATCACCTGCTCCATGTCTATACCCGATGCACCGCTACTCGCGTGCAGAATGTAGTTCATGATACCCACACCCAGAATCGAACCGATCAGGGTATGTGAGCTGGATGCAGGAATACCAAGAAACCATGTTCCCAGGTTCCAGACAATCGCAGCGATCAGCATGGCAAACACCATGGCAAAACCTGCTCCGGAGCCGACATTCATGATCAGCTCAACAGGTAACAGTGCAATAATACCGTAAGCCACCGCACCACTGGCCACCATAACCCCAAGGAAGTTACAGAAACCGGCCCACATTACAGCGACAGGCGCAGAAAGTGCATTGGTATAAATGACCGTGGCAACCGCATTGGCAGTATCGTGGAAGCCATTGACGAATTCAAAGCCCAGCGCAATAAACAATGCCGTCGCCAAGAGAATAATTGAATATAAACCCAGTGCAGGAACATGCGCTAAATCGGCAGACAATTGAAAACCGATATAAATAAGAGTAGAGATAATGACAGTTAGAAAAACTAGCATAAAGAATTTTGGTGTCGGCACGTGAACATTGGTCGACTTGTGCGAAGCCGACTCGTGTGCTGAATCTATGGGAGTTTGATTAGGATTCATGCAAGCAGGAATAGAGGATTCAAGAATTCCCCTATTGTTCAGTTAAATTGTGACAATTATATGACAAACTGCTGTCATATGAAGCAATAATTTAGATTTTCTTGCTGCTGTTCGTCCTGTTTAATCCCGAGTAAAACACTGCTGTTTGATTCAATAAATCATCAACTTAAGATAAAATTCCAGCTTTTCAGAACTCAAAAACGTGTCCTGTTTTTGCGCTTAAAGCTTTGAAATTCCATCTACGCTTAAGATGACCATAATTTCTATGTACAGAGCATAGTCAATAAATATGACAATTTCATGAATAAAAGCATCAGCTTAATTTTTCAAATATATTTTTGCCAGTTTTAGCCAGATCCCATTTTAAAGCTGAATACTGCATAGACCGGATAACAAAAACCTGTCTTGTTCTAACTGACTTATCAAGTTTTCATATCATGCATATCCATCATTCTGAGAAAGGAGGCGCAGAATTCAAGCATTAATTCTGCTAATATGGACGATGTTTTTTGATTTCTACTGAGAAAGTTTGAATGTCGACACTTGCCACCTTAAAAGAACTTCTTGCCAAGAAAATTTTAATTATCGATGGTGCGATGGGTACCATGATCCAGCGCCATAAACTGGAAGAAGCCGATTACCGTGGCGAGCGTTTTGCTGATTGGGCTTATGATCTGAAAGGCAATAACGACCTGCTCGTTTTGACACAACCACAAATCATTCAAGGTATTCATGAAGCTTACTTGGAAGCTGGCGCCGACATTATTGAAACCAATACCTTTAACGGTACGCGGGTTTCGATGTCTGACTATCATATGCAAGATCTGGTTCCCGAGATTAACCGTGAAGCCGCGCGTCTGGCCAAAGAAGCCTGTGCCAAATATTCAACCCCAGAAAAACCACGTTTTGTGGCAGGTGTGATTGGTCCGACATCACGTACCACGTCTATTTCTCCAAACGTCAACGATCCAGCCTTCCGCAACATCACTTTTGATGCCTTAAAAGTGGATTATATTGAATCAACCAAAGCGCTGATTGAAGGTGGTGTCGACATCATCCTGATTGAAACCGTATTTGATACTTTAAATGCCAAAGCTGCGATCTTTGCGGTGAAAGAAGTCTTTAAAGAACTGGGCTATGAACTGCCAATCATGATCTCAGGCACCATTACCGATGCATCTGGCCGTACCTTAACCGGTCAAACCGCAGAAGCGTTCTGGAACTCGATGCGTCATGCAGAACCGATCTCGATTGGTTTTAACTGTGCGCTTGGTGCAGATGCGATGCGTCCACACGTCAAAACCGTGTCGGATGTAGCGGATACTTTTGTTTCAGCACATCCTAACGCTGGCTTGCCAAATGCCTTCGGTGGATATGATGAAACACCGGAAGAAACTGCAGCTTTCATTAAAGAATTTGCGGAAAGCGGCCTGATCAATATTACCGGTGGTTGCTGTGGTACCACACCGGATCACATCCGCGCAATTGCACAAGCAGTGGAAGGCATTAGCCCGCGTCAAATTCCTGAGATTGCGCCTGCCTGTCGTTTAAGCGGTTTAGAACCATTTAACATCACCCAGGATTCACTGTTCGTGAACGTCGGTGAACGTACCAACGTCACTGGTTCGAAAAAATTCCTGCGTCTGATTCGTGAAGAAAACTTCGCCGAAGCACTCGATGTTGCCCGTCAGCAGGTTGAAGCCGGTGCGCAAATTATCGATATCAACATGGATGAAGGCATGCTGGATTCACAAGGCGCCATGGTGCACTTCCTGAATCTGATTGCGTCTGAGCCTGATATTTCACGTGTGCCGATCATGCTCGATTCTTCTAAATGGGAGATTATCGAAGCAGGTTTGAAATGCGTGCAAGGTAAAGCCGTGGTGAACTCGATTTCCTTAAAAGAAGGTTATGACGAATTTGTCGAACGTGCCCGCCTGTGCCGTCAATATGGTGCCGCAGTGATTGTGATGGCATTTGATGAAGATGGTCAGGCCGATACAGCAGCACGTAAAAAAGAGATCTGTAAGCGCTCTTATGATGTGCTGGTTAATGAAGTGGGCTTCCCTGCTGAAGATATTATCTTTGACCCGAACGTGTTTGCGATTGCGACCGGGATTGTAGAACATAATAACTATGCGGTTGATTTCATTGAAGCAACTGGCTGGATTAAAGAAAATCTACCCCATGCCATGATTTCAGGTGGTGTTTCTAACGTCTCGTTCTCATTCCGTGGTAATGAGCCAGTACGCGAAGCGATTCATTCAGTGTTCTTGTACCATGCCATTCAAAAAGGCATGACCATGGGGATTGTGAATGCCGGTCAAATGGCGATTTATGATGACATTGATAAAGAATTAAAAGCTGCCGTTGAAGATGTGGTTCAAAACCAGAATCAAGGCGAAAGTGGTCAGGATGCAACAGAACGGCTGCTGGCTGTCGCTGAAAAATATCGTGGTCAAAGTGGTACGCAAAAAGCCGAAGAAAATCTTGAGTGGCGTAATGAATCTGTTGAAAAACGTCTTGAATATGCACTGGTCAAAGGTATCACAACGTATATCGATCAGGATACTGAAGAGGCCCGTTTAAAATCAACCCGTCCACTGGATGTGATTGAAGGCCCATTGATGGCAGGTATGAACGTGGTTGGCGACCTGTTTGGTGCCGGTAAAATGTTCTTGCCGCAGGTGGTAAAATCTGCGCGTGTGATGAAGCAGGCAGTGGCTTGGCTGAATCCGTTTATTGAAGCTGAGAAAACCCAAGCTGAAGCCAAAGGTAAAATCCTGCTCGCGACGGTAAAAGGCGATGTACACGATATTGGTAAGAACATTGTCGGCGTGGTGCTGGGCTGTAACGGTTATGACATCGTGGATCTGGGCGTGATGGTGCCGTGCGAGAAAATCCTGCAAACCGCAATTGATGAAAAAGTCGATATTATCGGTTTGTCTGGTTTGATTACGCCGTCTCTGGACGAGATGGTCTTTGTTGCCAAAGAAATGCAGCGTAAAGGCTTTAACATTCCACTAATGATTGGGGGTGCGACTACCTCTAAAGCGCATACGGCTGTGAAGATTTCACCGCAATATCAAAATGATGGTGTGTACTACACAGCTGATGCTTCACGTGCAGTCGGTGTGGCAACACAATTGCTTTCTGCCGAGATGAAACCAAAACTGGCAACGGACTATGCGGCGGATTATGAAAAAATCCGTACACGTTTAGCTAATAAGCAGCCGAAAGCTGCCAAATTGTCTTATGCAAAATCAATTGAAAATGGCTTTAAAATTGATTTTGGTGCACACACTCCAGTAAAACCAAACTTCATTGGTTCGGAAACTTTCACCAATTATCCACTTGAAACCTTGGTGGAATATTTTGACTGGACACCGTTCTTTATTTCTTGGAGTCTGGCGGGTAAATTCCCGAAAATCCTGGAAGATGACGTAGTGGGCGAAGCAGCACGTGACTTGTTTGAACAAGCACAAATTATGCTGAAAGATATCATCGAGAATAAACGTTTCGATGCGCGTGCCACCTTCAGCATTTATCCTGCCAACCGTGTGGCAAGCGACACTGTTGCTGTGGCAGATGAAAATGGCAATGTGACCCATACTTTTGAACATCTACGTCAGCAGTCGGATAAAGTAACAGGCAAAGCCAACTATTCTTTGGCGGACTTTATTGCACAGAAAGATGTGGCTCAGGATTATTTGGGTGGTTTTACAGTTTCAATCTTTGGTGCGGAAGAGCTGTCGCAAGAATACAAAGCCAAAGGCGATGATTATTCTGCAATTATGGCACAGGCTTTAGGTGACCGATTTGCTGAAGCATTTGCTGAACATTTGCACCAGCGTATCCGTAAAGAATTCTGGGGCTACCAAGCAGATGAACAATTGTCGAATGAAGATTTGATTAAAGAGAAGTATGTCGGTATTCGTCCTGCACCGGGCTACCCTGCGTGTCCTGAACATTCTGAAAAAGCGCCACTCTTTGACTGGTTAGGTACAACTGACAAGATTGGAACTTACTTAACCTCTAGTTTTGCAATGTGGCCACCTTCATCAGTGAGCGGTTTCTATTATGCAAACCCTGAAACTGAATACTTTAACGTAGGCAAAATCTCTGGCGATCAGTTGGAAGATTATGCGAAGCGTAAAGGCTGGACACTGGATGAAGCGAAACGTTGGTTAGCTCCGAATTTGGATGATTCAGTGGTATAAGAATCCTCTAATCTAGAGAAGAAAAATCCCCTCAAGTGAGGGGATTTTTAATATTTTATTTCTTATAAATAAAATCTTTTTTAGCTGATCTAAATGGGTTATCTGATATTCTTATTTTAGGGATTTTTTCACTTTTTTTAGAAATTTCTTTAATTAAGTAAGTGTGATTCAACTTACTTTTCTCTCCGATATAAATATTCGTCAAATATTCATTTACATCTAATTTATAATCTATATAACTTTTATTATTAACCATATCAAATACAACATCAGAATGCTCTATACTTTCAATTCTCATCATTCTACATTCCTGCTCTTCTTGAAAAGCAAAATGTTTAATTAAAAATCTTAAAGGGTTGACAGTATTATTAATAAAAGAAATCACTTTTAAATCATTATCACTATACAATATTTCAACACATTTTTTCATTTCATCAAAATATTGTTTTACTATAGTCTCAACTTTATTAATTTTATTTATATATTTATTCCATGCTTTTTCAGCAACATTTTTATCTTTATATTCCTGATAAAATGTAAATTTATTTCGTCTAGCAATCTCAAAATATCCTGAAAAAAAATCTAAATATATACAACGAAATAGTGGTAATTTATAATAAATCCTGCTTGTTGTAGCTTTTTCAAATCCTTGTGCAAAAAAATAATTCTTAAAAACAAGACTCAACCCTGAACACTCTATATCATCTGTGTTACCATATAATCTAAATTGATTCAAAGAGTTATGGTTAAAAGTAAAACAAGTTAAAAAGGTGTTGATATGAATATTATCATCATTTATATATTTTAAATTTAAAAAATCTTTTAATATTTTCCCTTCAGTTGGATCATTCATGAAATCAACGGAATTAAGCCTAACATGTGAGATATTTGTGGCTAATTTAACACCGACATCTACAGTAGTATAATGTGCTACTTTGCGTTCTTGATCATTTCGCATAACACAAAGTCTAGATAGGATTAGAAAAACAAGATTCTGAATCTTAAGTAAATTAAAATATTTCTCAATATCATATTTATCTTTTTGGCTTATTTCATATCCATTAAACTTTAAAGAATTATTAGAAAGTGCTAACAATGTATAAAACTGTTCAAGAGTGAAAAAATCGTTAATAAAATTATATTCATAAGGCATATTTTTGTATTTATTATATCTAATTAGCTCCATCATATTTTTTAATGCAACACTATCAGATTCTATTAGTCCCTGATTAATAAAATCAAAATCTTTCTCAATTATATTTTCCTCATAAATCTTTACCAAAGATTTTAAGAGATTAGTAAATAAAAGGATATTTTCAAAGAAAGTATAAATTTCTTTACAGTCAAAAAAATTTTTATTTAATTTCTCTCTTTCGACAATTAGACCGGCCTCATTTAATTTTTTTATGTTTTCTTTTAATATTTGTATTTCCTTATCGATTTTTATATATTCATCTTCATCTAGCTCTTCCGTCTCCACCTTATAATTAAGATCATTCATATTTTTTTTATAAAATTGAATTTCTTCCAAACTATCCAAAATAACTTTCAGTTTAGATTCACTTTGATCTTGGTCATCCTTGAGCTCTTTTAAGATATGATTCCCGTCCTCTTTTATCTTTTCAGAAACTTCAATTAAATTAATATTAATTTCTTTTTTATCAACATATTTTTTTTGAAAACTCTGAATGACGCTAACAAATTGACCTATAGTATCCAATGCTAAATTACTGTTTGACATAATTCTAAAATTATTAAATAAAACTAATATTATCTTATATTTAATAAAAAAAATTATCTACTTTTCTTAACCAGACTAACCTTAGAGTTAATTATTTTTTATTGAATTATTTCATTTTTATTCTCTTTTTAATCCCTCTTAACCTCCTTTTAAAAAGGGAGGAATTGTCACGTAATTCATTTAATTACATGACAAGTCCCCCTTTAGCAAAGGGGGATTTAGGGGGATTCTTTATAATGACAGGTATACATCAAAAATCGCCCCTTTTCTAACCCATCACTCCCTAATTGATCGTTTTTACACTTTTAAGTCAGCAAAAATCATCACTTTCATGAATAATAGACTAATAAATTTATCTCCCAAATCAATGACTATTGGTGTTCCAATGAAGAAACTCATGAACGGTGCTGAAAACATCGTTGTCGAAATGTGCAAAGGCTTTGTCCTGGCACATCCAGAACTGGCATTTAATGAATCTTATAAAATCATTTCCCGAAAAGAAAAACACCAAAATGTCGCGCTGATCAGTGGTGGGGGTAGCGGTCATGAACCTGCTCATGCCGGTTTTGTCGGTCAAGGCATGCTGGACGCTGCCGTATGTGGTGACGTGTTTGCCTCACCTTCACAGATTCAGGTTTATAAAGCCTTGCAGCAAGTGGCGACTGACAAAGGCGTGTTGATGATCATCAAAAACTATTCTGGCGATATGATGAATTTCCAGAATGGTGCAGCGCTTGCAACAGATGACGGCATTAACGTGGATTACGTCAAAGTAGCAGATGACATTGCAGTCAAAGACAGCTTATATACTGTCGGTCGTCGTGGTGTTGCCGGTACAGTATTGGTACATAAAATTGCCGGTGCTGCAGCATCAAAAGGCTTAGAACTTCCTGAAGTCAAAGCTGTGGCTCAAAAAGCTGCGGACAATGTCATTAGTCTTGGTTTTGCTTATAGCTCATGTACCGTTCCTGCCAAGGGCACTCCAACCTTTACTCTTGCCGATGATGAAATGGAATACGGCGTAGGCATCCACGGTGAACCGGGAATTCGTCGTGAAAAAATATTGCCATCAAAAGAACTGGCTCAACGTATTGTTGATGACCTGTTTCTTGACCGTCCTGACCTGACTGAAGTAGCGGTATTGGTCAATGGTTTTGGTTCAACGCCAATGCAGGAGCTGTATGTCTTTAACAACGATGTTTGCGAACATTTGGCACGTAAAGGCATCAAAATTTATCGTACTTTTGTCGGTAACTACATGACCAGTATCGACATGAACGGTGCATCGGTATCTTTACTTGCTCTGGATGCTGAACTGAAAACCTATTTAGATGCAGAAGCCAATACCCCTGCATTTAAAACGGATGGTTCACCTGCACTACCTTTTGAATTTGCAGCAAAAAATGCAGCAGCTGAACGCAGCGCCAATACCGAAGTTGAAACCCAACCTGAACATGCAATAATCAGCAATGAGCAATTCACGATTGAGAATATGCGTTATGTCGTCGATGTCATGGCGGCTTGCATTATTAAAAATGAAGTGCCTTTCTGCGAGCTAGATGCCCATGCCGGCGATGGTGACTTTGGCATGAGCGTGGCCAAAGGCTTTAAACAGCTGAAACGTGAATGGCAAAGTCTGATTCAAGCGCAGCATATGGATGAATTCATGCTGAACTGCTCAATGATCATTATGGAACACTGTGGCGGTGCATCAGGTCCAATCTGGGGTTCAGCCTTCCGTGCCGCGAGTAAGGCCATTCAAGATAAAACCAGTTTAACTGTCACTGACTTTGCTGAAATGTTGCAGGCGGCAGTCAAAGGCATTCAAGTGACCGGTGAGCGTTCATTTGGTCGTGGTGCCGTGGTGGGGGATAAAACCCTGATTGATGCTCTAGTACCATGTGCAGATTCATGGTCTGCCAATACCGGCAAGACTTTTAAAGAAAACTTTGTCTTGGGTGCAGCGGCTGCGGTAAAAGGTGCAGAATCGACTCAAGAGATTGTAGCACGTATGGGGCGTGCCGGTACGGTCGGTGACCGTAGCTTGGGCTATCCGGATGCCGGTGCACATGGTTTAGGTGTGATCTTTAGCGACATTGCAGCACATATTAAATAAATCATTTATTAAAAAAGCCTCGAATCATCGGGGCTTTTTTTATTTCCAGGATACAGCCGGTGCTCAAGCAAGACAGCAGAAAGAACGTCTATTGAAATTTTTCTAGATACTTGTTCAGGTTTTCTTTGACCACGACTCTTTTATTACCCTTCATCTGTGCTTCACTCAAAATTCCTTCCGAGTCAACCACCACAACAGGATGACCATCCTTTTTCAAACGCGCCACGCCTTCAAATAACATGCGGGCGCCGACATTATGAATTAGGGTCAAATTGGTCAGATCCAGTACAATTCGTTTTTTGCCTTCCGGTTCATCTTCCAAAATACGCAGCAGCATTTCCGATTCAGTAAACTGCAATACGCCACGCAGTTCATACACCACCACATGATCGCGTTTTCCAGTGAGATAACGGTTTTGTAAAATGGTTTGTGCCGACGGCGTTCCTTCCATTAAATGTAGCCCCATTTCCCGGGATATACGTTCAAAGATATCGACCCCACGCGCGCTATGCCCATGTTCATCAATTCGTGGAGAAAATACGGCGATGCCCACCTGTCCAGGCAATACGCCAATAATGCCGCCTGCGACCCCACTTTTTGCCGGAATGCCCACCGTGGTCAGCCAGTCACCGGCAGCATCATACATCCCGCAAGTGAGCATCACGCTCAGGACTTGCCGCACCACAGAACGATCCAATAATTTTTTACCGGTCTGCGGCTGAATCCCACCGTTGGCAAGTACTCCGGCAATCATCGCCAGGTCTTTGACCGTCACCTTGATTGAACATTGCTTGATATAACCATTGACAATCGCTTCTGGATCTTCTTCCAATACTCCTACTGTACGCAGCATATAACCCAAGGATCTGTTACGAAACGCTGTTTTCAGTTCAGAGGTATATACATCGGTATCAAAACTCAGTTCACGTCCAGCCAAACCGCTTAAAAAACGGCGCAACTGTTCCGCCCGGGATACTGTGCGTTTATAGGGAATCAGGGAATGGGCAGTAATGGCACCCGAATTGATCATCGGATTTTTCGGAATATTGGTGTCTTTCTCCAGTGAAATCTGGTTAAAGGCCTCGCCCGAAGGTTCCACGCCCACTTTTTCCATGACCTTGGTCAGGCCGACTTTCTGCAAGGCCAAGGCATAGGCAAAAGGCTTGGACATGGACTGCATGGTGAACTCAGCCTCGTCATCACCGGTGGAATAGATCGTGCCATCTACGGTGGAGAGTGCCAAAGCAAACTTCTCTGGATCGACTGCTGCCAGCTCAGGAATATAGTCGGCCAAGGCCCCTTTATCATTGTCTTGGCAGGAGCTTAAAACATGCTTGAGATAGTCTGGCACCGGTGTTTTCATCGAATGAGCGTATTCCAATTCACTATTATTTTTAACTAACATAGCGGTTTTTGACTTAAGTACCAGAGTGAAAAGGTAATTTTCTGCATATCTGTGTGATGGGTTGTGCACGCTTTGCGTCAGCTCCTCCAGAAATTAAATTGTAGGTTTGTTCTAATTTTATTTTTCAGAGCGATCAAAAAAGGGCAATACTGCCCTTTTTATTGAGTCTGGATGATCTATTTCACCTTGGTTCTGCGAATCATCTTGTACAGGACTTTTGGCGAAATACGCGACACCAGTACCCCGAGTTTTTCTTTCTTGCCGCCAATCACGATATATTCTTCGCCACTCTGCAAAGCTTGTACAGTTTGGCGGGCAAAATCTTCTGCGGACAGACCATTTTCAATCGCTTCATCTGCATGCCCTTGTGGCTTCCCTTGACCATTTAAAGCGTTCAGGGACACATTGGTTTTAACAAAACCGGGGAAAATCACCGATACGCCAATCCCCTGATCTGCCACTTCAGCACGCAGGCTGTTGGCCCACATATGAATTGCTGCTTTGGCTGCGGAATAAGACGCGCGATATTGTGTACCGAGCAAACCTGCAACACTGGAAATAAACACAATACGGCCGGATTTTTGTGCCAGAAAAGTTGGCAGTACGGTTTTGGTCAAAAATACCTGCGAGAAATAATCGACTTCCATAATGGCGCGTTCAGTCTGCATGGTGGTTTCTGCAATCAGGGCACGCTGACTGAGTCCGGCATTATTGATCAGCCAGTCAATCCGGCCTTTTTGTTGCACAACCTGCTCATAGGCATGGCGAACCTGACTTTCATCGGTGATATCAGCCGTGATGGAAATATGTTGATCCGGATTGATCAGGCTTTGGCGCACATTTTCCAGTTCTTCATGACGGCGCGCAGTCAATATCACCTGCGCTCCCTGTGCGGCACATTGCTGTGCAATCGCCTTGCCTATCCCTGAAGATGCGCCAGTAATCCAGACCACTTTTCCATTTAAACTTTCAACTTTCGCCATGAAATCCTGTTTCCTTTGTTTTAATAAATATGGTGCGGCCTTTCATCTTCCAGAAATGCCAGTAAATGCTCGAAATAATAACGCATCGTATCAGCATCATAGATATTACCGAGTTTATCAAAACGTTTATAGCCGAGCTGGGTGGTTAGGTGAATCACCCCATTTAAGGTTTTATCGACCACAACATTAAACTTCAACAGGTTTTTCGGTTCACGGATCAGACAGGTCACGCCCTGATCAACGACCTGGGTAAAGGCTTTGAGTGCCGGCGAGACATATTGATGATTGCCGGTTTTCATCTGATCCACACAACCCAGTAACTCCATCACCAGCATCTTTTCCACCGGATAACGCACAAAAATATCGCCGTCATGCGTATAGGTCATGCGATGCAGATAATTCACCATGGGCATGAGCCGTTCATTGCCAAATAAGGAAACCGACCAAGGCATATATTTACGTGTCGTCTCAATAATGTGCTGAATCACTTTTTCAGATTCACTGTCGGGAGATTTCGCGATCTGCACCATCTGACCAAAAATCTGGTCAATAATTTCACAGGCCATATCGGCCAGATTTTCACCGAGCGGTTTAGCCAGACTATCTGGATCACCGGCATTTAATCTGGAATGAAGGTCGATAAAGCGCTGATGGGTTTCAGGCTGGATCTTCAGGGAAATGCTATAGCTCATCTTGTTATCCTTTTTAATCTTCTGCGATGAGTCGCGTTTTTTATCTTTGCATCATACGACGAGTTGCTCTGCATGCCAATTGTCTAAAGTTTGCATTTGGTTAAGCTGCCGCATCCACTATTTTTTTTGCTACAATAGATCCAATTTTTCATCTACTTTTGATCTGTTTAGACTATGACTGATTCAGCGCAAAATATCGCGACAACCTACGATCCGACCGAGATCGAGAAAAAATGGTACCAAACTTGGGAAGAGCGCGGCTACTTCAAGCCCTCTGAAAAAGGCGAATCATTCTGTATCATGATTCCGCCGCCAAACGTCACTGGTAACTTGCACATGGGTCATGGTTTTAACAATGCCATCATGGATGCATTGACCCGTTATAACCGTATGTCAGGTAAAAATACGCTTTGGCAACCGGGTACTGACCACGCCGGTATTGCCACCCAAATGGTGGTAGAACGTCAGCTCGGTGCAGAAGGTATTAGCCGTCATGACTTGGGCCGTGAAAAGTTCATCGAAAAAGTCTGGGAATGGAAAGAACAGTCTGGCGGTAACATTACCCGTCAAATCCGTCGTTTGGGTTCTTCTGTAGACTGGTCACGTGAACGCTTCACTATGGATGATGGTCTATCCAATGCGGTCAAAGAGGTATTTGTAAAACTGCATGAACAAGGTTTGATCTACCGTGGTAAACGCCTTGTTAACTGGGATCCAAAATTACAAACGGCGCTTTCTGACTTAGAAGTTGAGTCTGATAAAGAAGAAGCAGGTTCATTGTGGCATCTGAAATATTTCTTTGAAGATAAATCATTGCGCACACACGATGGCAAAGATTATATCGTGGTCGCAACCACCCGTCCTGAAACCCTGCTCGGTGATACTGCCATTGCAGTTGCCCTGGATGATGAGCGTTATGCGCATCTTGTCGGCAAAAACATCATCCTGCCGATTACCGGTCGTAGCGTGGCAATTGTTAAAGATGAATATGTTGACAAAGAATTCGGTACCGGCTGTGTAAAAATCACCCCTGCACACGACTTCAATGACTATGAAGTGGGTAAACGCTGCGAATTGCCAATCATCAACATCTTCAATAAAAATGCTGAAGTGTTGGCTGAGTTTGAATACATCGCAAAAGCCGGCGAGCAAATTTCTAAAACCATCCCTGCACCTGCGGAATATGTGGGCTTAGATCGTTTTGAAGCACGTAAAAAATTAGTTGAACAAGCTGAAGCTGAAGGCTGGTTAGAGCAAATCCAACCGTATACGCTTAAACCACCTCGCGGTGACCGTTCAGGGGTCATCGTTGAGCCGTTACTGACGGATCAATGGTATGTGAAAATTGCACCGCTTGCTGAGCCTGCAATTAAAGCGGTTAAAGATGGCGAGATTAAATTCGTTCCTGAGCAATACAGCAACATGTACATGGCGTGGATGAACAACATCCAAGACTGGTGTATCTCGCGTCAATTGTGGTGGGGTCACCGTATTCCTGCTTGGTACGATGTAGATGGTAATGTTTATGTAGGTCGTGACGAAGCTGAAGTTCGTGCGAAAAACAATATCCCTGCCGATGTTCAATTAGACCAAGACGAAGACGTACTCGATACATGGTTCTCATCGGGTCTTTGGACATTCTCAACTTTAGGTTGGACTGGCGATGAAGCCAAAGATAAAGAAAACTATTTCTTAAATACCTTCCATCCGACTGATGTACTGGTCACTGGTTTCGACATCATCTTCTTCTGGGTTGCCCGCATGATCATGATGACCATGCACTTCATGAAAAATGAAGATGGTACGCCACAAGTTCCGTTCAAAACGGTATATGTACACGGTCTGGTACGTGATGGCGAAGGTCAGAAAATGTCTAAATCTAAGGGCAACGTGCTTGACCCATTAGACTTAATTGACGGTGTGGATTTAGAAACTTTAGTACAAAAACGTACCACAGGTTTGATGAACCCGAAACAAGCAGCGAAGATTGAAAAATCGACTCGTAAAGAATTCCCTGAAGGGATTCAATCTTACGGTACAGATGCGGTTCGTTTCACATTCTGTGCGCTTGCGAACACCGGTCGTGACATCAAGTTCGACATGAAGCGTGTTGAAGGCTACCGTAACTTTGCCAACAAAATCTGGAACGCAACCCGTTTCGTGATGATGAACTGCGAAGAACAAGTGATTGGTCAAGAAGTTCGTCAAGACCTTTGGGAATTGCCTGAACAGTGGATTGTAAGCCGTCTACAAAAAGCAGAACAAGCAGTGCAAACAGCATTTGCAACGTATCGTTTAGACTTGGCTGCACAAGCGATTTACGAGTTCATTTGGAATGAATACTGTGACTGGTATGTCGAGCTGACTAAGCCTGTTCTGAATGATGAAAATATCTCGGTAGAACGTAAAGCTGAAATCCGCCGTGTTCTTCTTGCTGTGATGGAAGCGTCTTTACGTTTGGCTCATCCGTTAATGCCTTACTTAACAGAAGAAATCTGGCAAACCCTTGCGCCGAAGCTGAAAATTTCTGGCGAAACGATTATGTTGGCGCAGTACCCTGTTGCTGACCAAGCGCTCATCAATGATCAAGCTGAAGCGGATATGCAATGGCTTCAAGGTTTGATTGGTGCTGTACGTAATATCCGTGGTGAGATGGGTCTAGGTAATGCTCGCTTGTTGCCTGTTCTGCTTCAAAACACCACTGATGCTGAAAAAGCACAGATCGCACGTATTGAACCGTTGTTTAAAGCATTGGCGAAAGTTGAAAGCATTACCTTCTTAGGCGACAGCGAACAACCACCATTATCTTCATCAAGTGTTGTAGGTCATGTGTCTGTATTCGTTCCAATGAAGGGTTTAATTGACCCGAAAGCGGAATTGGGTCGTCTACAAAAAGACTTAGACAAGGTTCAAAAACAGCATGACCAAATTGCAACTAAACTTGGCAATGAAGGTTTTGTGGCGAAAGCGCCTGCGGCTGTGGTTGAAGGCGAGAAAGTTAAACTTGCTGAGTTTGCTGACCAATTAGCGAAGATTAAAGCGAATATGGAGCAAATTGCAGCGCTGTAATGTGTTGTTAGTTTGATCTAATTTATGTATAAAGGGCTGATTATTCAGCCCTTTATTATTTCAAATGAAAGAACTATTAGAACCTATTTATCTCAATGAAAAAATGCTACTTAACTGTGCTGGATACTTGTTTGATGGAGTCGAAACATCTACAAATATTTCTGAATCCAACAATGATCAATCCACTAAAACTGTATCAGGCTCTGGTGGCATAGGAGCTAGTGGAATTCTTGAATGGTTAGCTAAAGCCGAAGGCAGTTTAGAAGGTAAATTAGATCTACAAAATACTAATAGTTATTCAAAGAGTACGAGTAAATATTTAACTCTTGGTGCTTTACATATGAAAGTACTGAAAAAATTACAAGAAGAAAAATTAATTTTAAACTTTGATGATTTTAATGATGACTTAAAACAAAGCCCTTACATTGGAATTAAAGCCGATTTGCAACCAGTGGACTTCTTTGAATTGTTGCAAATTTTAAAAATGCTAACTCCACAATTGAAATATCTAACACCTTTTCTTAATAAAAATAGCTCTAGTCAACAAACAAAAAAACAGTCTCCTGCACAAAATCAACTTAATAATGATCTAATAGAAATTATTAAAAACTTAATCTCCGAACTGGAAACAAATTATTTGGAATCCAACTTATTAGAGATGCTAATGAGTATTGATGGTAAGTGTATCGGTGTCATTGATCTAGATTTGGAGAATCATCAACCGAATAAAATTAAATCTCAGCTAAATGATGGGAATTTTATAATTATTGGTAAAATCACCAAAATAATTAATGAAGATCAAACTATTAATTTATTACAACGTAATGTAATAACACCACTCTTATCCCTTGTTGAGCGTATTTCTTTATTAATTGAAGCAATTAATAGTAGTAAAGAAGATTACGAAATTTCAGAATCGAAAATTTCGGAAATCTTAGCCTTTAAAGATCGTACTTATTCTATTATTAATGCCTTATTGGATATTTTTATTGAAGGGCCAGCAATGAGAGTTAGAGCTATGTCAATTTGTATTTAACCCTCACCCCAGCCCTCTCCCACAGGGAGAGGGAGCGCCATTTGATTTAGTGTCTGCATGGATTTCACAATGGAATTCCCTCTCCTCTCAGGAGAGGGTTAGGGAGAGGTGCTTTTATCCAATTAAAAAACCCTCTTCCCCCGCCTTCTCCCAAAGGGAGAAGGAGCTTTCATCCTTTATTCACTTGCAATTCAATGCACACTTGCCATAAGTGTTCTAAAACCACATCCGTCCGCCCCAACACATCATGATTCCAATACCTTACAACGGTTAAACCCAATGCCTCTAAAAACTTCGTCCGTTCATCATCATATTCCACAGCATCATCCGCTCCATGCTGACTACCATCCAACTCAATCACTAAACCAATTTCATGACAGTAAAAATCTACAATATACGGCACAATCACGTGCTGACGACGGAACTTCAGATTCATAAAACGCTTGGCACGGAGTATTTGCCACATCATATTTTCAGCATCGGTGGCGGTGTGGCGCATGGATTTGGCGAATATGAGTAGTTGGAGATCAGGTTTTTTGTTCATGTGGAATTTAATTTTTATTTTTGATGATTATAGCAAATAGCCCTCACTCCCTTGCGCACTCAGAATATATTCTGAGGATGCTCATCTCCCAAAGGGAAAAAATCTTAAAGCATCCCATGCCTTAAAAACATCTCTAAGCCACTCACCTTCTTGATATATCTCAAGCGTTCTTTTTCTACTTTAATCTGCTGCTTTATGGCCAAAGTATCTTCATCAATCTGCTTATACAGGTCAGCAATTTGAACTTTCCCTTTCGCCTTTTTTACTGCAATTCTGGTTTTCGATGACCAAACTAACCTATTGATCAATGTATCAATTTGACCTTGTAATGTCTGACTTTGCGCATCTAACGCCAGTTGATAAAGCTTGATTTGTTCTGCAGTTAAACTCTTTTGTGAAGGATCTCGGTCTTGTTCAATCTGAAGCTGCATTTTCAATAAAGCAAATAAATCCTGCTTTTCATAAGCCTGATTGGCATGTTGCAACAACTCTGTCTTTTTTATTTTCTTGACATCATTCGCTTCACGGTCAGGATGAATGGCCGCCGCAATTTTTAAATACACGGTTTTCAATGACTGCTCTGCCATCGCTGCTGCCTGCGCCTGTTTTTCCTGCTGGCGTTTTAATCTGGCTTGCTCACGTACTTGTTGAAAATGTTCACTATCCCATTCTTCAAATACATCTGTGTCGGCCTGATCTATATCATTTTGATCTTCGGAAAAACCTTCTGATGCATTGGTCTTTTTCTGATTTTTTCTGTGTTGGACATGTTCATTGAGCTGCTGATAGTAACTATCAATTTCATTGACCTTATGCGCTTCCTGCACCGACATTGCCTGTGAATCTTTTAAGTAAGCCGCCAGGGATTGAATTTTTTCATCCAGTACGACGATCTCGGCCTTGGAAAATTCTGCCTCATGCAGATGCTGCCACAATTGTTCAAGCTGCTCGAACAAAACACCATGCAATTCATGATAGACCGGTATGAAATTTTGCTGTGTATATTGTCGAATCTCTTCTTCAGCCTGCTGCCACTGTGCCAGCTCAAGCTTCTGCTGTTCAATTCTATCAATCAGGCGATCCAGCTTTTTCTGCTGTGTCGAAAGCGCTGTGAATGGCTGAATCATGGTTTTTAAATTGAAAGACATGATATTCAAAATAAGCAGGACAGATTATTAAGTTTAACGGTTTTATGAGACAGGTGTATGCCAGTTATCGACACAAATATATACCTTATGCAAATAAATTTTGTTTAATATCAAACAATATAACAATAACTTAATTTGTCACTGTGCTGAAAGGAGATTCAGATGGCAACTCAGGCAGATTTAATCTTTAATCAGGAACTCGCTGCATGGGTACAAGCGCTAGGATCTGTGTTTGCAATTTTTGTCGCCATTAGTGTGCCCCTATATTTAAATCATTTGGCACAAAATCGTGATAATGCCTTACAAGACATGCAAAAACAAAAATTCTTTGTCACGATGCTGCCGACACTTTATCGTATTCGCCGTTATAGTGCTGACTTCATTAAACAAATGCAGTTACATCAGCAAAGTACTCAAAATATCTTACATACGTTAGAAACTGAATATCTGGAATTGATTCCGGTCTTTTCTAAAGAACTGCATATATTTGTACATAGTCAAATTTATGACCCAAACCTGAATCAATTGGCATTTGAACTGTTTCATTCCGAGGAAATTCTGCAACAACATTTATTACAGCCTAAAAACCAGAAACAGCTCAAGCATCAAGCTTTACTGACCCAACATAGCCAGTATATTCATGATGCGAGCCATCAGTTAATTAAACAGATTGAAAAGAGCCATCACCTACAACCTTAAATTGCCTTTTCAGGCCATCAATGTGTAGGCAAATGGCGCAAACAAAATGATTATTCAACAATGACACGACCATTTAATGGCTGTACCGGACGATTATTCGGATGCCCCATTAATTTGGAAAATTCAGCAATCTGTTTGGCTGAAGCCTGTTGGATCTCTTTTAAAATGAGCCAGCGCACACCCTCTGAACAAGGTGGGGTGGTCAGCGAGCCACTAAAGCGATAATAATCCAGATTTTTAGGCAGCAACTGATTGACAGGCTGTGGTGTCTTTAACACGACTTTTTCACCCTGCTTTTTCGGCAAACGTTTCCACATCTGTTTTAGCATCTGGCTGTCCTGCCCCTGCTCAAACATCATGCCAACCACTGCCAGCTCACCATCAGCATTGGCATGGACAAAATGAATCTCTAAAGGATAACTTTTACCTTGAATCAGGTTCTCACTCGGACTATGCAAATGGAACTGTTTCAGTTCAAAACGCTCCCCATCCAGCTCCAGCTCACCACCTTCGGCAAAGTCCACCTGAATGGTATGACCTTTATTTTCAATGGCGTGAATCATGTTGTTATAACTAAATTTCAGCGGTTCCAATTGTGCTTTTACCGTCCGCTCAATATTGATTGGTGACTGGTTCAGACCATTACAGGCCGAATATTTCTGGCTCAAAGTCGACCATTGCTCAGGCTGAGTATAATCCCAATCCGCATCTGCCCAGACCGCTGTACTTAAACCCATAACCGTTAAAAGCGTGAATATTTTTTTCACAATATTGTCCCTCTTAGAACCGTCATCAAGAATTTTTCATTTAGAAAACAATTTTTTAGCTTTATCACTGACTATTTTTCAGGGCACAAACTACAGATTTTTACTCAATTTGGGTAATTCATTTACAAATTTCCAAACACTTAAGTCTATGAAAAGATATAGTATTTATAAATTATTATTTAAATTTCAATAAGATAATCATTTTAGTGTCCTAAACCAACTTGGAATAAAGTGTGAGCTGAATCACAATTAAAGTGATGAATATTTATGCAATATTTACATGAAACTTCTAGCTACTTCATAAATAAATCTGATTATAAATTCGCTCTATTTTTCAATAATATATTTTATATTCAAAAGCTTACATAAAAACAGCAGTAAATAAACCTGCCACATTGCTAGACTCAGCTCAACGCGTTATAGGAACAGCTTAATGGATTGGGTCTCGATCTTTATTCATGATACGACTTGGAGCTTTGCATCAGAGATTTTGCTGCGTTGTATAGTCATGTATATCATGATTATACTGTTTTTACGGCTGACCGGAAAACGTGGTGTACGACAGCTTTCCATCTTTGAAGTCGCGATCATTCTCGCCCTGGGCTCAATTGCCGGTGACCCGATGTTTACCGAAGATATTCCCCTGATTCAGGCAGTTCTGGTAATGTCGGTGATTATCCTGATGTATCGCCTGACCACTTGGCTGATGATGAAATACCAATGGTTTGAAGACCTACTGGAAGGCAAACCGATTTATATTGTGGAAGATGGCCTGCTGGTCATTGAGGAAATTAAAAAAGGCAAAATGTCACATGATGAATTCTTTGCCGAAATGCGCCAGCAAGGCGTAGAACATCTGGGTCAGGTGCGTACCGGTTTACTGGAAACAGACGGTAAATTCAGTGTGTTATATTTTAGCGATGATCAGGTGAAATACGGCTTGCCACTATTTCCTAAAACCTGTTCGATCGTGGAGCAGGTGAAAGCAGACCGTTTATATGCCTGTATTTATTGCGGTCAGGTTCAAAACCTCTCTACAGCTGCACAACAATGTCCTCGCTGCAAATCAGCACAGTGGGCTGAAGCGATTAATTGTTTACGCATCACTTGAATTAAAGCTGATTCAGCCGTTGTAAATGCGTAAAAATTTCAGGTAGCTGCTGAATTTTATATTGAATTTCTTCGGCATCAGGATGAAAACCCTGCATCCACAAGGCATGCATGCCGGCACTCTTAGCTCCCTGTATATCATTCACCGGATGATCGCCAAGATATAAACAATGTTCAGGCAAGACGCCTAAACGTTGTGCAGTAATCTGGAAAATTTCTGGCTGTGGTTTGTTAAAACCCACTAAACCCGAACTGATAATTTCATCAAAATAAGTTTCAATACCCAAGCCCCGAATGGTATTTAAACGCGTGTCATGTCCGCCATTGGACACGATCGCTAGCCGATAACCTTCTTCTTTTAACTGCTTTAATACTTGTTCTGCTGCCGGCATTTCTACGGCGAATCGACCAAACTGGCTAAACCAGAACTGGGCCAGCTCATCTATGCTAGGAGGATTCAACCAGCAAAGCTCCTGCAAGAGTGCATAAGCAACCGAAGCCCCGATACTGCCATGGGTCAGCAATTCCTTTTTAGGATAACCGCCATTATCGATACGCCGTACAATCTCGATAATTTTTTCAGGCTCGACCTGTGCCAATGCTGGGGCATAATATTCTGCCAGATAACGGCTATAGGCCTGTGCTGTCAGGTCACGATGAGTTAAGGTATTATCTAAATCAAAAAGTACGGCGCGAATTTTCATATCTAGGTTTTAAGAAAATAAGCTGTCTATTTTAATTAAATTTTACCTCAATCCTTGTACTCATTTCTTCTATGCTTTGCGAGCTTATGGATGAAGAGCAATCGCCAATAAAAAAGGCGATGTCAAAACATCGCCTTTTTCAGATTACAAAGTCTAAATTAGAATTTGTATTCGAAACCTGTACCTACAACTGGTTGTTTAGTTTCATTAGAACCTTGTTCAAGCGTTAAGTAACCTGCATAACCATAAGCTTTCACTTGTTTAGAGAATGCGTAATCTGCACCTACAAAAATTTGTTCTGCATCATAGTCAGATACGCCATTTGCCTTAAAACTTGTAGAGTTTTGGCTGTATTGACCTTTAACAGTCCAAGCTTTTGCATTTGGAAGATTATATTCAGCGCCAATTAACCAACCTTGAGCATCATCGATAAGCAAATCAACTGCTTTAGAAGCTGCATCTACATCCGCCACTTCTGAAGTCTGATATAAAGCTTTTAGCGCTAAACCACCATCTAGATTTACACGACCAATTGCGCGAATTGTATTTGCTGCAGCAAATAATGTCGTAGGTTTACCCTCAGTATTTACCGCAGGCAGTACCTCTGGTGCAGAAGCATTATCAAAACCACGTCCTAAGAAATTTGTTGGAATTGCTTTATCATAAGCAACACCTGCTACAACGACCGGACTGTCATATACTACAGAAGCCGACCACGCATCACCTAAACCACGACCCGCAGTTTTCACTACACCTTTGTCGCTTTTGATGGCTGAAGACTCACCTGTTGCCAATAAAGCATTCACTTTAATAGCACCTTGAGGCAAGGCAATAGCTGGAGCTTCATACACTACAGCATTCGATACTCGGCTTTCACCAGTGAAAATACCACTTACATCAGCACGGTTACCTACATAGTTATTGAAGGTATCTACCGGGCTAGACAATTGTTTTAATGGAGTGTCATGTGCACCAATTTTTAAAGTACCAAGTTTTGCATCTTTCAAACCAACAAAACGGTTACGTTTAGACCAGTCATCACCCTCACCATCAGAGTTAAAAGCCCATTCAATTGCATAAATTGCGCTTAGGCGATCTGTTAACTTTTCATCCCCTTTTAAACCAACGAATGAGCTATTTGAACTTAGTTCAATTACATCTTTGTCAGATACTGGTGAAGCATTATCTTCAGGTAAATAATCTACTGACGCATCAATCTCACCATAAAAAGTTGGTGCTGCAAAAGTTGTCCCCGCCAAAAGGCTGAATGCAATTGCTGTTGCTAACTTAGTTTTCATCAAAAATTTCCTTAATTTATTTTGTAACAAATAATACACACGGCGCTTATATTACAAAATTATTAAATTAATATTTATATATTCTATTTAGTACTTTAGGCTAACATTTAACCAAATAATTGATTATTTAGAAATTTTATACTTTTTCTGCAACTTTCATCCATCGGAAAATTGGAATTAAACAGATAATTGCCACGATCACGATCAGATTCAGATAATTTTGATAGCCTAAATAATCCCCCAATATCCCACTCAACATATATAAGCCACCACTTACCGTCGCCATAATTGAGACTTGAAAAGTAAAATCAGTCCCGGCCAGACGCTTACGGCTGTATTGCATAATGAGCGTCAGCATTACCACCAAGAGCATTGCCGAAACCAGATCTTCTGCTGCATTAATAGTATAAATCAGCCAGTTTTCGACTTTAAGCTGGGCTTCATATTGTGCTGCCAGCCAGGCATAGGCCATTAAGCTCAGTATTTTGAGAATCGAAAAAGACATCAAACAAGAGCGACGCGAAAAAAACTTCAGGCAATAACCTGCCAAACCGGCCCCGATCAAGGCGGCACCTGCACCCAGCATGGTCACATATACGCCGATCTGGCTGAAACTCAGACCGAGATCGACCATTAAAGGCTTCAGCAAAGGGCCAGACAGCCCATCCGCGACTTTAAATGTCAGCAAGACCAGCAACCAGCAACGCAAGCCTGGATGTGTATAAAAATACTGAAAATAGGCTTTGATTTTTATTTTACTGGAAGCGGTAATTTGCTCAGATGCGATCGAGCGATGCTGTGGCTCTTTAAATTTTAAAACAGGCAGTGTGTTTATAAAAACCAGTGCAGCCAAAAGCAAAAAAGTGCTTTGCCACTGCAACAGATCTAAAAACAGTAAAATCGCACCACCACCGACAATGAAACCCAAACGTGATCCAATCACCTGAAAGGTATTGCCCCAGTGCTGCTGTTCATTTTTCAGAATATTGACTGCCAGTGCATCGGTGGCAATATCCTGTGTCGCCCCCACCCCATTCATAAATAATAACGCAATAAAAAAGGCCAATAGATAAACCGGCTGATCTAAAGCCTGAATGGGCAAAAAGGACAAGGCGATCAGCACTGCCACCGAGAGCAATTGCAGCGGAATAATCCAGCTTCGATAATGCCCTGTGGCTTGAGAGCCATAACGATCGACCAATGGCGCCCAAAACACCTTGATTGACCAAGGCAGCATGAGCAGGCCAAAACCACCGATCTGTGCCAGCGACACTCCTTCTGCCCGTAAGATCACCGGCAAAGCATGGGTCATAAATCCGACTGGCAATCCTTGCGCCCAATACAGGGAAAACAACACAATGTAAGTATTCCGCATATTCGGCATGCTGGGTCCTTAATAGGCAAAAGAAGCAGAAATCATTCAACAAGCTGGACATTTTGCCAATGAAAAAACCAAAGTAAAAGCCTAATATCATTAAAAATAAAGAAAAATATGTGTCAGGAAGAGACTTTAAGCATGACCAAAAAGCACTTTCCAGAATTACCTCCCTTGGTGCCCAGTCGAGGCAATCGACTCAGCCGTTATTTTTTTAAACGGATCTTTTTAGTGCAGGGCTGGCAGCTTGAAGGTGAGTTTCCCAATTTACCAAAAGCCGTTGCGATTATTTCTCCACATACGTCCAATATTGATGCCTGGCATGGTTTTATTGCACTCTTAGCTATCGGGTTAAAGGTCACTATTTTTGGTAAAAACAGCTTGTTCCATACCCCATTAAAGCCCTTACTTGAATGGATTGGGGTGATTCCGGTGGTTCGGGATAGTCCACAAGGTCATACTCAGCAGATCGTGGAAATCATCAAGCGAAAACCCCAGATTTGGGTCGGTATGGCACCCGAAGGTTCACGTAAAGCGCCAGAAAAAATCCGCAGTGGTTTTTATCATATTGCCGATCAGGCCGGCCTGCCTATTGTCATGCTGGCTTTTGATTATGATATTAAAACCATTCATATTCTGGGTGTCTATCAGCCGACGGGCGATTATGAACATGATCTGGTGCAGATTTATGCACATTATCAAGGCAAGATTTCGGCAAAAAATCCGGACTGGATTGCCCGGCCTTTACAAAAGCTGTTGAAAAAAGACTAGGCAAAATCCTGTTTTTTTGCTCTGATAGCCTATATTTTGATGATTTAGTGATCATTTCCTACAATGAAATTAGCGTCTTATGCTCTGATTGGCTGTCTTGGCCTCAGTCTGGCTGCATGTGATAAAGCCAGTAAAACCACACCGACTCCTACACCACTTCAGGCCCGCGAACCCGTGATTGCAATTGCACTTGGCGGCGGCGGTGCGAAAGGCTTCGCCCATATTGGCGTGATTAAGGTACTGGAGTCACACGGCATTAAACCGAAAATTGTCACAGGCACAAGTGCCGGCAGTTTTGTCGGCAGTCTATATGCCAGCGGCAAATCACCGTATCAGTTGCAGCAAATTGCCTTGAACTTTAAGGAATCGGACATCCGTGATTTAACCTTAAATCGACAAGGGATTATTGCCGGACAAAAATTGCAGAATTTCGTCAATAAAAATGTGGCGAACAAACCGATTGAACAATTCCCAATTCGTTTTGCTGCAGTTGCCACTCGCCTGGACAATGGGCGTAAAGCTGACTTTATTAAAGGCAATGCCGGACAGGCGGTTCGTGCTTCCTGTAGTATTCCGAATGTATTTGTGCCTGCCGTGATTGGCGGCATCAAATATGTCGATGGCGGTCTGATTAGCCCAATTCCGGTCAAGACCGCCAAAGATATGGGAGCAGACATTGTCATTGCCGTGGATATTTCTGCCCGTCCGGATGGTAATAAAGCCTTGAATATGTGGGGCGTACTGGATCAGACCCTAAATATTATGGGACAGCAAAGCATTCATGAAGAGTTGAGTCAGGCCACTGTGGTGATTCAGCCCAAAGTCGGCCATATCGGTACTTTGGACCTGAAAGCCAGCAATGCCACCATTCTGGAAGGTGAAAAGGCGGCTCAGCTGAAAATCCGTACTATTGAAAAAGCTATTAGCAACTTTAAGCAGTCGCCAGCGGCATTTAAACCGCCCCGTCAGGCAAAATTTTGATGCATGAATTTTTTATATTCATCTGCTGCCGCATCTGCTACATTGAAGATCAATCATATAAAGATGATGATTAATTAAATACTTAGCGATATAGGTCACGATATGGAATTAGTTCTTGAACCTTGGCACTGGTTTGTATTAGGCATCCTTCTGATTCTGTCGGAATTACTGCTGCCCGCATTTGCTGCCCTGTGGTTCGGGATCGGTGCCATCATGGTTGGCGTCCTGTACTGGATGTTCCCGATGATGGGACTGACGACCCAGCTCCTGACCTGGATCGTTCTTTCTGTTCTGTGTACGCTGCTCTGGTTCAAGTTTATCAAGCCACTTTCCATTGACAAGACCAAAGCCGGTCTATCGCGTGAAGCGACCATTGGTCAGGTGGGCATGGTGATTCAGACTAATCTGGATCATGGGCAAATCCGGGTGCGCTTTCCGATGCCAGTTTTAGGTTCGGATGAATGGGAATGTCGTACTCTGGATCAGGTTCAGGTCGGTGACCGTGTTCGCGTCGTGGATATTCTGGGGAATGATCTGGTGGTTCAACCCCACAGCACACATTATCAAAATGAAAAAGGTGAATAAGATATGTCTGGTGGAACTATAATTGTTATCGCATTTTTGGCCTTTGTGGCGATTACAATTTTTAAAGGGGTACGTATTGTCCCGCAAGGTTATAAATGGATCGCACAACGCTTGGGCAAATACCATACGACGCTGAATCCGGGTCTGAATTTTGTCATTCCGTATATTGATGAAGTGGCTTATAAAGTCACCACCAAAGATATTGTGCTGGATATTCCTTCACAGGAAGTGATTACCCGTGATAATGCCGTGTTACTCATGAATGCGGTGGCCTATATCAACCTGACCACACCTGAAAAAGCGGTCTACGGCATTGAAAACTATTCTTGGGCAATTCAAAACCTGGTACAAACCTCATTACGTTCGATTGTCGGTGAAATGGATCTGGATGATGCACTATCATCACGTGATCATATTAAAGCACGTTTAAAATCCAGTATTTCCGATGATATCTCGGACTGGGGTATCACGCTTAAAACCGTTGAAATTCAAGACATTAAACCGTCAGTCACCATGCAAACCGCGATGGAAGAACAGGCCGCTGCTGAACGTCAACGTCGTGCAACCGTGACCAAAGCGGATGGTGAAAAACAGGCTGCCATTCTGGAAGCGGATGGTCGTCTGGAAGCATCGCGCCGTGATGCAGAAGCACAGGTGGTTCTGGCTGAATCTTCACAACGTGCGATTGATATGGTGACTTCGGCAATTGGTAGTAATGAGATTCCGGTTGCCTATTTACTCGGTGAGCAATATATCAAGGCCATGCAAGATATGGCCAAATCACCAAATGCCAAAACGGTGGTCTTGCCTGCAGACGTGCTGAACACGATTCGAGGCGTGATGGGTCGTCCGCCTCAGTAAAAATTTTCATTTTCAAATCCATAGGCAGCGTATTCGCTGCCTATTTTTCGTTTAAACACGAAAATCTCAGCAAAGATTTGGAATTTATGCTTAAATTTCGCGTTATTTTTTGAAATCCTTTGGGCTTTGATGCCAGATCTGTGTTTCGCCACAGCATTTATCATCAACATAAGTCCTTATTCGATTACTGTCCAACTCGAAAATGGATACCGTATGAGCTCCCTAAATCCAACGTTAATTACCTTTCTTTTTTATATTGTCGCCATGGTGGTGATCGGCCTGATGGCTTATCGTGCGACCACAAACTTTTCCGATTACATTTTAGGGGGCCGTCGTTTAGGTAGTTTTGTTACTGCACTTTCCGCTGGAGCTTCCGATATGAGTGGCTGGCTGCTGATGGGCCTGCCCGGTGCAATTTATCTTTCTGGTTTGTCGGAAATGTGGATTGCCATTGGCCTGATTATTGGTGCCTGGTTAAACTGGTTGCTGGTGGCTGGCCGTTTACGGGTACATACGGAAGTTCAGCACAATGCCCTGACCCTTCCAGATTATTTTTCCAATCGTTTTAACGACCAGAAGAAAATTTTACGTATTGTATCGGCTTTTGTGATTCTGATTTTCTTTGCGATTTACTGTGCCTCAGGCATGGTAGCAGGTGCGCGCCTGTTCGAAAGCATGTTTGAAATGTCCTACACGACGGCGCTCTGGATCAGTGCCATTGCCACCATCAGTTATGTATTTATTGGCGGTTTTCTGGCAGTCAGCTGGACCGATACCATTCAGGCCGGCCTGATGATCTTTGCGCTGTTGCTCACGCCAATTGTGACCCTATTGACCTTCTCTGATATGTCTCAGGTCACTCTGGCGCTTGAAACGGCACGTCCACAGGCCATGAATCTGGTCGGTGACTTAAGTACGGTGGCTATCCTGTCGCTACTGGCATGGGGCTTGGGTTATTTTGGTCAGCCACATATTCTGGTGCGCTTTATGGCGGCAGATTCAGTCAAGTCAATTCCAAATGCACGCCGTATTGGTATGACCTGGATGATCCTGTGCTTAGCTGGTGCCGTGGCTGCCGGTTTCTTTGGCATTGCCTATTTCCAGCAACATCCGGAACTGGCCAGTGTGGTGAATGCCAATCCTGAAACTGTATTTATGGAATTGACCAAAATTCTGTTCAACCCATGGATTGCCGGTATTGTCCTGGCTGCGATTTTGGCTGCGGTAATGAGTACTTTAAGCTGTCAGCTTCTGGTCTGCTCAAGTACGCTGACAGAGGATTTTTATAAATCCTTCCTGCGCAAAAATGCATCTCAAAAAGAACTGGTTTGGGTTGGCCGTTTTATGGTGCTGCTGATTGCCCTGCTGGCAATCTGGATGGCGGGTAATCCTGAATCGAAAGTGCTGGGTCTGGTCGCTTATGCCTGGGCCGGTTTTGGTGCTGCATTTGGCCCGCTGATCATTCTGTCCCTGTTCTGGAAACGCATGACTTTGAATGGTGCCTTGGCAGGTATGATTATGGGTGCAGTGATGGTGATTTTATGGAAAAACCTGTTCGCAGCAACAGGTGTCTATGAAATTATCCCGGGCTTTATCTGCTCATTCATTGCCATCATTGTAGTGAGCTTGATGGGTAAAGTACCTACGGCTGAAATTACCGATCGTTTTGAACAGGCTGAACGTCTGTATAACGAAACCAAGTAAAAATTAACGATCAAAAAAAGCGGACTTTAAGTCCGCTTTTTTAATACCTGAACAATTACTCAAAATAAAAACAATGAACAGATTCAAGCCATTTTAATTTTTACGCTGGAGTAAAAACTGGGTGATAGAGATCAGCTCTGCCGCCTGATCATCAAAATGAGCAAGTGCGGCTAAGGCCTGATCATGCAATTGCTGTGCATAGGCTTTGGCCTGTTCCAGCCCCATCAAGGCAGGATATGTCGATTTTTCTACCTGCTCATCCTTGCCAGCTGTTTTACCCAACACTTCGGTATCAGAAATAATATCCAGAATATCATCCTGCACCTGGAAGGCCAGACCAATCGCCTGTCCAAACTCACGCAGCTTTGGAATCGCCAGATCTGTACCTTCAAAGATTGTGACCGCCGCCATCATGATCGCAGCACTCATCAAGGCACCGGTTTTATTACGATGAATGGTTTCTAATACTTCCTGATCAATTTTTTTGCCTTCGGACTGCAAATCCAACACCTGACCATTGACCATTTTCGAAGAGGCTGTGGCCAGAATCTGCATTTGTTTTAGCACAATCGAAGCATCTACCGCAGGGCCTTGATCAAACAGACGACTGCCTAAAATTTCAAAGGCCATCGACTGTAGAATATCACCTGCCAAAAGCGCGGTATCTTCACCATAAGCCACATGGCAGGTCGGCTGACCACGGCGCAGCAAATCATTGTCCATACACGGCAGATCATCATGTGCCAGTGAATAACAATGGATAAATTCAATCGCAACCGCCGCACGGCGTACCGCCGCGGTATTCTGATTCGGTTTCAGTGCTGCTGTGGCATAGCATAATGCTGGACGAACACGCTTCCCTCCCAGCATCACGGCATGATGCACCGCCGACTTTAAAGGTTCAGGAATGGCAAAGGCATCTAGGGCTGTCAGTAAATCTTGTTGAATACGATGTTGTGCTTGAGTCAATGCATGGATTGATACGTCAGTAATAGATGACACATTTGCCTCGAATACATAGTCCGGAAGGATGAAAATAACAAGTTTGAGCCACTTGTTCTGATAAGCACTATTGTACCTACAATCGCCTTGAATTTTCAGCTTTATCTGTGGATTGATTTAAAGCAGCAATAGATATCAAAATATGTTCCGCCGATAAAACCACTGCCGCGACAGCGCTACTGTCCCAGAGTGGAAGTGCTTGGATTTATCAAGTGCCTGTGGCAGGGATGCCACACATTACCCATCACCACAGGACGTCGTGTATGGGCAATAAGAGACCTTTGCCTACCTTGGGTCTTTCCAAAGTAGGATTTCACCTGCACAAATCCATTTAAACTTTTAAAGGAAAGATGAGGCTGGACAATATCTACCTCTAAATATAAACAAGTTTAGATATTTAAACGTATTCTCTGATAGCTTTTATTACTTCCTACCATGCCAACGATAGCTGAGTCAAAATTTTGGCCAGTAATGGTCACAACAGTAATTTTCTCAGGCTAAATAATGGGTCGGCAAATCAAACTAGAGCAAAACATCTTCAGGAACGCGTACCCAACCTTCCATCAACACACGTGCACTGCGACTCATGATGGCTTTCTTCACTTTCCACTCTCCATTTTCCTGGCTTGCTTGTGCGCCGACTCTTAAAGTCCCCGAAGGATGGCCAAAACGCACGGCTTCACGCTCTACACCGCCTGCCACCCGATTCACCAGAGTCCCCGGAATGGCTGCCGCCGTACCAATTGCCACCGCAGCTGTGCCCATCATGGCATGATGCAGTTTCCCCATAGACAAGGCACGAACCAGAATATCGGCATCTGCTTCGGCAACCACCTTGCCACTTGATGAGGTATAAGTTTTGGATGGCGCTACAAAAGCGATTTTTGGGGTGTGCTGACGGTTAGCTGCTTCGCTAATGTCCTGAATCAATCCCATCTGCTTCGCAGCATAAGCACGAATGGTTTCAAACTTTGCCAGCGCTGCCGCATCATTATTCATATGATCCTGAAGCTCGGTGCCGTTATAACCCAAATCTCCCGCATTCAAAAACACGGTGGGAATGCCGGCATTAATCATGGTGACTTCAAAACTGCCAATATTGGGAACTTCCAGCGTATCGACCAGATTGCCTGTCGGAAACATCGAACCGCCTTCGCCATCATCATCGGCAGGATCTAAAAACTCGATCTGTACTTCGGCTGCCGGAAAAGTCACACCATCCAGTTCAAAATCGCCCAACTCCTGAACTTGACCATTTCGCATTGGTACATGCGCAATAATGGTTTTTTGAATATTGGCCTGCCAGATGCGGACTGTACACAGCCCATTTTCCGGAATACGTGATCTATCAATCAGATCATTAGAAATGGCAAAAGCTCCCACTGCTGCGGTGAGATTACCGCAATTACCACTCCAGTCCACAAAAGGACGGTCAATTGCCACCTGACCAAATAAATAATCAACATCATGATCGGCCTGCTGGCTTTTTGACAGAATCACGGTCTTGCTGGTACTTGAACTGGCGCCGCCCATACCATCGATCTGTTTAGCATAAGGATCTGGGCTACCAATCACGCGCAGCAGAAGCTGATCACGAATCCGGCCGGCCTGTTGTGCTTCTGCGGGCAAATCATCCAGCTTAAAAAAAACGCCTTTACTGGTGCCTCCACGCATATAGGTTGCAGGAATCTTGATTTGGGCTGCAAAACTCATGAATTGTTTCATCCTTTGGCTTGTCTTTGTTTTGGTAAAAGTTATGGAATACTTATGAGAAGAGTATAATCGCTTTAAAGCCAAGGAAGTTCAGTGCTCCGACCTAAGTATAAAAAATCAGCATTCGTATCAGAGCAAAAAAACAGGAAACTCATCAGTTACAATGTCAATAAAATTAATATATTGATTCAGTTATCTTTTATTTAATTTATTTTTATAATTTTTTATTATAAATCTGATAATAATATTTCATTCAAAGTCTTGCACTAGGTTTCTGAACTTTGTTCCATTACAATCTTTATACTTATTTTTTCCATTGTCGGGCTGAACACTTTGAATAACGAGTCTTCACAACTTCAGCGTGGCTTAAAGAACCGTCATATTCAGTTGATCGCCATGGGCGGTGCAATTGGCACAGGCTTATTCTTAGGTTCCGCACAGGTGATCCAATCTGCGGGTCCTTCTATTATTTTGGGCTATGCCATTGGTGGCTTGATTGCATTTTTAATCATGCGTCAATTGGGTGAGATGATTGTTCATGAACCTGTCGCAGGTTCATTCAGCCATTTTGCTTATAAATACTGGGGCAAGTTCCCCGGTTTCCTTGCGGGCTGGAACTACTGGATTTTATATATCCTGGTGGCCATGACCGAACTTACTGCCGTTGCGAAATATATTAACTATTGGTGGCCTTTTATTCCAGCTTGGGCATCGGTACTGTTTTTCTTTATCGTGATTACCCTGGTCAACCTCGGCAATGTGAAATTCTACGGTGAATCAGAATTTTGGCTTTCAATCATTAAAGTGACTGCAGTTATCTCGATGATTGTCTTCGGTTTATATCTGATCTTGACTGCAGATGCTTCCTCGACTGCGTCTTTCAGTAATTTATGGACTGCAGGTGGTTTCTTCCCGAATGGCTTTGAAGGTCTGTTCTTCATGCTGGCCTTCCTGATGTTTGCCTTCGGTGGGATTGAACTGATCGGTATGGCAGCAGCAGAAGCTGAAAATCCAGAGAAGACCATTCCGAAAGCGATTAATCAGGTGGTGTTCCGTATCCTGATTTTCTATGTGGGTGCATTGACGATTCTGTTATCACTGGTGCCCTGGAATCAGCTTGAGCTAGGTGGTCTGGATAAAAGTCCATTTGTAATGATTTTCAGTCAACTGGGCATTGGCTGGGCAGCACACTTACTGAACTTTATTATTTTAACGGCTGCACTGTCTGTCTATAACAGCGGTATGTATGCCAATAGCCGCATGCTCTATGGTCTGGCTCAGCAAGGAAATGCACCTAAAGTCTTCATGCAAGTGAATAAACAAGGTACTCCGATTCCTGCGGTATTGTTTTCTGCCGCGCTGATTTTCGGTTGTGTATTACTTAACTACTTTGTTCCTGAAGATGCATTAAGCCACTTGATTTATATTGTGGTCGGTGCGTTAGTGTTGAACTGGGCGATGATTACGCTGACCCATCTCAAATTCATTCAGAGCATGAAGAAGCTCGGCCAAAAGACCTCATTCCCAGCACTATGGTCTCCAGCAGGCAATATTCTGGTCTTAGGTTTCATTATTACGATTCTCTACATCATGTGGACTCAGGGTTTTCAGGAATCTATTTTAATGATTCCGGTTTGGATTGTGGTCATGTTCGTTCTGTTTAAGTTGCTTAAGCCTAAAAATACTTAATCGGTTTATATAAGTATATATTCTTAAAAAGTTATTGCTGCGGCAATAACTTTTTTTTGTATTTTTTACAGTACAATAGCCTTCTTTTCGCGCCCTTAGCTTAACTGGATAGAGCAGTTGCCTCCTAAGCGACCGACGTGGGTTCGAGTCCCGCAGGGCGCACCATCCTTTCAAAATGTGATCTATACTTCAAAAAATTAGCGTTAATCTTCATATTTTTAGAATATTTTTTATACAAAAAATCATTTTTTCTTCATTATTTTATTTCTTTTACTTTCAAATACTTATTTCAAAATGAGGCTATTTTTTGGTGTAAAAACTCTATTTTGATGCTTTTTTAGACTAATTAGTTTTTTCTAGAGCATTTACTCTTATTTTAATTGTGATATTTTTGTCACATGGAGTAACAAATGGTCTCGGTGAATACAAGCCGAAATCATCCTAGATGAAAGCTTAAAGCATCAACAAAAACTGTCATAAAAGACTTTATAGCCCAAGGGAAATGTATAATGAAATTAAAAGCACTAAGCACAGCAATGATTTTAGCAACTGTACCAATGACAGGTGCTTTTGCTGCAGGTATGGATCGTTCTGGTCAATCCATCGCTGCGTTCTTACAACCGGGTAACTACTTTGAAGCAGGTATTTCTGTATTAGACCCAGATGTATCTGGTAAAACTACAGCTATGACCACTCTTACGGGGCAGCAAATTCCATCACACGCAACAGGTGATATGGCAAGTGATTATTACTTCCCTCACGCTGCCTTAAAACTACAAGTAACCGATCAATTTTCTTTCGGTGTAATTTACGATCAACCATTCGGTGCAGAAGCTGAATATACCGCTCAATCAGCAGCATTTAATCCGACAGGAAGTGACGGTACCCGTGCTGAAGTAACAACTGAAAATCTAAGCTTCTTATTTGGTTTCCAACCAACTGAAAACTGGAATATTTATGCGGGTCCAGTTTATCAAACAGCTAAAGGTAATGCTGCATTACGTGGTGCAGCATATAGTCTATTACATGGTTACGATGTAACCATGAAAAAAGACAGCGAAATTGGTTGGTTAGGAGGTCTAGCTTTCCAAATTCCAGAAATTGCACTTAAAGCTTCTTTGACCTATCGCTCTGAAGTTAAGCATGAGTTAGCAACTACAGAAGCAACACCTCAAATTGGCATTGGTACAACGGTGCTGGCTCCAGCAATGCCTCTTACACCAACAGGAAATACCAAAGTAACAACTCCACAGTCTGTTAATTTAGATTTTCAAACAGGTATTATGGCAGATACCGTTGCTTTCGCAAATGTCCGTTGGGTCGATTGGTCTGACTTCAGTATTCGCCCACCTGCTTTTGGTAAAACTCTAGATGGTTTAGCAACGGCATCTGCTTCACCACTCGTACCTGCTCCATTAAAACCTACGCTAGCAAGCTTAAAAGGTGGCAACCTTGTTGAATATAACGAAGAGCAATGGTCGGCTACTGTTGGTGTTGGCCGTAAACTGAACGATAAATGGGCAGGTAATGTCTCTGTAGGTTGGGACTCTGGTGTCGACAACCCTGTAACTACTCTTGGCCCAACTGAAGGTTACTGGAACGTTGGTTTAGGTCTTCAATTCTCTCCAGCTCCAAATTACTTTATTGCTGGCGGTGTGAAATACTTCTGGTTAGGTGATGCAACAGCTTTGACAGTAGCTAATCCAAATGTTGGTGAATTTGAAGATAACCACGCTATTGGTTATGGTCTAAAAATGGGTTACCGCTTCTAAGTTATAACTTCATATAAAAACCACCTTCGGGTGGTTTTTTATTGTCTCATTCTATTTTTATACACTTGCATATTATTCGATTATTTTACCATCAATTAAAATTAATAATTTTTTAGTTCTTTTACACTATTTTAAATATTTTAAAATCCATATTTTTCAAAAACTTAAATTCAAAAATATAGTACAAATACTCTAAGCAACCCTTTTATTTAACCGCCTTAGTTCATTTCTTCAACAGAGCTGAGTATTTACTCTTTTTAAAATTATGTTACTTTTCCAGCACATTTTTGTTACAGATGGCATCAGGGAACGTACCATGAAGCTTAATAAAGTTTATTTAGCTATTTTACTTAGCACTTTACCTCTTTCTGCTGTTCAGGCAGCAGGCCTAGATCGTTCTGGTCAGTCCATTTCTGCTTTTTTACAGCCGGGTAACTATGCGGAAGCTGGTATTTCGGTTCTTGATCCTGATGTAAAAGGTAAGTCGACTGTTAATAATCCAATTGCTGATCTCAGGGGCGAAAAAATCAGTGATATGGGTGAAGACTATTACTTCCCTTCCGCAGCAATCAAAGTTCAAGCAACTGATAAAATTTCACTTGGTTTGATTTACGATCAACCTTTTGGTGCTGATGCAACCTACTCATCAACAGCAGGTACATTTGGTAATGGTATGGAAGGAACTTCTGTTGAAGTTGATACTAATAATCTAACAGCGCTGATTGGTTACCAACCCAACCAAAACTGGAATTTTTATGCAGGTCCCGTATATCAAACAGTTGAAGGAAAAGTTTCATTACGTGGTGCCGCATACGGTGGTACTCATCTATTAGGTGGCTACGACATAGATCTTAAAGAAAATGATGCTTTCGGTTGGATTGCAGGTGCCGCATACTCTATTCCTGAAATTGCACTTAGAGCTGCTGTCACTTATCGCTCTGAAATCAAGCATGAACTTGATACTTCAGAAACATTTGCCCTAGGTGCTGTTGTTCGTCCTAACTCAAACACAGAAGTTGTTACACCTCAGTCTGTAAACATTGATTTACAATCAGGTGTTGCTAAAGACACCTTAGCTTTTGCAAATATTCGTTGGGTACATTGGGATCAATTTGCAGTTAAACCTACATATTTAGCTGCTGCAACACAGGCTGCAAGAGGCAAAGCACAAAACCTAATCGACTATTCAGATGATCAGTGGTCTATTACAACAGGTATCTCTCATAAGTTTAATGATAAATGGGCTGGTTCAGCTTCTGTTGGTTATGACTCTGGTGCAGGCAACCCTGTTACGACTCTTGGCCCAGTAAATGGAAACTGGAGTATTGGATTAGGCGCGCAATATAGCCCTGCACAAAGCTATTTCATTGCTGCTGGCGTACGTTACCTATGGTTAGGTGATGCAGATGCACAAACAGGTGGGAATGTTGTTGGTAGCTTTGAAGATAACAGTGCTCTTGCATATGGTATGAAAATTGGCTATCGTTTTTAATTAATCAATGTTAACTAACATTGAAATTCAATAAAAAATGGCGCTAATTGCGCCATTTTTTTATTATTTTAAAATAAAAATATTAAGCTGGAATATCTCGAACTGAGGCATTACGAATAGCTTCTTTGAGTGCCGCATAGCCATGAATCGGTGGGAACTGTGGGAACTCTGCAATCACATTTTCAGGCGCATCAAACAAGAAGCCTGCGTCCGCTTCACCAAGCATGGTGGTATCATTATACGAATCCCCTGCTGCAATGACACGGAAATTCAAGCCATGTAAAGCTTGCACCGCTTTACGTTTTTGATCAGGTTGACGAAGCTTATACGCTGAAATCATGCCCTTTTCATCTGTCTCTAACTTATGACAGAAAATCGTTGGCCAATCCAGTTGCTTCATCAATGGATGTGCAAATTCATAGAAAGTATCTGAAAGAATAATCAATTGAAAATGCGTACTGACCCATTTTACAAATTCTTTTGCTCCTGGGAAAGGTCCCATTTCTGCAATCACATCCTGAATATCATTTAAGCCTAAACCATGCTGTTTTAAAATATTCAGGCGTTGGGTCATCAGCACATCATAGTCAGGAATGTCACGAGTCGTCGCTTCAAGCTCTTTAATCCCGGTTTTTTTGGCAAAGTTAATCCAGATTTCTGGAACCAACACGCCTTCTAAATCTAGACATACGACTTCCATGAACATTCCCTCTGAGTTGTATTGAAAAAATTTTGCACTATCATAGCTGAAGAAATAGATTTTGCACTGTACTTTTTTAAATCTATTTTTTTCATAAGTATTTATTTTTTAGTGATAAGTCAACTAAATCAATTCTATTAAAATAGATGTGAAATTAATTAATATAGGCCATGTCCTTTCCAAGCCTATATCGCCAGGACTCTCATGACCATCATTCCTACTATTGATCGTATTGATGCACTTGCATCTGAATATGCAGATAAATCGCCTAATGAAATCTTGGCACTTGCACTGAGCCAGCAAGGTGAAATTGCGATTTCATTTTCTGGGGCCGAAGATGTTGTATTGATTGATATGGCCTCTCATCTGGGTAAACCATTCCGGGTATTCAGTCTGGATACTGGACGTTTACATGCAGAGACCTATCAGTTTATTGAGCGGGTGCGTAAGCATTATAATATCGAGATTGAAATCTGCTTCCCCGAAACTGCAGACGTGCAAAATCTAGTGACGACAAAAGGTTTATTCAGTTTCTTTGAAGATGGCCATCAGGAATGTTGCGGTATACGCAAGGTTCAACCGCTGCGTAAAAAACTGGCCACGCTGGATGGCTGGATTACCGGTCAGCGTAAAGACCAAAGCCCGGGTACCCGTAATGAAATTCCTGTGGTTCAGGCAGATCCAGGTTTCTCCGGTCCGGGAAAACAGTTGATCAAGTACAATCCTCTAGCCAACTGGTCCAGTGCGGATGTCTGGAGCTATATCCGTATGATGGAAGTCCCTTATAATGCCCTGCATGAGAAAGGTTTTGTTTCTATCGGCTGTGAACCTTGTACTCGCCCTGTGCTGCCAAATCAGCATGAACGCGAAGGCCGCTGGTGGTGGGAAGAAGCTACCCATAAAGAATGTGGCTTACATGCTGGCAATCTAAAAAAATAAAGTTAAGTTTTATCGTTCCTATTGATTGAAAGACTATTTTTTAATAAAGATAGTCTTTTTAATTGATAATTTTACATTTAGTGACAAGATATAAATGACCTTTTATCGGGATAATATTATTTTAATTAAAGAGTTTATAAAATTCTAGCTCATTGATTTATTAGCATAAAATGTGAAATTGAACACAATGCTATTCTTTTAATAACACATAATTATTAAGTTACATTCCACTTCGCCTAGTAAATACTATTTTTAGCAAACTATTTTAAAACTAAAATTTTCACATTTCATAAACTTAGGAAGATATTTTGTTCTTGTCAATAGCCACTTTTTCACAGTTGAGGCAAGATAAAGCAGTTCATTTATATGCTAAAAAAGATATACTTTAAAAACTAAAGTAATAATTCTAACAAGGCTTTTTAGCAAAAAAGCCATAGAGAATGCAGTGAGGCAATCCACGCTATGCGTCCATTACATCCAATTGATTTTATTTTCTTAACTTTAGAGAAACGGCAGCAGCCTATGCATGTAGGTGGACTATTTTTATTCCAAATTCCCGAAAATGCACCCGCTTCCTTTATTCAGGATCTCGTCACTGATATTCAAAACTCCAAATCATCGCCGATTCCACCTTTTAATAATTATTTAAATGGCCTGTTTTGGGATGAAGACCAAGAATTTGATTTAGATCATCATTTTCGTCATATTGCCCTGCCGAAACCGGGTCGTATCCGTGAATTGCTCACTTATATTTCACAAGAACATAGTGCGCTGATTGATCGTGCCAAGCCTTTATGGACCTGTCATATTATTGAAGGAATTGAAGGTAATCGTTTTGCCATGTATTTCAAGATCCATCATGCGATGGTGGACGGAATCGCCGGCATGCGTCTGGTCGAAAAATCGCTGTCGCATGATCCGAATGCCAAAAGTATTGTGCCACCGTGGTGTGTTGAAGGGCCACGCGCCAAACGCCTTAAAGCACCTAAGGTCAATGCTTTTAAAAATGTCCTGCAAACCATTAAAGGCCAACTGGAATGCGCACCACGCGTCGCTTATGAGCTGTCTCAGACCGTCATGAAGGATATGGGGCGCAATCCGGATTATGTGTCCAGTTTTCAGGCACCAAGTTGTATTCTGAACCAACGTGTCAGTGCTTCGCGTCGTTTTGCGGCACAATCCTTTGAATTTTCACGTTTACGGCATATTTCTAAAGCATTGGGCGTCACGATTAATGACATGGTACTGGCCATCTGTTCAGGTGCACTACGTGAATATTTACTATCACAAAACGCTTTACCGAAAAAACCATTAATTGCTATGGTTCCGGCCTCGGTTCGAAGTGATGATTCGGATGTTTCCAATCGCATTACCATGATTCTGGCCAATCTGGGCACCCATAAAGAAGATCCTCTGGAACGTCTCAAAATTGTACGTGGCAGTGTACTGAGTGCCAAGGAACGTTTTAAACGCATGAATGCCAATCAGATTTTAAATTATAGTGCCTTTGTCTATGGTGCAGCCGGTCTGAACATTGCATCCGGTTTAATGCCAACGCGCCAGGCATTTAATGTGATTATTTCCAATGTACCCGGCCCTCAGGAACCGCTATATTGGAATGGTGCACGTCTCGAAGCGCTTTATCCAGCCTCAATTGTACTAGATGGGCAGGCTTTGAACATTACCATGACCAGCTATCTGGACAAACTGGAAGTCGGCTTAACCGCATGCCGTAATGCCCTGCCGAAAATGCAGAACTTGCTGACGCATCTTGAAGAAGAAATCCAGCGTTTTGAACGAATTGTAGATGGTGAACCTGTCCCAAAGTTACAGGCGGTGAGCTAGCCGCGGATCAATAAATAGAATATATAAACTGAAAAAAGTGTTGATCATTTTTGCCAGTCCTAGCGCACATAATTAAGGGGCTCATAGAGCCCCTTGGTTTTATTTTTTAACATCGTTTTAAATTTATTTTATATTTTTGGGATGATGCATCCATTTTTGATTGCCTAGAATTTATTTCAATCTGCACAAGATTCTGTATCGGTAGCATTAGCTTTTGATGGTACGACACTGTTGTAATAATTGATGGCAGGCATTACGAATCATGCTGGCGGTAATCTGGACTTCATTACCGCGCTCATCGACGATATATCCTGCATGTACAGTCTTTGGTTCTAATACGTGTTTTAGGCCTTTATTAATTACTGCTTTACTCATATTCATAACACACTCCTTTTGCTAAGCCTGAAACTGGGAGAAACGGCTTTGGCTAATTCATGCATCTAGTATTGTAAATAACAGCACCAATGTAAAATTTCAGATGTAACAAGTGTTTAACGATATTCTGTTACAATTTCAGCTGAGAATGATATCGTATTGCTCTTGCGTATACAGATTTTCTACTTGGAACTTAATCACGCGATTAATGAAATGCTCTAGATCAGCGACTGCTGGGGCCTCTACTGTTAGTAAACGATCAATTACAGCGGGATGCGCGACAACAGTAAAGCCACTCTGCGACTCATAAGCACGTGCATAACGCAGAATTTCTCTGAATATTTCGTAACATACTGACTCGGCTGTTTTGACATAACCACGTCCCTGACAAGTCGGACAGGATTCACAGAGTAAATGTTCCAGTGACTCACGGGTGCGTTTCCGGGTCATTTCCACCAGACCCAGTTCAGATACCTGAGTAATCTTGGTTTTAGCATGGTCACGTTCCAACATGCGCTCAAACTGTTTCATCACTTCTTCACGATGCTGCGCTTCCTGCATATCAATGAAATCAATGATGATAATTCCACCCAGATTACGCAGACGCAACTGACGTGCAATGACCTGAGTCGCTTCCATATTGGTTTTAAAAACAGTGTCTTCCAGTGAGCGACCACCCACATAAGAGCCGGTATTGACGTCAATGGTGGCCATCGCTTCGGTCTGATCAATCATCAGATAACCGCCCGACTTCAACGCAACACGAGTTTGCAGCGCCTTTTGCAGATCTTCTTCAACATTATATAAGTCAAAAATTGGACGCTCGCCCGGGTAGTGCAGTAAGCGGTCTCGCATATTCGGCACGAATTCTTCGACAAACTCTTGCAGCTTGGCATGAATTTCACGTGAATCGACGTAGATTTTTGCAGTTTCTTCATTGGCCAGATCACGAATGATCCGTTGTGGTAAAGGCAATTCTTCAAAGATCAGCGAGGGAACTGCAATAATCTTCTGCTTACGCTGGATATATTCCCAAAGCTTGGCCAGATAAGCCATATCTTGGGCAATGGCTGCTTCTTCAATACCTTCAGCAGCGGTACGTACAATCACTGAGCCTGGCAGCTTATGCTCGGCCTGAATCCGCTCAATAATCGAACGCAAACGATTGCGCTCTTCCTCAGATTCAATTCGCTGCGACACCCCAATATGATTGCCATAAGGCATCAGCACCAGATAACGCGAAGGAATAGACAAATCCGTGGAAAGACGGGCACCTTTGGTACCCAGCATATCTTTCATCACCTGAACCGTGAGGATTTGACCGGGCTGAAGCAGTTCAAAGACATTTGGGGTGGGCTGCTGGCGCGGCCAGACCATATCATTGATATGCAAAAATGCCGTTCTGGACAGACCAATATCCACAAACGCAGCCTGCATACCCGGCAAGACCCGTACCACTTTGCCTTTATAGACATTACCGACCAAGCCACGCTTGGCCGTACGCTCGACAAACAGTTCATTGACCGTGCCGTTTTCAATCAACGCGACCCGACATTCCATCGGCGTGACGTTAATCAATAACTCGTCAGACATAATTACACTCAAAACATTATAAAAATTCTTTTTATCAGCAGTTAATTTAGTGCCTTAACTGTCTGTAATAACTGTACGGTTTCATAGAGCGGCAAGCCGACCACATTGGAATAGCTGCCTTGTATTTTTGGAATATAACGTGCTGCAATTCCTTGAATCGCATAAGCCCCGGCTTTCCCCAGCGGCTCACCTGTGTCCCAGTAACTTTCCATGTCTGCGGCACTCAGGATTTGAAATTCGACCTGCGTACGTACCACTATACTGTATTTTTCATCTTTTGTACGAACACAGACACCGCTATAGACATCATGCCACCGACCGGAGATTTTTGTCCACATTTCAATGGCATGTTGCTTGGATTCTGGTTTACCCAAAATCTCACTATCGACCCCCAGACTGGTATCCGCAGCAATGATGATTGCATCTGGATAACGCTCGGCCACTGCATCAGCCTTGGCTCGTGCCAGACGTTCAACATAAGCCGCGACGGATTCACCTTCACGCACAGATTCATCGATATCCGGACTGTAGATATCAAAGCTCAGTCCGAGCTGCTGTAATAACTCACGACGCCGAGGTGAGCTGGAAGCGAGAATTATATGCGCCATTTTTTCAACATATAATAGAGGACAGGCCAAACCAGAATACTGGTCAGCATTGGAATCCAGTGCCTGGCAAAAGAAAATTGCACGCCTGCCACAATCTGGGCAAAAAAGATCATCAGCAAATGTGCAACAATTGCCAGCCCCGTAATCACCCAGAGATTATTAAAGGTCAGGATACGGCGTTCACGCGTCAGAAAACGGGCTAAAAAGGCAATAATAATAAAGCTGAGGGCATTCAGACCTAAAGGTGCGTCCAGCAGCAAATCAATAAAAATACCGGTACCAAAGGCAAACCAGATCCCGCACCAGGTCGGCTGACACAACACCCAGAACAGCATCACCATCAGCATGAACAGCGGACGCCAGCCCGAGAGGGTATAAGAAAGTGGATAGACCATCAAAATCGAAGCCACGATCACCGAAATAACGATGGCAAATAAGGGATCACGATGCTTTCTGGATTTCATCTTAGCGATTGACATGCGGTTGCTCCATCGCCAATGAATCGGAAAATAACACCACCACATGATGACCACCGGCCAGCTGCGCGGCTGGCGTTACATCAATCTGGGCAAATTCACCTGAATTATGTCGTTGTACTTTGGACACCTGCCCCACCAGATAACCTGCCGGAAAATGTTGGCCCAAGCCGGAACTATAGACTTTTTCCCCGACCTTGATATTGGCACTGGTCGGTACATATTCCATTTTCAAACGTCCCAGATCACCCGTCCCCGAGACAATGGCACGCATTCCGGTATGTTCCAGACGCACTGACAATGAATGTTCTTTATCAGACAACAGCATGACCCGGCTACTATGCGGATAGACATTAATAATCTGTCCCATAATCCCCTTGTCATCCAGTACCGTTTGCCCGACTTTCAGCTCGTTATTTGAACCCCGGTTGATCACAATGATATGTCTTAAAGGATCGGCATCGGTGCCAATCACTTCCGCAATTTCAATACGCCCGTCAATGATCAGTGGTGTATCGAGCAGACCGCGCAAACGGGTATTTTCAGCAGAAAGTTCAGAGATTTTTTGTAAGCGAACTTGCGCCTGCAACAACTCAGCCTGCATCGCGGTATTTTCCCGACGCAACTGAACTTCAGACTTGGTTTGTTGATTCAACCACTCTCGCGACAATACCGGATAACTGGCCACAGCATAAATAGGATTATAGGCCGCGTACAGGACATCCCTTGCAGGTTGTACAACATGTGGCATGCGCCAATCAAAGAAAAGCACCACCAAGCATGTTACCAATGCAATGATAAAAGAGCGAAAAGATGGCGGTTGTCGAGAAAACAGATGTGCTTGCACCCGCCGAATCCTTTTCTTAGCCTACGAATAACATGTCATGATTTGGATTGTCGAAAAATTCGAGTACCTTGCCACCACCACGGGTTACACATGAGAGTGGATCTTCTGCCACCACAACCGGCAGGCCGGTTTCTTTGGCCAGCAGCTTGTCTAGATTACGCAGCAATGCACCACCACCGGTTAACACGATACCGCGTTCAGCAATATCCGAAGAAAGCTCAGGAGGTGTGTGTTCTAGTGCTGATTTCACCGCAGACACAATGTTTTGCAAAGGATCTGAAATGGCTTGAGTCACTTCGTCTGAGTTAACCACAATCGCACGTGGTACACCTTCTGCAAGATTACGGCCACGAACTTCAATTTCAAGCGGTTTAGCACCTTCATCTGGCAAGGCCATGCCCACTTCTTTTTTGATCACTTCTGCCGTGGTTTCACCAATCACACAGCCATGCGCCTTACGCACATAGTTAATGATCTGCTCATCAAAGACATCACCGCCAATCCGTAAAGAATCTGCATAGACACAACCCTGCAGGGAAATGATCGCAATTTCAGTGGTACCACCACCGACATCGACCACCATTGAACCACAGGCCTGCTCAACTGGCATACCTGCACCAATGGCCGCTGCCATCGGTTCTTCGATTAAACGGACATCACGTGCACCAGCATTAAATACCGCTTCACGAATAGCACGACGTTCAACCAGCGTCGATTTACATGGTACACACACCACCACACGCGGTGCCGGAGTAAACAGACGGTTTTCATGTACTTTGCGAATGAACTGATTCAGCATGGTTTCAGTGACTTCAAAATCCGCAATCACCCCATCTTTCATGGGGCGGATTGCTGAGATATTGGCTGGGGTACGACCTAGCATTTGTTTCGCTTCAAGACCTACAGCGGCAACAATTTTATGTGAACCACTATGACGGATAGCTACAACCGTGGGTTCATTTAATATAATGCCTCGTCCTGGCGCATAAATAAGTGTATTTGCAGTACCTAAATCAATGGCAAGATCTGGCGAAAACAAGCCTATTAGTCGTTTTAGAATCACGGGGACGTTCTCAATTAAACTTTATATGGACGCAAGGTGGCAACTTTAACTAAATGTGATGATTTGGACAAGTCAATCGCTTATCATAACGCATGATAATTTGAATTTTTTTAATACTGATTAGGTAATATTATGTCTACATCGGATGCACAGCATTCTGCAGATTTAAGTGCAGAAACAGTTTCAGCCATTGCCCACCTTGCAAGGTTATCTCTCAATGATACGCAATCTGCTGAATATGCTCAAAGTTTAAATAAGATTTTAGGCATGATGGACACATTGAAAGGCATCAATACCGACGGAATTGAACCGCTGAAGAGCCCTTTCGACCATCCTCAGCCACTACGTGAAGATGTGGTCTCAGAAAGCAATCATCGCGAGCAATACCAAGCAGTTGCACCTGCTGTTCAGGATGGTTTATACCTCGTACCGCGCGTGATTGAGTAATTACTACCCAGTTCATTCTTTTTATTAAATTAAACGTAAAGAATTATTTCTCATGACAGATTTACATCGCTTATCCATTCGTGAACTCAGTGAAGGTCTGGCAAATGCCCAGTTTTCATCTCGCGAATTGACTGAACATTACTTAAAGCGTATTGCAAAAATTGATGCTCAAGTAAAATCATATGTAACCGTTACGCCTGAATTGGCATTGGCAGAAGCTGATGCGGCTGACACACTGCGTAAGGCAGGTGGTGCAAATGTGTTAACAGGCGTACCAATCGCGCATAAAGACATTTTCTGTACTCAAGGCATCAAAACCACTGCCGGTTCTAAAATACTGGACAATTTTATCTCCCCTTATGACGCCACCGTTGTCGCGAAAGGCAAAGCTGCGGGCCTGGTGACTTTGGGTAAAGTGAACATGGACGAATTCGCCATGGGTTCGACCTCTGAAAACTCATATTACGGCGCAACGGCTAACCCTTGGAATTTAAACCATGTTCCTGGCGGTTCTTCAGGTGGTTCAGCAGCAGCTGTTGCAGCGGATCTGGCACCCTTCGCTACCGGTACTGACACCGGTGGCTCTATTCGTCAACCTGCGTCATTCTGTGGCCTGACTGGACTTAAACCGACCTATGGCCGTGTGTCGCGCTTCGGTATGATTGCCTATGCATCATCCCTCGACCAAGGCGGCCCGATGGCACGCTCAGCAGAAGACTGTGCCTACCTGATGAACGTGATGGCCGGTCATGATGCCAAAGATTCAACGTCAATGAATCAAACCGTAGATAACTATGTGGCGAACCTGAATGATACATCCGTCAAAGGTTTACGCATTGGTATTCCAAAACAGTACTTTAATGTTTCCGGCCTAGCTGAAGATGTTAAAGCACGTGTCGAAGAATCATTGAAAAAGTTAGAAGACATGGGCGCTACGCTGGTTGAGATCGACCTCAACATGACCGAAAGCTACGTTCCGACTTACTACCTGATCGCACCTGCTGAAGCATCCTCTAACTTACAACGCTTTGACGGTGTGCGTTATGGCTACCGCTGTGAAAATCCAGTGGACTTGATGGACTTGTACAAACGTTCACGTTCAGAAGGTTTTGGTGCAGAAGTGCAACGTCGTATCCTGATTGGCACATATGCGTTATCCGCGGGTTACTACGATGCATATTATGTGAAAGCACAAAAAGTACGTCGCCTGATCCAGCAAGATTTCCTTAAAGCCTTTGAATCTGTCGATGTGATTGCTGCGCCATCTGCGCCAACGACTGCCTATAAAATTGGTGCGGATTTGACTCCGGTTGAAATGTACCTGGGCGATATTTATACACTTGCAGTGAACCTGGCAGGTCTTCCTGCGATTAACGCGCCTGTTGGTTTTGACCAGAACAACTTGCCAGTTGGCTTACAGTTGATTGGGAATTACTGGTCAGAATCTCAATTGTTGTCTGTGGTACATCAGTATCAACAGGCCACAGATTGGCATACACAACGCGCTGCAATTGCTGAGGAGAACGCATAATGGCTCAAGCTCAAAAATCGGCTAAACCGAAATCCAACCTGATTGATGGCTGGGAAGTCGTTATTGGTATCGAGATTCACACCCAGCTTGCCACCAATACCAAAATTTTCTCAGGTTCATCGACTGTTTTTGGTAATGATCCAAACACCCAAGCCAGCCTGGTTGATTTAGCTATGCCGGGCGTATTGCCGGTATTGAACAAAGAAGTGGTGGATCTTGCGATTCGCTTTGGTCTGGGTATCGATGCTTACATCGACCAGGCTTCTGTGTTTGCGCGTAAAAACTATTTCTACCCGGATTCACCAAAAGGCTACCAGATTAGCCAGATGGACAATCCGATTGTGGGCTTGGGTCATATCGACATCCAGCTTGAAGATGGCACGGTTAAACGGATTGGCGTAACCCGTGCGCACCTTGAGGAAGATGCAGGTAAATCGATTCATGACCAGTTCGAAGGTATGTCAGGCATTGACTTGAACCGTGCCGGTACGCCGCTGCTTGAAATTGTTTCTGAACCAGATATGCGTTCGGTTGAAGAAGCGGTTGCTTATATTAAAGCGATTCATACGCTGGTGCGCTGGTTAGGCATTTCTGACGGCAACATGGCAGAAGGTTCGTTCCGTTGTGACTGTAACGTGTCTTTACGTCGTCCGGGTCAACCCTTCGGTACGCGTTGCGAATTGAAAAACCTGAACTCATTCCGTTTTATTGAACAAGCGATCAATGTTGAAATTGAACGTCAAATGGAAATTCTAGAATGGGACGGCACCATTGATCAGGAAACGCGTTTATTCGACCCTGTGAAGATGGAAACGCGTTCTATGCGTTCAAAAGAAGAAGCCAACGATTACCGTTACTTCCCGGACCCAGACTTGTTACCGGTGGTGATTGCGGATGAACAAATCGAAGCAATCAAAGCCACCATGCCTGAGCTGCCTGCGGCACGTCGTGCGCGTTTTGTGGCGGACTTTGGCGTGACTGAGTACGATGCTCACGTTCTAACGCTTACTCGTGAAATGTCAGAGTTTTATGAAGAAGTCGTGAAAGCTGCTGGCGGCGCTGCACAAGGTAAGATTGCTGCAAACTGGGTGATGGGCGAATTCTCAGGGGCGCTCAACAAAGCAGGCCTAGATCTTCAAGATTCTCCTGTTTCTGCGGAAAAACTTGGCGGCATGATCGCACGTATTGTCGATAACACCATTAGCGGTAAGATCGCGAAACAAGTGTTCGGCTTTATGTGGGATGAAGGCAAAACTGCGGACGAAATTATTGCTGAGAAAGGCTTGAAACAGGAAACTGATACAGGCGCGATTGAAGCAATTATTAAGGAAGTGCTTGCCGCCAACGAGAAGATGGTTGAAGAGTACAAATCTGGTAAAGAAAAAGCTTTCAACGGTCTGGTTGGTCAAGTGATGAAAGCGTCTAAGGGTAAAGCCAACCCTGCTCAAGTGAATGAATTGATGAAGAAATTGATTGGTTGATCTGATCTTTCTTTAAAAGAAAACCCGCTTTAGAGCGGGTTTTTTATTTAGAAATTATTTTCATATTTCTCTATTTGATTTTTTAATTCCTCATCTGAATTATTTAAAAATCTAATAAGTTCACTCAAAATAATAATATCAAACTCTCTTTGATCAGTATTTGTATTAGTAGCTGTATGCGTAACCCCATGATATTGTCTTAAATTCAGATTATCAGGATCTAATAATGAAGTAATTTTATAATGTTGTTCATAATTCGAGCCAGACTCCCAAACAATTAGTAAATCAAGATCATTTGAATTCTTATTTCCATTTGAAATATCTTCAAACAGTGCATCCATATTAAATTTATATTCTAAAATTCTTGGCTCCATAACCAATGGTAAATTATCAGGAATTGCATATTCTGAAATACCTAATGGATTTTTTATTTCATCATAAAGGTGATGATTACTAGGTTCTTCAATAATAATTCTATATAATCCATCATAACTAGTTCTTTCATTAGTAGACATAATCCTTAAACCACGTATTACACCACCAGCTATCATTTGATTAAATAATGCTATAACATCCTGTTCTCGGGTTGGAACAGAAGTAATTGAAATTTTACGTTGTGGTAGGAAAAAATTTTCATTTTCTAAAATTAATGGCTTTGATTCTTCATGTTTAGCCATTTCTGCTTTCCAATCAGAAATCTTTTGTTGACTTTCTAGATCACTCACTGAAGTACCTGTATTTACTTGGAGTGCAAATTTAAAACGTAAAAATGGACCATCTGCTATTTTTTTTGATATTTCTTTAGCTAACTCATTAATTTCATTACTAAAACCTTTACGACCTAAATCAGCAGAACAATTATTAAAATGTATAACACAATGTAATTGATTTTGTCGTCCAATATTTCTGTTTAAAGGAATTTGTATTAAATTACCTTGAGGCATATTATTAGCTGAGATTTGAACACCTCCATATAATAATTTACCATTTTTTCTATAATCAACTTTTTTACAAATATTATCCCAAATTTTTACTGTATAGACATATGATGCATGAACATTAATTTCATACTTTTTAATTAATTTTTTTTCATCCTCACTAAAAGAAATACCTAATCTTTTATTTTCTGCTAAGTTTATTAATTCTTGTGTATCCCAAAAATCATATAAGACCTCTGCATTCCTTAATCTCGAAGGCAAATCTTTTTTTAGATCTTTTCCTTTATTATAAAGTATATCTTGCATCTCTAAAATATCACGGAGACGTACTTTCTTTACAACTTCATTTTCAGGCCATAAATATTCTATTCCTTGAAAAATTTCTGATGCTTTATTTCCATTTTTATCTATTATATTTATTTTTATATTAATATCTTTATTTTCAAAAAAAGCACCTAATCCTGTTTTGACTTTTAAAATTTTGAACCACTGATCTGGTTTTTTCGCTTGATAATAATTTAAATCACTTGGGTGTGTTTTTTTATCAAACTTTAAATAAATAGAAACTCCAGTTTCAAATTTTTCAAATTCTTTATCCAAATAACCATTTTGATGATCTGAATACATTTTAGGGTTTCCGGCAGGACTCTCATCATCCAACCAGTTCCTTGCCCCTTTCATTCTCCCAACAGCTTTATATGAGTTAGTTTTTGTGGATACCTGTACATCATTAAAACCATAAGCTATATATGTAGCACCGACCCCTTTATGTCCTCGATTTTTTTTGCCTGGAGTTTTAAAAGAAATATTAGGGCATAGAAATTGTGTGAACTTCGGCTCATCTAACCCTAATCCATTATCAGTCACAATTAAGGAATTATCTTGTAAATTAATTGTAATATTTAAGTTAGGTTTATATTCGGCTGGTGCTGTTTCTAAATGTTTTTCTATCGAATCTAATGAATTTTGAATTAGTTCACAGAAAGGGTCGAACCATCCCACATAACTACCTAAAATATTTTTCAACTCTCTCTTTTGTGCAAGAGCTGCAACCTCAGTTGATTGGATTTGTTTAGCATCTAAGGGATCGAAACTTTGAAATTCGTTAGTCATTGATAGATTCTTTTTTTTAAAGATCAAATATTATAGGACTTACGCATTGACGGATTCAAAAAAGTATTAAAATACTTTATAAAGTATCTGTGATCAGACGAATTAAACATGCTTCTACAGCAACTTGTACATTACCCATTTATATGGGCTTTCTCATGA
>NZ_VPCL01000012.1:0-173384 GCF_013418235.1 Acinetobacter sp. YH12156
CGACAATAGCAAGAGTGAACCACCTGATCCCTTCCCGAACTCAGAAGTGAAACCTCTTTGCGCTGATGGTAGTGTGGGGTTACCCATGTGAGAGTAAGTCATCGCCAGCTCATTATTCAAAACACCCCCAATTTAACAGTTGGGGGTGTTTTTTTGTGCGTGAAGAAAGGCTTAGGTGATCACTCAGATGAAATCTCCACAGAAAAAATGAGCGAAAGGCGTATACTGGATCTATCTAAGGAGCGGATATGTCCTCAAATTCATCTTCTAGCCATATTGAATATGGTACTACCGCATTTAAAGCAGTACTTTTTTCCTTATTTCTTGCCGGCTTTGCCATTTTCTCATCTTTGTATTGCCTACAGCCGATGATGCCCATTTTGGCAGATTATTTTCAGGTCAGTCCGACTCAAAGTAGTTTTCCCTTATCACTTTCTACCCTTGCCTTAGCCATTGGTCTGCTATTTACCGGACTGATTTCAGACCGTTTTGGACGTAAACCGGTGATGGTCTGTTCCCTGGCATTGATTGCAATTTTGTTAATGCTCAGTTCGATACTATCTCTTTGGTCGGTATTTTTATTGCTTCGGATCTTGATTGGTCTCTGTGTCAGTGGTGTGGCAGCAGTCGCCATGACTTATATCGGGGAAGAAATTGCCGAAAAAGATATCGGTTTCGCCATGGGCTTATATATTTCTGGTACAGCCATTGGCGGGATGGGAGGGCGTTTGATTGCCGGAGTTCTAGTTGATTTTATCTCTTGGCAATCTGCTACTCTGATAATTGGTATTTTAAATATCTGTATTGCAGGATTATTTTATTATCTATTGCCGGCATCGCAACATTTTAAGGCTTATCCGATCAAGTTTAATCGATTCAAAAACTCATTCAGGCATAATCTGGCCGATCCGAAACTTCGGATTTTATTTCTGCAAGGTTTTATCCTGATGGGCTGTTTTGTCTCGATATTTAACTATCTCAGCTATCGTTTGCTTCAGGCACCTTTTGAATTATCACAGGCCTGGATTGGTTTAATCTCGGTGACATATTTGGCTGGTATTTATAGCTCCCCCCGAGCGGCACATTGGGGTCGGCATTATGGTAAATTCAAGACATTGGTCGTCATGATGCTGATGATGCTCCTTGGATTAACACTCATGCTGCTCAACCAGTTGGCTCTGGTCTTTATCGGATTACTAATCTTCACTTTTTCATTTTTTGCCGCGCACTCTACTGCAAGTAGCTGGGTGTCGATCCAGTCGCTACAATATCGGGCAGTCGGTTCTTCGCTATATTTATTCTGTTATTACCTCGGTTCCAGTGTGTTGGGCAGTTCGAGTGGACTGGTCTGGGAAAATTATGGTTGGAGTGGATTAACTGCATTTATTGCGCTACTGTTGTTGAGTGGTCTGGCATTCAGTTTCAAGCTCCGCTCAGATTAGAACATCGTATTTAGATTTTTCTCTATAAAATAAACCCTGTGCATTTATCTTGCGGATCATTTTGCTTTCAATTCTGATGATGCCCAAGTTTTGATTCGCTTAGTTCCTGATTTTGTATAAATTATAATCAAGCAAGCTGGGTCTAATTCATGGTAAAATGATCGGCTTTCATCTTTGATCTTATTTTAGATCTCCTATCATCTGCCAGCCGAGAATTGCTAGCCATGTCTACTGCTTATACCATGCAGACTGCGCCAAAAGCGTTGTTTGATTACGACAAATATTGGGCGTCTTGTTTTGACCCTGCGCCTTTTTTGCCGATGTCACGCGAGGAAATGGATCAACTCGGCTGGGACAGCTGTGACTTTATTCTGGTCTGTGGCGATGCCTATATTGATCACCCGTCTTTCTGTTCAGGTATTATTGGCCGGGTATTAGAAGCCCAAGGCTTTCGTGTCGGTATTATTGCGCAGCCAGACTGGACCAACGTGGATGCGTTCCGTGTATTGGGTAAACCGAATATTGCTTGGGGGGTAACGGCAGGGAACATGGATTCCATGATCAACCGTTATACCGCCGACCGTAAAATCCGCTCGGATGATGCCTATTCCCCAGATAATCAGCCAAATAAACGTCCAGACCGTGCAGCAACTGTATATTGTCAGCGTGTCCGTGAAGCATATCCAGATGTGCCTGTATTATTAGGTGGAATTGAAGCTTCTCTGCGTCGTATTGCACATTATGATTACTGGTCAGATAAAGTCCGTCGTTCAGTGTTGATGGACTCAAAAGCCGATCTTTTGATGTACGGCAATGGCGAACGCTCAATTACCGAAATTATGCATCGTCTGGCGCGTGGCGAAAAAATTCACGAGATTACCGATGTTCGCGGTACTGCGTTCATTGTCAATAAACATAACCGTGCATCGAAAGCAAAGTTTGTCGAAATTGCCTCGAATGATGTTGATGCGATTGGCCGTGTCGATCCAATCATTAACCCTTATGTGATGACTGAAGATCTGGAAGGTTGTGAAATTGAAAAAGACAAAGATAGTCTGACTCAATATCAAGGTTTCCAGAAAGAGCCTGTCGCCAATCCGATTGTGCGGGCCGGCGATGAGCTAGATCCTGATACGCAAATCGTGCAATTACAACCCGCTTCAAAAGCAATTAAACATAAATTACCACCGCGTGAACTGGCCGTAATTCGCTTGCCTGCATTTGAAGAAGTGGCTGCAGATCCGGTGCTTTATGCCCATGCCAACCGAATTTTGCATTTAGAAACCAATCCGGGCAATGCCCGTGCCATGGTACAAAAGCATGGTGAACGTGATGTCTGGCTAAATGCGCCACCAATTCCGTTGACCACGGAAGAAATGGACTATGTGTTTGACCTGCCTTATGCACGTTTGCCACATCCTGCTTATGGTGAAGCGCGTTTTCCAGCGTTTGACATGATCAAGTTCTCTGTGAACATCATGCGTGGCTGTTTTGGTGGCTGTACCTTCTGTTCGATTACAGAACATGAGGGTCGTATTATCCAGAACCGTTCTGAAGAGTCAATTCTGCGTGAAGTGGAAAAAATCCGTGATACGGCGCCGGGCTTTACCGGGATTATTTCAGACCTAGGTGGCCCGACAGCCAACATGTACCGTCTGGCTTGTAAAGATCCAGAGATTGAAAAGAACTGCCGTAAACCGTCGTGTGTCTTCCCGGGGGTATGTCAGAACCTGCATACCGATCATGCACCATTGACCCAGTTATACCGTAAAGCACGTTCTTTACCGGGTATTAAGAAGATCTTGATTGGTTCTGGTTTACGTTATGACTTAGCGGTTTTAAACCCTGAATATGTCAAAGAATTGGTAACCCATCACGTCGGTGGTTATTTAAAAATTGCACCGGAACATACCGAAAAAGGCCCACTCAATAAAATGATGAAGCCGGGAATCGGAACCTATGATCGTTTCAAACAGATGTTTGAACGTTATAGTAAGGAAGCCGGCAAGGAACAGTATCTGATTCCTTATTTCATCGCAGCGCATCCGGGGACTACCGATTACGACATGATGAATCTTGCGATTTGGTTGAAGAAGAACGGTTTCCGTGCTGACCAAGTACAGACCTTTTATCCATCACCGATGGCAACGGCTACCACCATGTATTACACCGGTAAAAACCCGCTTGCCAAAGTGGCACGTTATACTGAGCAAGTAGATATTGTCAAAGGTGATAAACGTCGTCGTCTGCACAAAGCTTTCTTGCGTTACCATGATTCAAACAACTGGCCGTTGTTGCGTGAAGCTCTGAGAGAAATGGGTCGTCAGGATTTGATTGGTAACTCCAAACAGCATTTGATTCCGACTTATCAGCCTGCTGGCAGTGCAGAAGGTCAATACCAGTCTGCGCGCAAGAAAAACTCGACAGTGGCGGGTGATTCGCAGAAACGTACCGGTGAGCAGGGAAATCGTGGCAAGGCTGAACAAGCTCAGTCCCGTCCTTCAAATACCAAGAAGCGTCCTGAGCGTGGTCAAATCCTGACCCAGCACACAGGCCTACCGCCGCGTGAAACAGGGGATGCCAAAAAACCATTTGGTGGGTCAAAGCCGAAAGCAAAGCCTAAATCACGTGCATAATTGAGTTAATAGAAAAGACACTTCGGTGTCTTTTTTTAGCACTTAGGTAAAGTAACGTAGCTTGAAACGAGGACTGGAAAATGTAAAAGGATGTATTATTTACATTAAGTCTGGCTTAAAAGTGATATAAAAATAACACTTTATCGGAATTGTTCTACAGTTGGGCAGATTTGTATTGCGATCAATTCTAGGGATGTTTTAGAGTGCATTATCAGTACTTTAAATCCACTTTCATTGACATAGGGAAAGATGTCATTTTAGGTAACGCAGAATCAGGTTTTGATACGGGTTGTATGGGTATTTAAGCAGATTGGTTGTTAGATCTATTCAGAATAAAGCGTGGGTTTATACTGCACAACAATAAAACAAAAATGATTATAAGAATGCAAGGATTGAGGCATGACCACCTATATTATGATTGGGAGTTTCCTGCTCTTCTGTGTCGTGCTCATGGCATGGAAAACGCTCGGAAATAATTCCAAACCACAAGACAGCGCGTTAAAGCAGCGTGCTATTTTTAACCTGAATGAGCAATTGACCTTCACGCGCTTGAAGGAAGTATTACCTGAATATATTGTTTTGGCCCATGTGTCCTATGACGCCTTAATGACCACCAAATTTAACCGGACGCGACATAAATATCGCAACCTGACTGCAGATTTTGTGATTATGGATCAACAGCATCAGATTATAGCCATTGTGGCTGTGGATGATCCTTTAATCTTGAAGCGTCCACAGCAGACTGGTTTTCAGGATGCCTTGTTGAGTATGGCCGGTTATCGGGTGATTCGCTACGATGATGTGCCGGAATATTACCAGTTGCGGCAAGATTTTCTGCAGGAGCAAGCGCAAATGAAGAAAATGCCCAAATATACGGTCAGCAATGATCTGAAAAAGTATTATTTATATTCAGATTTAGAGCGCAGTAAAATCAAAGCAGTAGGTTAAAATAAAAAAGCATGCCATGAGCATGCTTTTTTATGCATATCGATTTTGCCACATTATTCTGGTTTGACGGCCACGACTGTCATTTCAACTAAAACCCGTGGATCATAAAGTTTTGCCTCGACACAGGTACGAGGTAATGCTTCGATATCAGCCACCCATGCATCCCAGATTTCATTAAATGCCGCATAATCTTTTTCAATGTCTTTTAAATAGATGGTCACCGACATGATGTGACTTTTGTCTGTACCGGCATCTGCCAGAAACTGGTCAATAATATCTAAAGTCTGTTGAGTTTGCCCTTTAATATCCAGTTCAACATCTGTGGCCAGCTGGCCGGCAAGATGCACCAGATTACCGGCAATGGCAATTTCCGAAAAGCGTTTCGATACGTGTAAACGTTCAACTGTCATGTTGTTCATCCTGAGTTTTGGGCATCAGGGCTGCGACCAGTGCAGTCAGCAGACAACCCACCGCCAGATAGATGGCTACATAATGCCATGAACCATCCGCCCAAATCACCAGTGCCGCTGCAATAAATGGGGTAAAACCACCACCAATGATACTCGCCACCTGATAGCCAACTCCGGCACCGCTGTAGCGGTATTCTGTGCCAAACAGTGAGGTGAAAATCGGTTGATGGACACTAACTACCATATCGTGTGCGACGTTCGCCAGTAAAATTGCGCCAACAATAATCATCCAGGTGTTTTGTGCATCGAGCGCCATAAAGAATGGGAAGGCTGAGAGTGCACCAATCAAACCGCCCCAGACGCACATTTTCTGATGATTAAATTTATCTGCCAGCCAGGCAAAAAATGGAATACTGAAACAGCTGATTGCCCCGACCATCAGGGTGATATTCAGGAAGAACTGTTTGTCCATGCCCAGATTGCTAGTCGAATAGTTCAGGGCAAAGTTGGTAACCAGATACATGGTCAGCAACTCTGTCAAGCGTAAGGCAATAATATAAAAGAAAGCTTTTGGATGTTTGCTAATCGCCTGCAAGATCGGCAGCTTTTCTGGTTGATGGTCTGCTTTCACCACCTTTTCTACAAATTCTTGTGATTCATCCTGATCACGGCGAATCCACATGGCAATGCCGATCAACACGATACTGGCTAAAAAGGGAATACGCCATGCCCACTCGGCAAAGGCTTCTTCACCCAGTGTCGCAAGAATAAGTGATACTGCACCGGTCGCCAGAACCAGACCAACGCCGTAGCCGACCTGAACCCCACTGCTGTAAAAGGCTTTTTTTCCTTTTGGCGCATTTTCTACGGCCATGAGGGCTGCACCGCCCCATTCACCACCCACGGCAAAGCCTTGCAAGGCTCGACAAAACACCAGCAGTACCGGTGCCCACCAGCCAATCGCTTCAAAATTTGGCAGCAGGCCAATCCCGACCGTGGAAATTCCCATCAGGATTACAGTGAGTACCAGCATTTTTTTGCGGCCGAGCTTGTCACCAAAGTGACCAAATACCACACCGCCTAAAGGACGAAACAGGAAGCCGACCCCAAAGGTGGCTAGTGCCGCCAGGGTGCCCATGTTCTCGCCAATACTGGGGAAAAACTGATCTTTAAAAATTAAGGCTGCAACAATGCCGTAAAGGAGAAAATCATACCAATCGACAACAGCACCAACAAAACTAGATAGCGCAGCTTTACGTGCGCGTTGTTCTTGAATAACAGAAGAATTTACAGAAGACATGCAGGAGGGGATTCCATGAGTTACATCAGAGTTGCCCTGTAATATTCGGATTTGATCGTCACGCTAATCACAGGACAGCATGCTGAAAGTAAAGGTGATTTTCAGCATCTCAGCATATACATGGATAATGCATTGCGCAGATAGAGTACTCTAAAAAATCAAAATATAAAAATAAAGTTGCTGTATTTTTAAACTGATGTTCAAAACATGAACAAAAGTCGTTTAGAGCAGTAATAATTGGGTTTCAGTCTCGGGGGCGCTGAGTTGATAGACGCCGACACCGATCAGCCGGAATTGCATCTGCGGCGCGATATGCAGATCATCCAATAGTAAGTCCAAGGCTTGTGCTAATTCCTGCGGACTGCGCAAGAGCTGCTTAAAACTTTTACTGTGCTGCATCACCTGAAAATTCTTGAGCTTTAATTTGACCGTAACGCCGCGAGCTGAAAGCTGTTTTTTTTGCAAGCTTTGCCACAGTTGTGTAACTAAAGCTTCCCAATAGGGATGGCACTGATTTAAATAAAGATCATCATCAAAGGTGGTCTCTTTGGAAATCTGCTGGCGTTCCCGTTCTACTTCGACCGGTCGTTCATCAATGCCTTGCGCATATAAAAACAGCCGCCGTCCATATTTACCAAAATGCTGAATCAGGATGGCTTCATCCATCTGTTGTAAGTCACCCAAGGTATCCAGATTCAGGCTTTTCAGTTTTTCCTGGGTGACTTTACCCACCCCGGGAATTTTCTTCAGCGGCAGATTCTGAATAAAACGCTGCACCTGTGAGGGCTTGATCACACAGATGCCATTCGGTTTGTGCCAGTCCGAGGCAATTTTGGCCAGAAATTTATTCGGTGCCACGCCGGCAGAAGCAGTCAGTCCAGTCACTTGAACAATATCCTCCCGAATCCGCATGGCGACCTCGGTAGCACTCGGAATCTGTTGTAAATTTTCTGTGACATCCAGAAAGGCTTCATCTAGCGATAAAGGCTCAATCAGGGCGGTATATTGCTGGAAAATTTGATGGATCTGTGCAGAAACTTGACGGTATTTGGCAAAGTCCGGCTCAATTACGATGACCTGCGGACAGAGCTTGCGCGCCTGTCCCATCGACATGGCAGAACGTAGACCATATTCGCGTGCCGGATAGGAGGCAGCCGCAACCACCGCCCGGGGATGATGCGAGGCAATCACCACAGGCAGGTGTCTGAGTTCTGGACGTTCACGCAGCTCGACCGAGGCATAAAACGCATCCATATCGATATGAATAATTTTGCGCATAGCCGCTATCTTAAGGGGCTTTAATCGGATTGGGAAGCGACGGCTGAGTTGAGTAAATAGGGTTGCGGTCCGCTGAGCAGAACGACTTTTGTTCCTTGTGCCTCGGCGGCCTGAATCAGAAGATTCAAACTTTTTGGAGTGTCATCGGCAAGACGGGGTAAAAATTGTAGCGGCTGGCTTAAAGGCTGGAAAAAATCATCCCAATGTATCGGGATGACCACTTTGGGTTTGAGCGTTTGCAGGGTTTCAGCCAGATAGTGCCGCTGATAGTCATTGGATTGTCTGGAGAGCTGGGCAATACCCAAAAATAACGTATCGACCTGCAGGTTTTTAAATTGATCCGGGATAAATCCGGTACTGGCCTTGACCAGAATCTTGTGTCCTGAATGCTCAATCAGGTAATCAAAACTGCCGCCTTCCTTAAATTCGGAAAATTTGGCCGGCAGGGCTAAAGGTTGGAAGAACTCTTCGCCTAGGTCATCATTTACCGCTGTGGCTGGCGTATGTTGTGAAGGAATTGCGGTTACTTGAAATTTGTTGACGTGCTGTATTTGCCTAGGCGTGACGGAGTGTAACTGCTGCGGACTTACTTTGGGATTTGCCCGGGCGATATTCAGGCTAGTGGGTGAACCGATGACAGCGGTTTCAGGAAGCATTTCCAGTAAAGCCGGTAGATCCAGAACATGATCATAATGCGAGTGACTGACCAGAATGGCTTTGGCCCGGTGCAGTTCATGCTCTTGAATTAGCTGCCTTAATAGCACGCTATCACTCTGAATTGGACCGCTAAGCACTTGCGACAACGACGGCCGGCTAAAGAAACCATCTATCAGGATCTGATCCTGACCATCATCCAGCAACAGGGTGGAAACACCGAAAAATTTAACGTTTAGTCTAGAACGAGAGGAACTGCTTTGCGGCTGCCAGTTCTGAAAGTCACTGAGCTTGCCTGAAGGTTGCAGTAGATAAGCCAGCGCACCCGCTATGAGCAGCAGAACAATCACCAGACTGAGTAAAATACCTTTAATCCATTTCAAGATTTTTATTTCCTTATTTTTCTACTTTTATAAAGCGCTTGTTTTCAAGCGATCGATTTTATTTGGCCTGATGAGTAGATGATGGTACTGCAATTGCATTCATTTTCAGAAAATCCAGCCACTGCTGTTCTGAGCCATAGAACACATTCAGATCCACAGTTGTACTAATGCCGGGAATTTTACCCTGATTGCTATGTTGCCAGAAGGTCCATTTGGGCTGGTTGTTTAAATCGGGCAGACCCTTATACTCGCGTACCCAGAGTGGCACTTCGGGAAAATATCCTGCCAGTACAATATTATAAAATGCTTTAGAAATATAGAAAATTGGCTGTTTGCCATAATGCTTTTGCAGGGCATCGTGCATGATCTGGATTTCGTTTAGAAGCTGCTCTTTGGAATAGGTATTGATGCAATTGCTGTCATATTCCAGATCAATCACCGGCGGTAAAGCATTGGCTTGCTTGGGGACGGAGTCGATAAAGTTCTGTGCCTGAATGCTGCCATCGCGACAAAGCCGATAGAAATGATAGGCACCGACCAGAAAGCCGCGTTCCCGCGCCTTGAGCCAGTTCTCTTGAAAACGCGTATCTTTAAAGTCACCACCTTCTGTGGCTTTCAGATAGACAAAACGGTATTTTTCCGGCGAAATCTGCTGCCATTGAATTTCTTGTTGATGGTGTGATACATCGAAACCCTGGATCGGATAATCTGCTGCATGCGCAGAAGGGGCTTTAATCAGGCAAAGATAAATCATGGCGATAATCATCACGGCGATCAGAATGCCAAGCCCGATGAAAAGCGGCTGTTTGAATCTGTTCAGAGCCAGATTTTTTTGCATTTTCAGTTCTTACCTGTATCTAAACCTGAGCTTAAAGGCTGCATTCGCCTGGCGTTAATATATCGTATTAAACAGGGGTGTTTTTAGGAATATGCCAGAAAATATAAGCCGCAATAATATTGATACAGCCTAAACAGATCAGTGACACATGAAAAGCAGCCACCAGATTGTCAGCGCCGTAATAGGCACTCAGCATGTTGACCAGGGTGCCTGCCAGCGCCACCCCGATACTCATTGACAGCATCATGATCATCGACAGGAAACTGTTGCCGCTACTGGCATCCTGCTGGCTTAAGTCCTTTAAAGTCAGGGTATTCATCGATACAAATTGTAGGGAATTTAAAATGCCGAAGATAAAGAAATGAATTGCACGCAGCCAGATCGGGGTGTCCGCCGTGGTCAGGGCAAAACTGGCAATACATAAACCCACCAATAAGGTATTGACCAGCAAAACCCGACGATAACCAAAACGCTGAATGATTTTTCGGATAATCGGTTTAGACGCCAGAGAGCCGAGTACGATTGGAATCATCAATAGACCGGTAATAAAGGGCTCAAAACCAAAGGCGACTTGCAACATAAGGGGGAGTAAAAATGGAATCGAGTTACCGCCAAGACGGGCAAAAAAATTCCCCAGAATGCCAATCGCATAAATTTTATTTTTAAAGAGCCGACTGCGGAACAGGGCGTTGCTATGCGTATGCGAATGATAGGCATACATCAGGGCCGCCAAGATTCCGGCCAGAATCAGACTCAGACTCCACCACAGCGAATTTTGTGGACTGGCAAAATTTTCAATTCCCAGACAGAGTCCCACCATGGCCACAACCAGCAAGACAAAGCCCCAATAATCAAAGCGAGCGACCAGCGGTTCAATGACATTCGGCATGGCCTTAAAAGTAATCAGCGCTCCCAGTAAGCCAATCGGCAGATTGATCAGGAAAATCCATTGCCAGGACAGATATTCCACCATCCAGCCCCCAAGAGTTGGACCAATCAGGGGGCCAATCAGGCCGGCCAGACTCATTAGGCTCATGGCAGCCAGAAACTGGGTACGGGGAATGATCTTTAGCATGGCCAAACGGCCGACCGGCAGCAATAATGCACCCCCTATCCCTTGAAAGATCCGGTACACCAATAATTCGTTCAGGCTACTTGACCAGGCACATCCCACAGAGGCCAAAGAGAAAATAATAATTGCAGCAAAATAGATATTTCTGACGCCGAAACGGTCTGCCAGCCAGCCACTCAAGGGAATACAGGCTGCCACAGACAAGACATAAGCCACCACAACACTGTGCATGCGTAAAGGATCGGCCTGTAGGTTATGTGCAATCGCGGGCAGAGCTGTATTAATAATGGTGGTATCCAGCCCCTGCATAAAAAATCCGATCGATACCAACAAGACCAGCAGTCTGAATTCGGGATCTAAGGCTTGATGCGTAGGCGTGGCATTCATAATTCTGGAAAACTGAAAATTTTGAATAGTTTAAAGGAAGATTAAGGCACAGGTGTAGTGAATACGTGTGAACTTTTTTGCAAGATATAAATCAGTTATAAGTGTAAAACTCATAACAAAGTGAGTATTTATCAGATCGGAGCTCCATAGCTGTAAAGAGCGATAAAAATAAAATTAAAGCAGTACTTTTTTGTTTATAAACAGCTTTCTCTGTCAATTTCATCTTCATCAAATGAAAATATGACAAAATTGTCATGAAAATGAAATAAAACCGTCATAATCTTGGGCCAACTTTTCAGCAATGCTGAAATCTCCTCGCGTATAGGTTTGTTTTTATGACAATCGAGATTTTGATGGTGATCGGCTTCTGTTTAGCCGCTTATTCTATTGTCGGAAATGATGTACCTCAAACCTTAGGGACATTTATTTCCTCGAATTCACATCGTCCATGGTGGGTGTTGTGGATTTATATCAGCTCAATTTTAATTGTCGTATTGGTCTATGGTTGGTATGCATCCGGGGTGGGTGATGCCTCATACGGCCGTTTAGAAACGATTCCTTTCCCTGAAGGTGGCATTACCTGGCTGTACATTGTGCCGCCTATTCTCCTGTTAATGCTCACTAAATACGGGATTCCAGTCAGTACCACCTTCCTGGTGCTTACGATTTTCTCTCCTGCCAGTCTAGGCTCGATGATGGTGAAATCGATGATGGGCTATGCGGTGGCCTTTGTGGTGGCGATTGTCATCTATCGTTTTGTGGTCAAGCAACTGGCACGACATTTTGCCAAGACACGTCATCAGGAGCACTCCAAGGTCTGGATGGGCTTGCAGTGGGTCTCTACCGGTTTCCTGTGGAGCCAATGGCTGATTCAGGATCTGGCCAACATCTTCGTGTATGTGCCGCGTCAGGTTCCGTTTGAATTCCTGATGTTTGCCATTGCGGTATTTGTGGTCTTGCTGGGCGTCATTCTGTATCAACGTGGTGGGGCAATCCAGAAAATTGTCGATACTAAAACCGGCGTGACTGACATTCGTGCTGCGACGATTATCGACTTCCTGTATGCCATTATCCTGTTGATCTTTAAAGAATGGAGCAATATTCCAATGAGTACCACCTGGGTGTTCCTCGGGTTACTCGCAGGTCGTGAATTTGCCATGTCGATGATTCTGGATGAAGTCAATAAACATCGTACGTCACGTAATGTCAGTGCAGATGCGATGAAACTGATGTTCGGTCTGGCCATGTCTGTGATTCTGGCGACCACATTGCCGGTGTTCTATGATTTTGTGACGAATTATGGTCAATAACTAGCAGCCATAATCCATAAAAAAAGCGAGCCCAGTGCTCGCTTTTTTACTTTGAATGCTTTAAACCACAAATCTTTGTGGATGGCCCAAATTGGTTAAGGCCGTATAAATTTCATCTTCATGTTCGCAAATAATCAGTTTAGCCCGGTGCTGGGGAGGTAAAAAGCCATCTTCGACTGCACGATCCAATTGGGCAATCAAGGCATCATAAAAACCGTTGACGTTATATAGCATCATGGGTTTCTGGTGCTGGTTCAGCTGGCCCCAGGTAGCAATTTCCAGGATTTCCTCAAACGTACCTAGTCCACCTGGCAAGGCTACAAAGGCACAAGCCCGATCCGCCATCATGGCTTTGCGTTGATGCATGCTGGTCACCACATGTAATTCGGTCAGCTGGTTATGGGCAATTTCATAGTCCAGCATAAACTCGGGAATCACCCCAACGGCTTCACCACCATGCTGGATCATGGCATCCGCGACCTGTCCCATCAGGCCAATACTGGCGCCACCATAGACCAGCCCGAAACCATGTTCTGCCAGTCCTTGCGAGAGTTGAATCGCCTTTTCTAAATAAATCGGTTTGTTGCCGGCACGTGAACCACAATAGAGAGCCACTAAAGGGCGTGTTGTTTTTGGGGAGTTGTCTTTAAAATAATCTGTCATTTGAATTACGCTTTGCATTTCTTTTCTTCACCTTATCATTTTTCTTTCTTGTGACTACAGCTTAATTAATAAATATGACAATTCTGTGAGCAGGTACCATTTCACCATAAACAGGCAAGTGAAATTCATCGACAAACAGCCATGAAAACAGGTGAATTTAGATTTGATCTTGATATACTGAAAATTGGTTTCACAACAATAGAACGAAAATGGGTAGTGGTCGTTGGCCGTGTAACGCTATAAATCGCCATCAAATAATTGATATTATTCAATATCAAAAATATTATGCTGTTTCATTTCAGCCTCAGTTCATTCAGTACAGCAGTCCTGAGTTTCAGGAGCCAAGCGTATGATCTTTGAATGGATGTCTGACCCCTCAGCCTGGGTCGGTTTACTCACATTAATTGTTCTTGAGATTGTACTCGGGATCGACAATCTGGTTTTTATTGCCATTCTGGCGGAGAAACTGCCACCAGAACAACGTAATACTGCACGGGTTGTGGGCTTAATGCTGGCCCTGGTGATGCGTTTGATCTTGCTGGCTTCGATTGCCTGGGTGGTCACTCTTACTGATCCACTGTTCCATATATTTGATCATGCTTTCTCGGGTCGAGATCTGATTCTATTGTTTGGTGGGGTGTTCCTGCTGTTTAAAGGCACCATGGAACTGCATGAGCGTCTGGAAGCCAAACCGGTCATTAAAGAAGAAAATCCGGTCCATGCAGTATTCTGGATGGTGATTGTCCAGATCGTGGTGCTGGATGCCGTATTCTCATTGGACAGCGTAATTACTGCAGTAGGTATGGTCAAAGACCTGTCAGTGATGATGATTGCCGTGATTATTGCCATCGGGATTATGCTCTGGGCATCCAAAGCCCTGATGGATTTTGTCAACAGACATCCGACCGTGGTGATTCTGTGTCTGGGCTTCCTGATGATGATCGGTTTCTCGCTGGTGGTGGAAGGCTTCGGTTTCCATATTCCGAAAGGTTATCTGTATGCTGCAATTGGCTTCTCGGTGATTGTCGAATTTATTAACCAGACCATGAAACGCAATCAGGAAAAAATGGTGACCACCACGGATATGCGCTACCGTACTGCCTCTGCCGTGATGCGTATGCTGGGTGGTAAACCTGCTCAGGACAATGATTCGTCTGAACCGGAAGATGTTCTGGCAACCCGTGCCTTTGCTGATGAAGTCTTTAATGATGACAATGGCATCTATCATAGTGTCATGGTGCAGGGAGTTTTGGGTCTGTCTGAACGTCCGGTAAAATCGGTGATGACGCCGCGTCCCGAACTGGAATGGATCGATCTGGACAATGATGCCGACAGCATCAAAGCACAATTGTTGCAGATGAGCCACTCGCGTCTGATCATCGCTCGCGGCGAACTGGACAATATTGCCGGTGTGGTGCTGACCCATAAAGTCCTGAATGAATATATTGAAACTGGGGTGCTGGACTTTGAAAAGCATTTACGTGAGCCAGTCATCGTGCATGAAAATGCTCAGGTACTGATGGTGATGGATCAATTGCGTCAAGCACCCTTACAGATGGCAATTGTGCTGAATGAATATGGCTCAATTGAAGGGATTGCCACGCCGATTGATATTCTTGAAGCGATTGCCGGTGAATTTCCAGATGAAGATGAGCTGCAAGTGGCAGCAGAAAGTCTGGATGATGGCAGCCTGATTCTGGACGGTTCCACCGATATTCGTCACGTTTCCTTGCTGCTGGATCGTGATCTGGTCAATGAAACTGAAGAATATTCGACCTTATCTGGCTATGTGTTATTCCATATGGCACGTTTACCGCACAGCGGTGAAAAGTTTGAAGCAGACGGGCATATCTTTGAGGTGGTGACCATGGACGGTCATAAGATTGATAAAGTGCATATCATTCCGCAGCTTCCTGCGCAGGACTAAATTATAGTCAGCGTTGGGTTGGTAAAGTTTGCTAAAATAGCCCGCATTGTCGGGCTATTTTTATGGAACTGAAATGTCAGAAGCATGTCCATGCGGACAAGGTGAATATCATAGCTGCTGTCAGCTCTTACATACTGGACAACAGGTCGCAGAGACTGCGCAGCAACTGATGCGTTCCCGTTATAGTGCCTTTGCCAAGCATGAAATCGATTACATCAAAACCACGACTGCGCTGGGTCAGCAGCAGGCACTGGATTTGCAAGCCATTAGCGATTGGAGCAAAGCCAATCAGTGGTTAAAGCTTGAGATTATTCAAGCCAATGAAAAATTAGATAAAAATCATGCCTTAGTCGAGTTTAAGGCGCATTTTCATGCTGGCAAGCAGGCACACGTGCATCATGAAGCTTCGCATTTTGTAAAATTTGAAGGCCACTGGTATTTTCTGGACCCGACCACGGAGCAGAAACTCAGCATGAAACAGGTTTGCATTTGTGGCTCGGGGAAAAAATTTAAGCAATGTTGTGCGGGATTTTTATAACTTTCACATAGATTTAGCTTAGAATAAGCGCCATCTCAAAGCCTCAGGTGGAAGCAGGGCGATGTTACTGACCGTCATCTATATTATTGCAATTACCGCTGAAGCGATGACCGGGGCACTGTCTGCTGGCCGGCGCAGCATGGACTGGTTTGGTGTCATGATCATTGCCTGTGTTACGGCATTGGGTGGTGGGTCGGTTCGTGATGTTCTGCTGGGACATTATCCTTTAACCTGGGTCAAACACCCCGAATATCTGGTGCTGACCTGTTGCGCTGCTTTCGTCACCATCCTGATTGCAAAATGGATGCGCCAGTTACGTAATGTCTTCCTGGTACTGGATGCCTTGGGTCTGATTGGTTTTACCATTATTGGCTGCCAGATTGCTCTGGAAATGGGACATGGTTTTGTGGTGAGTGCCGTTGCAGGTGTCTTGACCGGTGTATCCGGCGGGATCTTGCGTGACATCCTATGTAATGATGTACCTTTGGTTTTCCGTCGTGAACTGTATGCCAGTATTGCTTTTGTTTCAGTGATCTTTTACTGGCTCTGTAGCCATTACGGCTTGTCGCAGGACCTGACCATTCTTTCCACCCTGATTTTCGGCTTTAGCTTGCGTTTGATCGCCATCTATTTTGGACTGGAAATGCCAAAATTCATTTATAAAGAAGATGATGAACATTCGGCATCTTCCAAAGACGAATCCTGATTTGTAATCGTCATGAATGCGGCTATAAAAAATAGCCGCATTCAGCTTAATTCATAGTATAAAAAATACAAAGCAGCCTACCTGTTGAGAAAGCAGCATCTCCCGTTCCACCTGATCAGAGATTTTTGTTATGGATTTAGTTTCTCGCATACAACGCTTACCGATTGGTCGGTTTCATTACACCTTGCTGGTGGTGATTGGACTCGGTTGGATGTTTGATGCCATGGATACCGGATTGATTTCCTTTATTCTGGCAAAAATGGCTGAAGACTGGCAGATGACTGCGGATCAAAAAAGCTGGGTAGTGTCGATTGGTTTTGTTGGTATGGCAATCGGTGCAATCTGTTCAGGTGGTCTGGCAGACCGTTTCGGCCGTAAAACCGTATTCGCTGTGACACTGGTGATTTATAGCTTGGCTACAGCGGCCTGCGCTTTTGCACCGAATTTGACCTGGTTGTTGGTGTTTCGTTTTATCGTCGGTTTAGGTCTGGGTGGACAGTTACCCGTGGCAGTGACGCTGGTCAGTGAATATATTCCTGCGCATGTGCGTGGCCGTTTTATCGTATTGCTGGAAAGCTTCTGGGGACTGGGCTGGTTGGTTGCGGCTCTGGTATCGCGCTTTGTCATTCCGGATTTTGGCTGGCAAACCGCTTTCCTGATCGGTGGTCTGCCTGCGCTATATGCGATTGTGATCTGGAAAATGGTGCCGGAATCTATTCCATTTCTGATTAACCGTGGCCGTGTAGAAGAAGCTTCGGCACTGGTGAAAAAGATCGAGCGTCAATGCGGCGTTGAAGTTTATGAAATCTTTGAAGTGAAGCCGGTCGCAGAGAAACAGCATATTTCATTTACCCAGTTGTGGTCGGGTATCTTTGCGCGTCGTACCCTCATGCTGTGGCTGATCTGGTTCGGTATTATATTTTCTTATTATGGCATCTTTACCTGGTTGCCAAGTTTGCTGGTCAAAGAAGGCTATAGCATCGTCCAGTCCTTTGAATACGTGCTGATTATGATTTTAGCGCAGTTGCCCGGTTATCTGGTGGCAGCATGGCTGGTCGAAAAACTCGGTCGTAAACCGACCTTGGCAGGTTTCATCGGCATGTGTGCCATCTCGGCATATTTCTTTGGCCAGTCGGGCAGTGTCACCGAAATTGTGATCTGGGGCTGTCTGATGTCCTTCTTTAATCTGGGTGCTTGGGGCGTGCTTTATACCTATACACCAGAACAATATCCAACCAATATCCGTGCTTTTGGTTCAGGCTGGGCTGGCGCAGTAGGCCGAATTGGGGGCATCGCAGCACCTTTTGCTGTCACCCATTTGATGGGCATGCCAAATGGTTTCAGTTATGTCTTCACCATGTTTACTGCGGTTCTGGTTGCCGTTGCAATCGTGATTCTGGTTTTGGGTGAAGAAACCAAAGGCAAGACCCTTGAGTCGATGGGCTTATAAACTTGATGAATTTTTAGTTGCTTAGGGTCTATAAAGTGGATATTTTTAGGCCATAAGACACAAATTGTCGCGCTGAGGCATTTGATGCTCTTGTGTCATCCCCAGCCGCGACATAGCATAAGAAACATTGATACAAAAACGAATTATTTAGGACTATAGGTTGTTATGACAAGCCTTGCGCATCATGCGACAGAAAACCGCTCCGTAGCAGAATTTACCGAACAAGCTTATCTGAATTACGCCATGTACGTGATTATGGATCGGGCCTTACCGCACATCAGTGATGGCCTGAAACCGGTACAGCGCCGTATTGTCTATGCCATGAGTGAGCTGGGCCTGAAATGGACCAGCAAACCAAAGAAATCTGCACGTACCGTCGGTGACGTACTGGGTAAATATCATCCGCATGGTGACTTGGCCTGTTATGAAGCCATGGTGCTGATGGCACAGCCGTTTAGCTATCGTTATCCGTTTATTGAAGGACAGGGCAACTGGGGTTCGCCGGATGATCCGAAGTCTTTTGCCGCAATGCGTTATACCGAAGCCAAACTGTCTCAGTACAGTGAACTGTTACTGTCTGAACTGGGTCAGGGTACCTGTGACTGGCAGGACAACTTTGATGGTTCGATGAAAGAGCCGGTGAACTTGCCGGCACGTGTACCGAATATTCTCTTAAATGGTACAACGGGAATCGCCGTCGGTATGGCCACCGACATTCCGCCGCATAACCTGCGTGAAGTGATTAAAGGCACCATTGCCCTGATTCGTAACCCGAATCTGAGCGATGAAAAAATCTCAGAATATATTCCTGCGCCGGACTTGCCGACCAAAGCAGAAATTATTACCCCACCTGCTGAACTGTTAAAAATTCAGGTCACAGGTCGTGGTAGTTATCGTATGCGCGCGGTCTATACCGTCGATAAAAATGAGATTGTGATTACTGAACTGCCATATCAGGTCTCAGGCTCCAAAATCATCACCCAGATTGCCGACCAGATGCAGGCTAAGAAACTGCCTTTGGTCAGCGATGTACGGGATGAATCGGATCATGCCAATCCAACCCGTTTAGTGATTGTATTGCGTTCTAACCGGATTGATGCCGAAGCGGTGATGAGTCATTTATTTGCCACCACTGATCTGGAATCGAGCTACCGTGTCAACATGAACATGATTGGTGCCGATGGCCGTCCACAGGTGAAATCGATTCGCCGCATTTTACTGGAATGGATCGAGATCCGTAAAACCACGGTGACCCGTCGTCTGCAATATCATCTGAACAAAATCGAAAAACGCCTGCATATTCTGGGGGGGCTGATCATTGCCTACTTGAGTATCGATGAAGTGATTCAGATTATTCGTGAACAAGATCAGCCCAAGCCCGTGTTAATGGAACGCTTTGGCATTGATGAGATTCAGGCCGAAGCCATTCTGGAGCTGAAACTGCGTCATTTGGCCAAGCTTGAAGAAATGGAAATGCGCCGTGAGCAGGAAGAACTGGAAGCGAAGGCTGCGGTGATTCGTGAACAGCTGGCCAATCCGGAATCTTTAAAAGCGCTGATCATCAATGAACTGAAAGATGATGCCAAGAAATTCGGTGATGATCGCCGTTCGCCACTAGTGCAACGTGCCGAAGCTGCTGCGATTAATGAAAATGAAATGTTACCAGCCGATCCTGTGACTGTGATTTTGTCAGAAGCCGGCTGGATTCGCTGTGCCAAAGGCCATGATGTTGACGCTGAAAATCTGAATTTCCGTGCCGGTGATCAATATCTCAGTCATGCACAGGGCAAATCCAATCAGCGTGTCTATGTATTGGATGAATCGGGACGTAGTTATGCCTTGCCAATCAATAACCTGCCGTCGGCGCGTGGTCTGGGTGAACCTTTAAGTTCAAAATTATCACCTGCCAGCGGCATCGGTTTTAAACAGGTCTTTGTTGCAGAGGATGAGACGGAAGTCCTGGCGCTGAGTAACAAGGGTTATGGTTTTAAAACGCAGGCCAAACAGCTGGATACCAATGCCAAAGCAGGGAAGGCCTTCCTGAACTTATCCGATGGGGCGCAAGTCATGAGCCTGCAGCCACTCGAAGATGCCACGCATGTTGCACTGCTCAGTTCAGTAGGACGCCTGTTGATTGTCGATTTAGCAGAATTGCCTGTATTGAACAAAGGTAAAGGAAATAAATTGATACAACTTGAAGGTGGTGATCAAATTTTGTCCATGACAATATTAAAGCTTGATGAAATAATTCAAGTGCTTGCAGGACAACAGCAGTTAAAATTAAAAGGGGATGATTTGCAGAAATATATCGGCAAGCGCGGTGCAAAAGGACAGCTTTTACCACGCGGATATCAAAAAGCAAATAAACTGTTGATTCAAAGATAAGACTAGCATCCATCCTGTAAAATACGTTATATATGAAAAACGATTCAACAAGATGGATGCAATATTGCACATATACAAGTCTAAAAATGGCGTGTGATATTGAAAAAAACAGTTGAAAACACTAAGGATTATGATTGGAGAGATGGGCATTATGGAAAAAATTTGGTTGGCTGAATACCAAAAGACAGGGATTCCGGAAACAGTAGAATTACCGGCAGAGAATACTTCTCTAGTCGATGTTTTTGAACGTAATTTCCAAAAATTTGGTTCGCGTGATGCCTTTATCTTTATGGATAAGGCCATGACTTTCAATGATCTGGAAGAGGCGAGCCGTAAGTTTGCAACGTATTTACAAAGCTTGGGGTTGGCAAAAGGTTCACGTGTGGCGGTGATGATGCCAAACGTGCTTCAGTATCCGGTCGTGGCACTTGGGGTTTTCCGCGCAGGGTTGGTACTGGTCAACGTCAATCCACTTTATACTTCGCGTGAACTTGAGCATCAACTCAATGACTCAGGTTCTGAAGTCCTGGTGATTATTGAGAACTTTGCCTCTGTTTACCAGGCGATTCTGGGTAAAACCCCGGTAAAACATGTGGTTATTGCTTCTGTAGGCGATATGCTGGGTGCTTTGAAAGGAACTCTGGTGAACTTTGTCTTGCGTTCTGTGCGTAAGCAGATTCCAGCTTGGGACATTCCAGGCCACGTGAAATTCAATACGGCATTAAATAAAATTAGCCCGAGCAATTACAAACGTCCTGAGTTGAGCCTGAGCGATACCGCGGTTCTACAATATACTGGTGGTACTACCGGCGTATCGAAAGGGGCTGAACTGACACATCGTAACCTGGTTGCGAACATGTTGCAGTGTGACGGGATCTTCCAGAGTAAGTTTGGTGCACAAGATGGCCAGCCAGATGACCGTATTTTCTGTGCCTTGCCGCTTTATCATATCTTTGCATTCATGGTGTGCGCACTTTATGGCATGTATAAAGGTCAGGCCAACGTCCTGATTCCGAATCCGCGTGATCTTCCTGCGGTGATGAAGGAACTACGTAAATACCAGCCGACTTTCTTCCCGGCAGTGAATACACTATTCAATGCGCTGGTGAACAATGAAGAGTTCAAACAGCTTGATCATAGCAAATTGAAAATGGCGATGGGCGGCGGTATGGCGGTACTTCCTTCTACAGCAGCAGCGTGGAAAAAGCTCACTGGAACCAATATTGTTGAAGGTTATGGCTTGTCTGAAACCTCTCCGGTTGCAACGGCAAACCCGCCTGCTTCTGAAGAATTCAGTGGCACCATCGGTATTCCATTGCCATTAACTGAAGTGGCGATTCTGGATGATGACGGCAATGAAGTGGCACTGGGTGAGCAAGGTGAAATTTCAATCCGTGGTCCTCAGGTCATGAAAGGCTACTGGAACCGCCCAGACGAAACTGAAAAAGTCATGGTTAATGGCTTCTTCCGTACTGGTGATATCGGTGTCATGGATTCACGTGGTTATGTGAAAATCGTAGACCGTAAAAAAGACATGATTTTAGTGTCTGGTTTTAACGTGTATCCATCTGAGATTGAAGAAGTTGTTGCAACCCATCCAAAAGTACTGGAAGTGGCTGCGATTGGTGTGCCAGATGAAAAATCTGGTGAAGTACCGAAACTGTTTGTTGTGAAAAAAGATCCGTCTTTGACCACAGAAGAAGTCTTGGCCTTCGCTAAAGAAAATCTGACCGGTTATAAACGTCCACGCTATGTGGAGTTTATGGACGAATTACCGAAATCGAACGTGGGTAAAATCCTGCGTAAAGATTTACGTAAAACAGCTTAAACTCGATATTAAAAAAAGCGCCTGATGGCGCTTTTTTTATTTGCAGGTTTTTATTTTTTCATGAGCCAGCGGTCAAAATAAGGACGTCCTACACCGACTACTCCCAGAAAAATAAACATGGTGCCAAATTGGCGGGTAAATCCTGTCTGGTTAAAGTTGCCATAACTCAGAATATTGTCGACCACACAATAGACCAAAATGGCTACCACCCAGTGCCAGATTGGCATGCGCTTGATGCCGACGGCATAAAAGGCAATCCATAAAATGGCAAAGCTAAAGATCGGCGACCAGATATTCATATTGGCACAAATCACGGCCATCAAAAAAGCCACAATCGGCAGCACGATTTTTAATACGCGATCCACTTGACGTTGATGCTGGCGCTGTTTATCGAGGACATCGAACATTTCATTTTGCTCAGGCGCGACCATAGTGAATCCTTCTTAAGTAATAAAAAACACTCTATTTAACAAAATTTATTCACGAAACACCATGCTATGATAGATATAAAATTTTCATGAGAAAAAACAGATGCACAGCATTAGTGGGGTGATTTATCTCATTTTAGCCGCTTGTCTTTTGCCTTATGTATTTACTTTGATTGCAAAGAAATCGGCAGGCTTTAGCACAAAAGACAATCAGAACCCACGAGAGTTTTTAGCAAAATCAACCGGGCTCTCGAGCCGTGCCAATGCGGTTCAACAAAATAGTTTTGAAAGTTTACCATTGTTTATTGCCGCTATTTTAATGGCTGAATATATGGTGGTTCCTCAAACCCTGGTCATGACCTTCGGGATAGCCTATCTGGTATTTCGTGTGTTGTACGGCATTTGTTATCTGGCCAACTGGGCGACTTTACGTTCGATCGTCTGGCTACTTTCAATCTTATGTCCTGTGGCTTTATTGCTGCTGATCATCAAGATCGTTTAAGCAATCAATTACAGTTCGCGGACATATTTACAGTTCGATATTTTAAAATCCAAACATTTCTTTAAAAACCGTTATAATTGTCGCGGTTTTTTAAAAGATATAACTTGTTAAAGAGTGATGCTATGAGCTACAGCAATATCCCAGCGGGTAAAGATGCGCCAAACGACATCTATGTCATTATCGAAATTCCTGCCAATGCAGCACCGATCAAATACGAAATTGATAAAGATTCTGATGCATTATTCGTAGACCGTTTCATGGGTACAGCAATGTTCTACCCAGCAAACTACGGTTATGTACCTAATACACTTTCTCTTGATGGTGATCCACTTGACGTATTGGTTGTAACGCCACACCCAGTAGAGCCAGGTTCTGTGATCCGTTGCCGTCCTGTTGGTAAACTGAACATGGAAGATGATGGTGGTGTTGATGCGAAACTGGTTGCAGTTCCACACGACAAATTGACTCCAATCTACAAAGATATTCAGGAATATACTGATCTTCCTCCATTGTTGATTAGCCAGATTGAACATTTTTTCCAGCACTACAAAGACTTAGAGCCTGGAAAATGGGTTAAGTTAAGCGGTTGGGAAGGTGCTGAAGTTGCGAAACAAGAAGTACTGGACTCAATTGCTGCATATGCAGAAGCAAACAAATAATTGCTTTGCTTGTGAGTTTAAGTCTTTAAATTTTTAAAGCTTAAATTGGAAAAACCTGCACATTGTGCAGGTTTTTTATGGCTTGAACTTCGAGTAAATTAAAATAATTTCACAGGAATGTCTAACCAGATACGCCATTCATTAGTATCACCAATGTAGTTAGATTGGTAGTTATCACTTGCACGGTAGTAAGAATGACGAAGACGTAAGCTTGCATCTTTAGCAAAACCAGACTGAACAGTGTATTTCACCTGGTTAAAGAATTCGCGCTCATGCTCGTTATCACTGATCATAGTACCTGCATTGTCGGTGGCTTTAATATCCCAGCCATATACAAAAGCAGATGTCCAAGATAGGCCAGGAACATTTACAGCACCAAAGTCAAACGTGTACTGAAGTTGCGCTGATTTTTCATCATTACCAATGAAGTCAGACAGGTATGAGTTTGGCATGTAAATAGTTTGTTTACCATCACCTACGCCTGTACCTAAACCATAGTCATAGCCAGTGTTACCAAAGTTTTGCTGGTAAGCGACCATAACATTATGTGGACCACGATTATAAGTTGTAGATAAAGCTAAAATAGTATTATCGAATGAATCGTCTGGTGAGCCGATTTGAGAATAAAGATATGGATTTGCTTCCTTATCCCATTTTGTATGGTAACCACTAAAATCATGCGTTAAGGTGCTTTCATTTGCCAAAGCATAGTTATAGTTGGTATTGATATAATGGCGGTCTAGGCGATCTTTAATATCTGTACCATAATAAGAAGCATTAACTGCATCATTAAATTTGTATTTCGCACCCCATACCACTGCGCGATCCAGCTCTGCACCATCAGAATTGATTTGGTTTGAAAGCTGATTCTCTGTGAATTTACCAGCGATTAGGTTTAGATTTTCAATTTCATTACTTTCTATCAATACACCAGTGTAGTACTCAGGCACTAAACGCGCAGTATTGCTTGCAAGTACAGGTAAGTCTAAAACTTGAGTACCATAAGTTGCTGTTGTATTCGATACACGAGCTTTGACATATGCACCACCACGAACCCAGTGGTCATAAGCATCTTTAGTTCCATCAGCATTATTTTGAGGATGTGTAGGGATCATATCATTACCCGTATGACCATTTTCACCTAACTTGAATGAAGCATCACCAATAATACCGGCACCAAAGCCTACTGTACCTTGAGTAAAACCGGAATCCAGCTTAACAATCGCAGTTTGAGCGAATGAGCTAGTATCTGCTACACCATTTTTCTTGTCACGGTGCAAATAACCGGTACGGAATAAAACTGTACCCTCAGCGCCTTCAATAAAGCCTTTAGCTTCACTTTGTTCATTTGCATATACAGATGAAACCAAAGCAGCCTGAATCAAAACTGCCAACATTAATTTTTTTGAATTTTGCATTGGGGAGAGAGCCTTATACAAATTGATCGGAATTTTTAGGAATTGTATAAGAATTGCTGAAAAAATGTCATTTTTTATTGAGCATATTCCACTAAAGTTAAGATTTTTTACAGATTACATAAGAATCTGATTGAATATTGAGTGGCGTATTTTTTTATCTATCATAAAAAATTTATTAAAAACAATAGTATATTTAAATATCAAAATAATGAGCTTAAGCATCTTCATCCTAGAACTGTTCAGTCTATTTACTTTTTTAAAGTTAAAATTCTACAACAAGATCAAGAGTGGTGATGATGCACTGTTTTTTAGCATAAATTTTAATCAATATGGAAATGGGGTTAAAAAGAGGCAATATGTAAATAAATATATATTGTTTAAAAAAACAATAAGAGAGTATTGAAAAACATTTTGAGAATGAATTATCCAGCGTAAAGGTATTTTAAATATTCTATTTTTTAATTTTAAATCAAATGCTTAAAGTGGAAAGTATTTTTATATTTTTAGCTCATTTGTATTTCTTTCTCGATTGGCATAGCTTTTGCAAAGTTTATCCCGAGTGCAATAAATGATCATAAAAACGTCTGAGGACGGTCTTGGGGAGCCATATAATGAAACTAATTTTAAAAGCCTTATCCGTTGCTGTGCTGGGTGCTGCATCTACTTTCACTTTTGCAGCTGAACCTGCATCGGAACATACATTCTCTGGAAATATTAGCGTACTTTCGAGCTATAACTTGCGTGGTATCACCAATGTACCTGAAAATAAAGGCGCGACATTACAAGGTGGACTCGATTATAACCATGCCTCTGGTTTTTATGCAGGATGGTGGGGTTCAACCCTAGATTATGGCAGCGATAATGGTAGCGAATTCGAAAATAACTTTTATGCAGGTTATAACGGTTCAATTAATGAAGATTTGGCTTATACCGTCGGTTTAACTTACTATTATTACTATGATGTCGGAAATACAGACTCGAATGGCTTTGAAACCATGTTAGGTCTGAGCTACAAAGATTTCGGTATAAGCGCTCAAACACTTTTGGAAGATACCGCTTGGGGCAATACTGGCGATACCTACATCAAAGGCAGCTATAGCTATGCCTTACCTCATGATTTTAGCCTGGATACCGCACTGGGTTTGTATATTTATAAAGAAAGTGGTGATTATATTCCTGACTCAACTGAAAGCTTTGGCTTCCGTCATTTTGATATCGGTTTAAGCAAGCCGCTTGCCGATACAGGCGTAACGGCAAGCATGAATTATATTCTGGGTGGTTATGATCGTAATGATGTAAAACAAAATAATAAAGTGGTCTTCGGGTTGGCTTACAGCTTCTAATTTCCTATAGATAAAAAGCGACCTCAGGTCGCTTTTTATCTGTTGATTTAGATCTGTTGCTGTCCCCGATAAGACAAAGCTTCAGACAGATGCTGACTCTGGATTTCTGTGCTTTGATTTAAATCAGCAATGGTACGTGCCACCCGTAATACCCGATGATAGCCACGTGCGGATAAATTCAGTTTTTGTTGAGCCAGTTCAAGCATATTCTGGGCAGTCTGATCCAAGCTAGCATAATGTTCTAACTGTTTTGGACTCAAACTCATATTCAAGCTATTTTGCCGTTGCATCTGAATCTCATAAGCTGCTATCACGCGTTGTCTGACCGTTTCAGAGTCCTCTGTCGGCCGATTATCCTGTAACTCATGCGCCTGTAAGGGCGGTACATCAATATGTAAATCAATCCGATCCAGCAGCGGCCCTGAAATCCGGTTCTGATAGCGCTTGATACTGTCAGGCGAACATTGGCAACGAATATCCTGATTAAAGGCATAACCGCATGGGCAGGGATTCATGGCAGCCACCAGCTGAAAATTGGCTGGAAAAGTGATCTGACGTGATGCACGAGAAATCACAATTTCTTTGGCTTCCAGAGGCTGGCGCAAAACTTCCAGTACCTTTCGATCAAATTCAGGCAATTCATCCAGAAATAACACGCCCAAATGCGCCAGCGTAATTTCACCCGGTTTGGGGTGTGAGCCGCCACCGACCAGTGCAACAGCAGAAGCAGTATGATGCGGGGCTCGAAACGGCCGCTGGCCAAAAGGATGATTGGCATTGGCGACTGAATAAATACTGGCAACTTCCAGATTTTCCTGGGTTTTTAAAGGCGGTAAAATACTGGCTAATCGAGATGCGAGTAAGGTTTTTCCTGTCCCCGGTGGTCCTCGAAACAGCAGGGAATGGCCACCCGCTGCTGCAATTTCCAGTGCACGCCGTGGCCGCAATTGGCCTTTGACATCGGCAAGATCACATTTATAAAAATGGTTGGTATCGACTGGGATGGTTTGTATTTCTGCTAAGCACTGCGTCTGAGCAAGATGCTCACACACCTCTTTTAGATGATTGGCAGCAAAGACCTTAAAGTCCGGGAGTTGGCAGGCTTCTTGTGCATTCGGACCCGGCAGCATCAGTTGATGCTGATCATGTTGACAGGCAATCGCAATGCTCAGGATCCCTGTGACTGGGCGAAGTTGACCATCGAGAGCCAATTCTCCAATAAACTCAAGATCATCGGTGCAGTTTTCCGGAAGCTGTCCGGAGGCGACCAAAATACCTAAAGCAATCGGTAAATCCAGACGCGAACCATCTTTCGGTAGATCTGCTGGAGCCAGATTAATGGTCAGGCGTTTGGTCGGAAACTGAAAGCCACTATTTAAAATGGCAGAACGCACCCGGTCTTTACTTTCCCGGACTGCGGCTTCAGGAAGCCCCACAATCGTGAGTGAAGGCATGCCGGAACTGACATGAACCTCGACTTCAATTAAAGGCGCGTGCAGGCCAAGCAAGCCTCGCGTATAAATTTTGGCAAAAGACATTATTATTGTTCCAATTTAGTGCATTATTTTTATCGGTCTTAGGTCTTTTGTGCACTGTACTTGTGCTTATTTTTTATTCGAAATTTTATCTTCTAAGGCTTCAACCTGTTTCAGCAAATCATTGAGGCGATGATTGGCATTATCGAGGGCAGTACGTTGACGTTCAATTTCTTCTTTGGACACCAGATCCATTTTTGTCACAGCTTCATTTAATAGAGCACGAATATTCTGTTCCAGATCTTTCTTAGGTTGTTCAACTTGCTGCAAAATTGCTTGTAATAGGGTTTCAATCATTGTCTGATCCATCGCCATCGAAAGGAAGCGACAGTTTAGCATTGCTCGAATACAGACCCTAGTATTTCAGACAAAATATAGGCTTAATCGATAAGAGATATTGTAAAAATCCACATAAAAAATGTCGGTTTTTTAAAGATTCAAAACCTTTATAAGTATAAAATAAGGTATAAATAAACCGCATGCCGGGCTTTCTAATTTCCCCCGACCTTAGGAATCTTGGCATGAAATTTGAACGTAAAACCTTACTGGTGAAATAAGCCGAAGGAAAACAAACATGAAGCTCGTAACTGCAATCGTAAAACCTTTTAAATTGGATGATGTTCGTGAAGCATTGTCTGAAATTGGTGTTCAAGGCATCACTGTAACTGAAGTGAAAGGCTTTGGTCGTCAAAAAGGCCATACTGAACTCTATCGTGGTGCTGAATACGTTGTAGATTTCCTGCCGAAAGTCAAAATTGAAATCGCGATTAGCGATGACATGGTTGACTCCGTCATTGAATCTATTACGCGTGTTGCTAGCACTGGAAAAATTGGTGACGGAAAAATTTTCGTGACGAACTTAGAACAAGTCATCCGTATTCGTACAGGTGAAACAGGTGCAGACGCTGTTTAACTTGGCACGAAGTTTGCTGAGTACCTAAGAACTCACAAAAACTTGGTTGGGGGATACGAATGAAAAAAATGCTACTTGCGTTCGGCATGGCCGGCGCACTTTTTGGTGGTTCTGTTGCATGGGCTGAAAATGCTGCAACAGCAACACCACCCGCAGAAGACATTGTGCTTGTTGAAGAAACAGGCGAAACCACACTGAATAATACGGCAGATACTCCAGCAGCAATTGCTGAAGCAGCGCCAGTTGAAACAGCAGTACCTGCAGAAGAAGAAGCAACATTAGATACAGGTGATACTGCCTGGGTTTTAACGTCCACCGCATTAGTTTTACTCATGACCATTCCGGGTCTAGCACTCTTTTATGGCGGTATGGTCCGTAAGAAAAACGTCCTGGCGACCATGGCGCATAGCTTTATTGCCGCTGCAGTCGTCAGCATTGTCTGGGTGATTATCGGTTATACCCTGGCCTTCGGGGAAGGAAATGCCTTCATTGGTAGCTTGGACAAATTTATGTTGGCCGGTATTACCACAGAGGCGCTTTCAGGCACCATTCCTGAAATTCTGTTTGTCATTTTCCAAATGACTTTTGCCATCATTACCGTTGCAATTATTAGTGGTTCGATCGCAGAACGGATGAAATTTGGTGCTTTCGTTGCTTTCATTGCACTTTGGGTGGTGATTGTCTATGCGCCGATTACTCACTGGGTCTGGGGCGGCGGCTGGTTGGGTAATGACGGTGCGCTCGATTTTGCTGGTGGTACAGTGGTTCACATCAACTCGGGTGTTGCCGGTCTGGTAGCAGCGTATATGCTGGGCAAACGTATGGGCCTGGGCCGTGAATCGATGGCGCCACACAACTTGACCCTTACTGTGGTGGGTGCATCTTTACTTTGGGTGGGCTGGTTCGGTTTCAACGGTGGTTCTGCCTTGGGTGCGAACGGCTCTGCAGGTTATGCGCTGGTGGTGACTCAGGTGGCAGCGGCAGCGGCAGCGCTCTCTTGGCTGATTACTGAAAAACTGGCACGTGGCAAAGCATCTGTATTAGGCGGCGTATCGGGTGCAGTTGCTGGTCTGGTGGTGATTACGCCAGCCGCAGGTTTCGTGACGGTCGGTGGTGCATTGGCGATGGGTTTGATCGGTGGTGTGGTGTGTTTCTGGGGAATCACTGCGCTGAAACGTGCCTTGAAAGCCGATGATTCTTTAGATGCGTTTGGCCTGCATGGTGTAGGTGGTGTGGTCGGTGCAATTTTAACCGCTTTTTTTGCCAGCGAATTCATTATGGGGGATGCTGCACCAGCCAACATGATGAGCCAGCTTTGGGTTCAGGTTGAAGGTGTACTGGCGACCATCGCTTACTCTGCCATCATGACGTTCATTATCCTGAAAGTGATTGACTTGATCATTGGTATCCGTGTCGCATCTGATGATGAGCGCATGGGTCTGGATTTGAGCCAGCATGGTGAACGTGTCGAATAATAATAAACACACAATAATCAATATATAGTGCAAAACAGCCCAAATGGGCTGTTTTTTTTCTATATGTTGCGTAAGACTCTACAAAGTTTGCAATTTTTGCTACACTCGGAATCCATCTGGATTTGTTCAATTAAACCGCTATGCATTGCCCATTTTGCAATACTGCAGACAGTAAAGTGATTGATTCACGCCTGGCAGCTGAAGGCTGTCAGATTCGTCGTCGCCGTGAATGTGTCAGTTGTAATGAACGTTTTACGACTTTTGAAAGTTATGAAGTGGTGATGCCGCGCGTGATTAAATCGGATGGCAAGAATGAACCCTTTGATGAAGCCAAATTACGTCGTTCCCTGATGCATGCCTTGCAGAAACGTCCGGTAACCCAAGAGCAGATTGAAACAGTTTTGAGCGATATCCAGTTACAGATTCGCCGTTTGGGTGAGCGTGATGTGAAATCGCGTACCATCGGTGAAATTGTCATGCAGTCTTTATTCGCACTCGATCACGTGGCCTATGTGCGTTTCGCTTCGGTTTATCAGGATTTCCAGGATGTTGAAGCTTTTCGTCATCAAATTGAACAGATGCAACAGCGAGAATCACAAGAATAAGCATGTCTGAACTGAATCAAGATCAAGTCTGGATGCGCCGCGCAATTCAGCTTGCCCAGCAAGGTCAATACTCGACCAAGCCCAATCCGAATGTCGGCTGTGTCATTGTCAAAGATGGCGTCATTATCGGTGAGGGTTTTCATCCTCAAGCAGGGCAGCCGCATGCTGAAGTATTCGCGCTGCGTCAGGCTAGTGAGCAGGCACGTGGTGCAACCGCGTATGTCACTTTGGAGCCGTGTGCGCATTATGGGCGAACGCCGCCATGTGCCAAGGGTCTGGTTGAAGCTGGTGTGGCTAAAGTGGTCGTGGCCTGTCCTGATCCAAATCCGCTGGTGGCGGGCAAGGGTGTACAGATTTTAAAAGATGCCGGTATCGATGTTGAAGTCGGGATTGGTCAGGAACAAGCGCATCAGCTGAATCAAGGTTTCCTGAAAGCCATGGCGACCGGCATGCCGTATGTGCGACTTAAAATTGCATCCAGTCTGGATGGCCGTACGGCGATGGCATCCGGTGAATCGAAATGGATTACCGGAGCCGAGGCGCGTCAGGACGTGCAGCATTGGCGGGCCATTTCCGGTGCAGTCATCACTGGGATTGAAACAGTTCTGGCCGATGACTGTCAGCTGAATGTGCGGCAACTGGATGGCATTGAAGATATTGAAACAGTAGTACAGCCCAAGCGTATCATTTTGGATCGTCAGGGGCGTTTGCCATTAACGGCGAAAATTCTAGCGCAAGCCGATACCGTGTTGGTGATGGGACCTTTTCGGCAAGAGCTGGCCGATCTGGGTGTGTTACAATTGCCGGTACAGCCTTTAAAACAATTATTGTCCCAGCTGGCTGAGCAGCATCAGATTTATGATGTCTTGGTGGAAGCAGGGGCGACCTTATCTACGGCATTTTTACAAGAACAATTGGTTGATGAACTGATCAGTTACGTTGCACCGACCTTATTGGGTCAGTCTGCACGTACTATGTTTAATGCAGAATTCAGCCTTATGGCAGAACAACTCCGATTTAAGCTGCGCGATGTGACTCGCTTGGGTGATGACGTGCGCTTCAGGTTAATTCCTTTTCAAGAGACACTATGAGTTCAGAGTCTACGGTTTATCATAAACGTCGCCATGCGGCACGTACCACCGATGAATATCTTTTCCATCAGCTGGTTCCTTATCTGGGCAACAAACGCCGTTTATTACATTTGATTCTGGAAGCACTTGAAATTACAGGAACTCTGAAGCGTGAAGATGGCCGTGCGCCGATTTTTGCTGATTTTTTTGCTGGTTCTGGTGTGGTATCACGCTTAGCCCGTCAAAATGGTTATCGCGTGATTGCCAATGACTGGGAACCCTATAGCCATGCATTGAATCATGCGGTGCTGGCCTGTACTGAAGCACCGGCGTTTAAAGAATTGGGTGGCTATCAGAAAGCCATTGATTATCTGAACCGTCTGCCGGAAGTGAAAGGCTGGGTCACGCATAACCTGTGTCCGCGCAATGATGAAATTTATGATCCCGCCCGTGACCGTTTGTTCTTTAAACGTCGTAACGGCATGCGTATTGATGCGATTCGTCAGCAGATTGCAGCTTGGCAGGCCCAAGGTGCCATTGACGATGTAGAGATGTCTGCCTTGCTGGCACCATTACTGTATTCAGCCAGTTTTGTCAGCAATACCTCGGGCGTTTTCAAGAGTTTCCACCACGGCTGGGGCGGAAAAACCCAAACGGCGCTGGAACGGATTGAATCTTTACTGTGGCTGACCCCAAGCCGCTTTTGCGAGTCGGATCAGAAGAAAGGTATGGCTGCCGAAATGTGGTGTGTCGATGCCCAGCATCTGGCCAATCAGATGAGCGGTTTTGAAGTAGATGTGGCTTATCTGGATCCACCGTATAATCAGCATGCCTATAGCAGTAATTACCATGTCCTGAATGCTTTGACCTTATGGGATCAGGCCGATTTACCGACGCCAGATACCAAGGGCTTCAAGAGCGGGATTGACCGGGCATGGCGCAAAGAGCGTCCGAGCCAGTACAACTCTTCCAAATATGCCAAAGAAGCCTATGAAAACTTGTTGGCGACCATCAATGCGCGTTTCATTCTGACCAGTTATTCAACGGATGGTAATATCAGCGCCACTGATTTATTGCAGGCCAACCTGAAACGTGGCCGGGTGACCTTGCTGACTCAGGATGTACCACGTTATCGGGTCAGCAAACAGCGCCAATCTGAACGTGCACGCGTACTGGAATTTATTGTGATTACCGATACCCATGCCAGGTCAGGTCCACCGATCCGTCAACTCCTCAGCCAGTTGCATCATTATGCAGAATTGGGCGGTGTGGATACCACCGGTGTCAGTACCCAGTTGGCACTCTGGTAAAAGAATAGAAAAGGAAATAAAAATGTTTACAGGTATTATCGAAAGCCTTGGCAAAGTAGACAGTCTGCAAAGTGTGGGTGGTGATGTACGTTTACGTATCCAGACTGACCTGGACATGTCGGATGTACATCTGGGTGATTCTATTGCTACAAATGGCATCTGCCTGACAGTCATAGACTGGGGCGAAAACTGGTATGCAGCTGATGTGTCCCGTGAAAGTCTGAACCGGACGACACTGGGCAACTGGAAAGCCGGTCAACCTGTTAACGTCGAAAAAGCCATGTTGCCGACCACGCGTTTTGGCGGCCATATTGTTTCAGGTCATGTCGATGCAGTCGGCGAGATCACTTTGGTGCGTGCAGATGCACGCTCGATTTATTATGAAGTCACTGCACCGGCTGAAATTGCCAGATATCTGGCAGAAAAAGGTTCGGTCACAGTCGATGGTATTAGCCTGACCATTAATCACTTGCGTGGCTGTGTGATTAGTCTGAACTTGATTCCGCATACGGCTGAACGTACCAATATCAGTACCTGGAAAGTGGGTAGCAAGGTCAATCTGGAAGTGGATGTGCTGGCACGTTATATCGAGCGTTTATTGCTCGGTGATAAAGCCGCAGATACCACTGAACAGTCTAAGATCAGCATGGATTTTCTGGCTGAAAATGGCTTTTTAAAATAAGCGGAATGCTTAAATACTGAACAGTCTGATTGAAAAATTAGACTGTTTTTTTATTTTTCGGGATAATCAGCAATTCAATTTGCAAATATTGCCTTGGTGGACGGGTCGAATGCTCGATTTTTTACTCAACTTGGAACAGTCATTACCGCTATTGCTTGATCAATATGGGGTATGGATCTACGCGATCCTGTTTCTGGTGATTTTTGCGGAAACCGGCTCAGTATTTTTCTTTTTTCTGCCCGGTGACAGTTTATTGCTGGCTGTAGGAGCTTTATGTGCCAGCAGCGATATATTGACCCTGCATTCAATGGGATTACTGCTCTTTACTGCATCGGTACTCGGCTACACCGTGAATTATTACACTGGAAAAGTGCTGGGCCTAAAATATTTTAATCGGCATTCACGCTATTTCAAGCCGGAATATATGGTGAAAACCAATCACTATTTTATGAAACATGGCGGTAAAACCATTCTGATTGCCCGTTTTATTCCCTTTGTTCGTTCATTTGGTCCTTTTGCCGCCGGTTCAGCCCATATGAGTTTTGCCACATTCAGCTTTTATAATATTACGGGTGGTATTCTCTGGATTGGTACTTTATTAACTATTGGCTATTTGCTTGGAAATGCTGCCTTTATGCTGGCCGATGTGCTCTAAAAGATCAAACTAAAAAGCCCGAATCAGCCGGATGCCAGTTAGTTAAGCAATTGACTGGCATTTTCTTTTTTAAATTCATGATTATATTTGATGGGTGGAAAAGTCATCCGCAACTGTTTGAGGCATGCGGTGTATTGCACCGCAAGATATCTTCCTTGCGAAGCTCTGCTTCTCATTTGGACAAAACCAAATTAACCAATGCTTTACAGATGTTTGATGTAAAACCTTAAGGTTTCGTCGTGAACGGCTAAACAGTTAAAGGGTCTATTTCTAAACTCCTTAACTGATCAGCATTACCGAATGAGCGGGCTTTTTATATGAGTTGGGATTTTTAATCAGGTCTCACTTGCTCGGAAAATTCTGAATTTTTCAGTATATAGTCGATTTCTTCTTGGGCCGCCACACGCATTTGTTCTCTTAGTGCATTGATGGTCTGTTCAATCACCGTTTCTGCCTCCAGTTCCAGACGCAAACGCACACTCTCTAATTCAGATAAAATGGTGTGGTCTTCAATCTGGATACGACCTTGGGCAAAGTCAAAACTATGCTCAGGATTTTTCTGATAACGGGCAACATAGTGCTGCATTTCTGTCTTTAGACTGAGGTTTATGTCAGCGAGGGCTTGGGTCTGCTCAGCAAATTTACGCTGTTCATCCTGATATAGCTGTGCAATCGCAGCCTGCTCTGCAGCACGTTTATCGGCCAGAGCCTGTTCGAGTGCCAGCTGTCTACGAATACGTGCGGCCTCAATCAATTCAGCCTTGCGCTGCGCATAGGCTTCTTCAATCTTGCGTTCAGATTCCTGCTGTAAGCGCTGATCACGAATCTGCCATTCTTCTAAAGAGGTTTCAGGCTTTAAAATGTCACAGATCCGAGAGAGGTCATCGATAAAGGTCTGACGTACAGCTTCCGGCACATTTAACCAGCGCTGTTTAAAATCTGGACCTACATTTAATGCCACATGCCTCTCCTTGTGGGTGATATCGGTTAAAGCTTATGGGTGTTGGGCTCAATACCTAAACGACGATATTGTTTGAATTTTTCACGACCCAGCTGTTTAGCCGTTTCATGGTTTTCAATGATCTCAATAATGTGACTAAATTTTGCGTAAGGTTCAAGTGCTTCTGGATTAAAATTGAAAATAATCCAGTCGGACTGTTCAGGCAATGTTGCCGAAATACACACGCTAGCCTCAGGCTGATCAATACCATGCGGAATAAAACTCGCGCGATCAAAGCTCCACAGGCGTTCATCCAGCTGCTGTTGTAACGCTGCATCGGCACATAGTAACCAGATCCGCGCCGGCTGGCGCAGAATCTTGCGGCATAAACGACAAGCACTTTCGACTTGTCGTTCAGGACTTTTTTCAAATAAATAAAAGCTGACCTTAGCCATTCGTTTGAACGCGGTTGGCCAGGAACTGCATTAATAATGGCACTGGACGCCCGGTTGCCCCCTTATTTGCGCCTGAGTTCCATGCTGTACCTGCAACATCCAGATGTGCCCAGCGATATTCACGGGTAAAACGCTGCAAGAAGCAGGCTGCAGTGACAGAACCGGCTTTTGGGCCACCGATATTGCCAATATCGGCAAATGGTGAATCGAGTTGTTCCTGATAGTCATCTATGACCGGCATACGCCATACCCGGTCAAATGAATGCTGGCCGGCAGTTTCCAGTTCTGCTGCCAATTTATCATCTGGTGTGAACAGACCTGTCAGCACGGAACCCAAAGCCACCACACATGCACCGGTCAAGGTCGCAATATCAATCACCAGAGCAGGGTTGAAACGTTTCACATAGGTCAGGGTGTCACATAACACCAGACGACCTTCGGCATCGGTATTCAGGATTTCAACCGTTTGACCGCTCATCGTCGTGACGATGTCACCCGGACGAGTGGCTTTACCAGAAGGCATATTTTCTGCTGCGGCAATGGTTCCTACCACATGCAGAGCTAAGCGGGACTCACACAATGCACGCATGGTACCCAGTACAGAGGCTGCACCGCACATGTCGTATTTCATTTCATCCATACCTGCGCCAGGTTTGAGTGAAATACCACCGGTATCAAAGGTAATGCCTTTACCGACCAGTACCACTGGCGCTTCACTACGCTCTGATTGATATTCAATGCTGATAATACGACCCGGACGCTCTGAACCCTGGCTGACTGCAAGGAAGGCACCCATGCCTAAATCTGCCATCTGTTGTTCATCCAGTACCGTGACTTTCAGTAAATCCGGATATTCAGCAGCCAAGGCGATGGCCTGATCTGCCAGATATTCCGGGAAACAGATATTGCCCGGACGGTTGCCCAGATCACGTGCCAGGTTTTGCCCGCTCTGTACTGCTTGAACCAGTTGCAGCTGTTCTGTCGTTAAAACGCTATGCGTGGCAATCAGGTCGATCTGTTCAAGTACAAATTCATTCTTTTTCGACTTATATTCATCATAACCATAGCTGGCTTGAGTCAAAGCCAGAGCAAACAGATAATGCAATTCTTGTGGAAGTTGTGTCAGGTCTACAGAAATCTGTTTGAATTTTTTTTGAGTGGCCTGAATAATAGTCTGGGCAATTTTTGCGAGTTTTGCTGGTTGCAATTCAGTGACTTTGCCTAAACCGATCAGTGCTGCATGGCTGGACTGACTGACTTGGCCAATCAGGCTCAGACTTTCAGCCAAAGCCGCTTTGAACTGAGATGCTTCAATTAATCGGTCTAAATTGTTGATTTGATAGGTTGAGGTGGTATTTTGAAGTTGTTCTGAGTCAACTAAAATCAACAAAGATTGACTTGATCCATTCTCTGGGAATGACGTATTAATTGTAAGTTTCATATTCTGTTTTCACGCCTGTCTAGATTTGTAAATCATTCAGTCATTGAACCATTTATCTGAATAGAGTTTCAATGGGTAGGGCCGTCTAGGTTTTATATTTTTGCTATTCGGGTAAACTAGCACTCGTTTTATAGACCTTATTTTGGAAGAATTAATTTGATTATTCGGCGTTATCTGGTCAAGCAAGTTGTCTCGACATCTTTGGTGGTGATTGCCTTATTGACCTTGATCATGATGGGTGGCCGACTGATCAAGTATTTTGGTGTCGCAGCGCAAGGCCGTCTGGATGCAGGCATTTTATTTAGCATCATTGGCTACCGTCTGCCTGAGTTTTTAACCTTGATTCTTCCGCTCGGTTTCTTTATTGGCCTGATGCTGGTATTTGGCCGTTTATATGTCGACCATGAAATGGCGGTGATGAATGGCAGTGGTGTCAGCCGGCATCAATTGGCGCGCCTTCTGGTGCCGATGACCTTGGTGTTTCTCATTGCCCAAGCCGGCTTGATGCTCTGGGCAGCGCCATGGGGAATCCGCCAGTTTGAAGCGCTGACCACCAGTCAGGCGGTACGCACCGGCTTTGATCTGGTACGACCCAAAGAATTTATTTCCTCTGGCCCCTATACCATTTATGCCGGTGATCTGTCTGAAGACCGCAAGAACTTAAAAGATATTTTCTTCTATCAGCGGGCAGAAAAACCCGGTAAACCGGATGTGATGATTCTGGCCCAGGAAGCCACCCGCATTGAGGTGCCAAATGATGCGGCCAATGTGGTCGATCTGGTTCAAGGTCGCCGTTATGAAATCTATCCGGGCACTCCGCAATATACCCAGGCTGAATTTGCAAGCTATCGTCTGCGTTTAGAAAATGATGAGGAAGCACAGTTTGCCAGTGCTGAAGTTGAAGCCCTGCCAACCTCGCAATTGTGGCAGAACCGTCAGGATCCTGTGGTGGCCAGTGAATTAGGCTGGCGGGTATTTGTACCATTTGCGATTCTGATTGCTTTGATTCTGGCCGTGGCCTTGTCTGAAGTGAGTCCGCGCCAAGGTCGTTATCTCAAGTTATTTCCGGCGCTCATGATCTTTGCCAGTCTGATTGTGGCGTTAATGGCCGTGAAAACCCGGATCAGTAAAGAGGAAATGGGGATCTGGGCTTATCCATTGATCCTGATTGCTTATGCGATTGCGGGTGCCTTGTTCTCACGTAAACAGAATTTGGCCCCGAAAATTAAGAAACAGATTCAGCGAGTGAGGTCTTAATAATGTTGGCACGTCGTATAGTTGCAAAACATGTGACCCAAACCACTGCGCTGGCGATGCTGGGTGCAACCGCTGTGTTGGCGGGTTTACAGGTGTTATTTACTTATCTGGGTGAGCTGGGTTCACTAAAAGAAGGTTATGGCGCCTGGGATGCCTTGAAATATGTGCTCTGGGGTGCTCCGAATTATCTTTATGAAATTCTGCCGATCTCGGCGCTGATTGGTGCGGTTTTAGGTTTGGGCACATTGGCCTCAAATAGTGAACTGATTGTGATGCGCTCGATCGGGATCAGTCTGTGGCGGATTGTTGGCTGGGTGATCCGTTCAGCATTACTGCTGGTGGTCTTGTCATTTGCCTTAAGCGAGTGGGTGATTCCCTATACCAATGAACAGGCCAAGAGCGTAAAAAGTTCGAGTAAAGCCGCACAACTGGGCGAAGTGCGGGGTTACTGGACCCGGGAAGGGCAGCGCTTTATTTATATTGATTATGCCAATTCGCAAGGTCAGCTGAAAAATGTGCAGATGCTGGATTTTGATGAAAATTATCGCTTACGCGGCACCTTGCAAGCGGATCAGGGTGAATTCGTCACAGATGGCTCCTGGACATTAAGCAATACCGAGCAGTTCGATATTCTGCAAAATGGTAGTGCTACCCTGATCAAGCAGGAACAGCAACCTTTGGCACTGGCATTACAGCCAAAATATGTGCATATGGTCACCATCGATCCTGAAGACTTGTCACCGAGCCAACTGATCAGTTTCACAAGTTATATGCATGAATATAGTCAGGTGCCAAAAACCTATCAACTGGCTTTCTGGCAGAAACTCGGTTCTCCTTTTGCCTTGATTGCACTGGTGGTGATTGCCTGTTCATTTATTTTCGGGCCGCTGCGTCAGCAATCCATGGGTTTTCGTCTGGTGATTGCCTTATTTGCCGGTCTGGGCTTTTTCTATCTACAGGATTTCCTCGGCTATGCCAGTCTGGTCTATGCGCCATCTCCGGCATGGTTTGTCTTTATTCCGATTCTGATCATGTTCGGTATTGGGGGTTACCTGCTGCATCGGGCACGCTAAGACCCAGGAAAATAGAACAAATCAATCGCGATGAGCGGCTTAAACCATACTCTGGTCATGGCCTCTTTTTGCAAACTTCGCTAAAATAGAGCGATTAATTCGTAGACGAACAGAGTATTTCATTATGACGGATGCAACTGCTGGCAAAATCCCTCACGTTTTGTTGATTATGGATGGTGTGGGTCATCGCGAAGCGGTCGAAGACAACGCGTTTTTAGCAGCTAAACGACCAAATTTAACTGCAATGCAGGACAAGCATCCGCATGGTTTGATCTCGGGTTCAGGCGAAGATGTTGGTCTGCCAGATGGCCAGATGGGGAACTCGGAAGTCGGACATATGAACCTCGGTGCAGGTCGTGTGCTGTATCAGGATTTTACCCGGATTACCAAAGACATTCGTACCGGTGATTTCTTCAATCATGAAGTACTCGTCGATGCGGTGGAGAAAGCCAAAGCTTCAGGTGGTGCAGTGCATTTGCTCGGCCTTTTATCTCAAGGCGGTGTGCATTCGCATGAAGACCATATTGTTGCGATGGCTGAACTGGCACTCAAACGTGGTGTCAAAGTTTATTTGCATGCTTTCCTGGATGGTCGTGATACGCCGCCACGAAGTGCCCAACCGTCATTGGAAAAACTGGATGCGCTGTTTGCACAATATCCGGGTCAGGGTCGTATTGCCAGCATGATTGGTCGTTACTTCGCGATGGATCGTGACAACCGTTGGGATCGCGTCGAACAGGCCTATCGTTTATTGACTGAAGGCGAAGCGGCCCGTACAGCTGCCACCGCAGTTCAAGGTCTGGAACAGGCTTATGCCGCAGATGAGTCGGATGAGTTTGTCAAAGCCACCCGCATTGGTGAGCTGGCAAAAATTCAGGATGGTGATAGCGTGGTCTTCATGAACTTCCGTGCCGATCGTGCCCGTGAATTGACTCGCGCATTTGTAGAAAAAGATTTTGCTGGATTTGCACGTAAAGTGGTGCCGAACTTAGCCAAGTTTGTGATGTTGACGCGTTACCAAGCAACGATTGATGCGCCTGTGGCCTATATGCCAGAAGCGTTGGTCAACTCGATTGGTGAATACCTGTCAAATCTGGGTAAAACCCAATTGCGTATTGCTGAAACTGAAAAATATGCACACGTGACGTTCTTCTTTAGTGGCGGTCGTGAAGATGAATATCCGGGTGAAAAACGTATCCTGATTCCATCACCAAATGTAGCAACTTATGACCTCAAACCGGAAATGAGTGCTTATGAAGTGACTGATGAGCTGGTCGCTGCGATCAATTCAGGCGAATTTGACCTGCTGGTGGTGAACTATGCCAATGGTGATATGGTCGGTCATACCGGTGTTTTTGATGCCGCAGTGAAAGCGGTCGAAGCGGTCGATACCTGCTTAGGCCGGGTTTATGAGGCGGTGATGGCGCAAAAAGGTCATATGCTTATCACTGCCGATCATGGTAATGTAGAGCAGATGCAGGACTATCACAGTGGTCAGGTGCATACTCAACATACCACTGAATTGGTTCCATTTATTTATGTAGGTCCAACTCAGGCCACGATCGCAGAAGGTGGCGTATTGGCAGATGTCGCACCGACCTTATTAAGTCTGATGCAAGTTCCAGTCCCTGCGGAAATGCAAGGTCGCAACCTGATTGAACTGAATCAATAATTTTCGATAAGATTTTAAAGAAAGGTAAAAAATGGCAACAACACATTGGAAGTCTGTCGTTATACCATGCTTACTGATGTGTTTGAGTCATTCGGCCTGGGGTGCGGGCTCAAAAGAGCCGGCATTCGATGATATGGAAATGGATGGTCAGGCCTATACTGAAATTCCTGTGGCATCCATTCAAGAATTCGTACAAATTTATGGCATCGTCAAAGACAATTATATTCAAGACAAAAATGACGACGCCTTGTTCCAACAGGCAATCCAAGGTCTGGTCAGTGGCTTAGACCGCTATTCCCGCTATTTGTCGCCTGAAGATTATAAGCAGCTGCGTGAATATACCGAAGGTGATCTGGCCAGCATTGATTTTGATCTGCAATTTGACCCGCGGATGAAGCAATGGGTGGTTCAGGGCCTGAATGCCGATGCAGATTCAGCCAAGCAGGGACTGCGTAATGGCGTCACTGTTTATAAAATTGACGATCAGGTATTAAGTAGCCTTAATCAGGAACAAGTTCGGCAGTTATTGAGCGGAGCAGTTGGCTCAACGCTCATGATCCAGCTTTCCCCGCAAAGTCCGGTGGTTCGTCTGGTAAGGAATACCAAGCTCGATACTGAAATTAAATCCAGTCTGCACAATAATCAGGTACTGGTATTGCAGGTCAAAGTTTTCCAGCAAGATACAGCCAATGAAATCAAGCGCCTGATTGAAAGCTATTCTGACAGACGCTTAAAAGCGGTGATGTTTGATCTACGCAATAACCCGGGTGGCTTACTTTCTGCCGCAGTAGAATCGGCCGATTTATTTTTGAATCAGGGTGTGATTGTCTCGACCCAAAGCCGTTCGGAAGGCAATCAGCAATTTCAGGCGCTGCCAAGTTTTGAATTTCAGAATCTGAAAGTGGGCGTTCTGATTAATAACCGTTCAGCTTCGGCAGCTGAAGTCTTTACGGCAGCATTGAAAGAACATAGCCGGGCTTGGGTGGTCGGTGAGCAAAGCTATGGCAAAGGTGTGGTACAAAAGCTATTTCCACTGAGTAATGGTTCTGCTTTACAAATGACAGTGGCACAATACTTCAGTCCGAGTGGTCAGATGATTGAAGGGCGGGGCGTGCAGCCACATTTCAGTTATCCGTTTAAGCAGGAAATGCGTGAGGAGAGCTATCTGGAACACGTCACAGACCTGCTACTCCTGCAAAAATAATTATTCGTCTTCCTCAGTATCCAGTCCGAACTTTTTCAAACGATAACGTAGGGAGCGGAATGACATACCGAGCTTTTTCGCGGCCAGTGTGCGGTTCCAGTGCGTTAGATTCAGCGCATTGAGTAGAACTTCTTTTTCAATCTTTTCTAAATATAGCTCTAGGCCTTCTTCTGGGAGCTTTCTCGGGGCAATCAGGGTGTCAGTCGCAATGATCTCGCTCGTGAGCGTATTCATCTCCTGAGCGCTGTTAAGAGCCTGACGTAACGGTGCACTTTGCAGGTGCTGAAGATCAATCCGCTCTTCATCACTCAAGGTGATTGCACGTTCCATAATATTACGCAATTCACGTACATTACCCGGATAATATTGTTCCAATAAAAATTCTTTACTGCGTTCTGTCAGTTTTTTATTGGCAATGCCCCATTCCTGGCAAATCTTCTGAATAAAATGTTCGGCGAGTAAGAGAATATCCTGACTCCGTTCACGCAGCGGCGGTAAAGTCAGATCCATCACATGAATACGGAAATATAAATCCTGACGGAATTTGCCTTGTTGTACCAAGGCTTCCAGATCCTGATGCGTGGCACTGATGACGCGGAAATCCACATCAATTTCAGTATCTGAACCGAGGGGACGAATGCGTTTTTCCTGCACCGCACGTAACAGTTTGACCTGCATAGCAAGTGGTAATTCGGCAATTTCGTCCAGAAACAGGCTGCCACCATGTGCCGATTGAATCAGCCCCTGTTTGTCCTGAGCGGCGCCAGTAAAGCTGCCTTTCTTATGCCCAAACAGTTCGCTTTCCATCAGTTCGGTGGGAATCGCGCCACAGTTAATTGCAATAAAAGGGCCTTCATTACGGTTGCTCAGGCGATGGACCAGATTGGCCACCACTTCCTTGCCAGTTCCCGATTCGCCAGTAATAAAAACCGGTGCCTGTGAGCGGGCAATTTTTTGTAAGGTAATACGTAAGTGCTGAATCGGTATCGATTGCCCAATCAGCATTTTATGTTCTAAAGCATCATTTGGATTATTATGGGAATAATCCACCGGTTTATTCAGTGCTTTTTGTAGCAGCTGTTCCAGATGTTTCTGATTGATCGGTTTGCTGACAAAGTCAAAGGCACCGGCCTTGAGTGCAGCAATCGCGATTTCCATGTTGCCATAGGCGGTCAGAACCGCGACCGGAAGTGCAGGGTAGAGATGGCCAATCCACTCCAGTAACTCCAAACCATTGCCATCGGGCAAGTTCAGGTCAGTTAAACAGGCATCATATTGATGATCTGCAAGACATTTTTTAGCATCTTGCAGACAATGTGCGATGTGCGTACGAATCCCCATCCGCAGCAACGACATTTGCATGAGGGTGCATAAATCTTCTTCATCATCCACCAAGAGCACCAGTGGCTGTTGTTCCACACTCATTTCCCTTAAACCCCTTTATACCGTAATACGTTGGCAGCTAATGCGAAAGCATGCGCCCTGTTCTTGTTGTATATAGTTTAATTGTGCCTGATTTGCTTCACAAAAACTATGTGATAAGTACAGTCCTAATCCGGTTCCACTAATCGAGGTGCTGAAAAAAGGTTGAAATAATAGGGCCTGGTCGTGTATGGCTACACCTGAGCCGAAATCCCGGATATCAATCCAGACCCGATGTTCATAGGGATGTATATTCAGCTGAATGTAATTGGCATCTGCTGAATTGTGACGGATGGCGTTGCGAATCAGATTTATCAGGATTTGCCGGAATTGTGCCTCATCAAACTGAATCGCCAGCGAGACATCAATATTAAATTGAATCTGATCACGAATATCAGCCAGATCTTCGTGGATAAATAACGGGATAAATTCATTGAGATGAATCGGCACCGGATGGGTTTCTTTATTTTTGACCATATTCAGTGTGTCCTGAATAATCCGGTCAATCCGGGTCGCCTGCCGGCCAATCATCTGGTGGAGTAGCTGTTGCTGTTCAGCTTCCGAGTCTAGATACAAATCATTGGCCTGGACAATGGCGGCTAGAGGATTACGAATTTCATGCGCAATACTGGCCGAAAGCTGCCCCAGTGCGGCAAGTTTGAGTTGTTGCACTTGCTGATTGAGTTTTTTGGCATCCTGTAATACCAGTAGCGTTAGGGTTTGATGCGGTACAATCAGCTTTTGTACCTGGACATGAATGTTATAGCGACTTTGCTGGGATTCAAACTGAAAGCGTTCACCATTTTCCAGCGTTTCAAAATGGATCAGTTCAAATAAATCCGGCTGTGACTGGTATAAGGTAAATTTTTCCAGACCGTATTTGGATTCAATCCCAAGCAGATGACAGGCAGCAGGATTACTGAGTACCACATGATAATTTTCATCCAGAACCAGATAACCGGTTTCAATTTGCTCCAGAATATAACGGTTAATATTCTGTAAGCGATGAAGTTCCAGCGATTGAGAGAAGTTCAGGTTTTCCAGAATCTGAAAACGGCGCACGGCAATTTGCCCGGTGCCATAGACGACAAAAAACAAAAAGGCCAGCAGGGCGCTATTACTGATATTGCTAAGTGAGGAAAATGCAAAAATACTGCCGATAAAATGCTGATAGATAATGCTAATGACGGCAATCAGGGTGAAGACCAATGCTTTTTTTGCATCTAATAATAAAGATGCAGAAAAAATGGTAATCACGAACAGCAGCCCGATTTGCAGATTCGGACCATTGCTGGCCAAGGTCAGCAAACTTAATAGGCAGACATCAACAAAGAAAATCATGATCAGCTGCGGCTGGATCAGACGTCTGATCCACTTCAACGCGAACAGCTGTACCGTATTGATTGCTACCCAGATTCCCAGCGCATAATAATACAGCTGCGGATATTGGTAGTCGCTGGTCAGTTCGGGGTAGGTCAGTAGAAAAATAAGCAGCAGGCCAGTGCTGATCAGCAGGCGATAAGCGCTATACCAGATACCAAGATGATATCGGTTGAGAGCAGAGTAACTAGATGGTTGTGCCATATGCACCGGAACTCGTTAAAGGCTAGGGTTTAATGAGTCCATAGCGCATGGCCAGATGCGTCAGTTTGACATCACTATCAATATTCAGTTTTTCAAAAATACGATAACGATAAGTATTTACGGTTTTGACGCTGACAAAGAGCTTGTCAGCAATTTCCTGAGCGCTGATACAGTTCACCACCATCATCGCCACTTGCATTTCACGTTCTGACAGTGCATCAAAAGGCGATTGCTGTGTATCAGAAAGGTAAGAACTCGCTAACTGTTCTGCAATGTCGGCACTAAAATATTTACCGCCTTGCATGACTTTATTGATGGCGCGAACCATTTCTGAAATCGGCGCCCCTTTGGTAATATAACCTTTGGCTCCGGCTTTTAATAACAGCGAAGGATAGGGTTCTTCTGCCAGACCGCTGACAGCCAGTACTTTGGTTTCAGGGGCGCTCTGAAGCAGACGACGCGTGGTTTCTACGCCACCAATGCCCGGCATATTCACATCCAGTAAAACCACATTCGGATGATGCTGACGAACCAGAGAAATCGCTTCTTCACCAGATTCAGCCTGTCCAATCACCTGAACCTCCGCATGGTCTTCCAGCATTCTGCAAATTCCAGTACGTACTAATTCATGGTCGTCCACAACTAAAACTGTGATCACCTACGCTCTCCCTCTGTTAAAAAAATCATTTTTTTGTTACATAAAGCAAAATAAGCTTGCAATGAAAGTACAAAATTAGCAATCCTATTCGCAAGATAAAATCTGAAACTTATCACACAGTGTCAAGATCAAAAAATGTTCTGCAATGTGTTTAAATGTAAGGCATATTAGAGGTAATACGCAAATCAATCTTACCTCTGTTAGTTGAGTGAAGAAATAGTGAAGAAAATAAACAAGTCTTTAAGGCATGTATTGGGCCTGTCCGTGTTAGTCAGCATGAGTGCGACAAGTTTTGCTGAAATCATTATGAATTCTGGCACGACAGAGGGCGGATCCAGCATTAGTTGGTCTTCTGAGGAAGTCAATCAGCTGATGAGTGATGATTTCCGTGTGGCTGCTGATGAGCCTTCGCCACCCGGTTCAGCCACCGTGACCACGACCTTGCGTCAGAGTGTACCGAGCACCCAGCAGTCGGTCAGTGTTCAGCAACCAGCAAAAACAACACAGATTTTTGATACAAACAGTTATAGCAATCAACCCTCTGTAAATGCCCGTGCTGCATTGGTTATGGATGCGCAAACTGGTGAGGTACTGTTTAGCAAAAACACCAATACCGCTTTGCCGATTGCATCTATTACCAAATTAATGACAGCAGTGGTGATTTCCGATGCACGTTTAAACATGTCAGAAAAAATCACGCTGCAACAGGCTGATTTCTCTTGCGCAGGTTGTAAAAGCTCAAGCTCGACCTTACGTGCTGGCGATAGCATGAACCGTGCCGAAGCTTTATTGTTTGCTCTAATGAAGTCTGAAAACCCGGCAGCTGCAGCCTTGGCGCGAACGTATCCAGGTGGTCGCAGTGCATTTATTGCAGCGATGAACAGTAAGGCCAAGGCCTTAGGCATGAATTCATCCCGCTTTATGGAATCAACCGGCTTACACCCTGGAAATGTGGCATCAGCACGTGATTTGGGTATTTTAGTGAATACCGCTTCTCAATATGGTCTGATTCGTCAATTCTCGACCACACCAAGCTATGACTTTAACTTGGGTTATCGTGTACTGAAATCGAATAATACCAATGCACTGGTGCGTAACGGCGGCTGGAATATCAATATTTCTAAAACCGGTTTTATTAATGAAGCAGGGCGCTGTGTGGTGATGCATACGACCCTGAATAACCGTCCGGTGGCAGTGGTACTGTTAGGTGCAAATAGCTCACAGGCGCGTACCAATGATGCGACCCGTTTGATGAGCTGGGTGAGCCAGCAACCAAAACGAATCTAATCTCTGCGCTCATAAAAAACCCTGCAAATGCAGGGTTTTTTATTCCGGCTGAAATTACATGTTCGACAGAATAGAGTCTTTTACCTGAGCCATGGTTGCGTCGATAGACAGCATCACCGCATCGGCACATTGTTTGATCGCGGTATCTGGATCTTTTAGACCATTACCGGTTACGGTACATACGATTACTGAACCTTCAGCGATTTTACCTGCTTTGATATCACGGATTGCACCGCCAACAGACGCAGCAGATGCAGGTTCTACAAACACACCTTCATACATCGACAGCAGACGTTGTGCTTCAAGAATCTCAGCATCCGTCAGTTCATCAAACCAGCCGTTTGAATCACGAACGACGGCTTTGGCATGATTGAAACTTTGCGGATTACCAATACGAATTGCAGTTGCAACAGTTTCCGGATTTTCTACTGGACCACCACGCAGGAACGGAGCAGCACCAGACGCTTGGTAACCGGCCATGATTGGCAAGCCAGCCGGTTTAGGACCAGTGAAAGCATCGGTTTCAGCATCGTAAATCACTTGCTCAAATTCTTCTTTTGACTGATTGGCCACCGCTTCGGTATAGCCCATCCAGTGTGCAGTGATATTACCTGCGTTACCCACTGGCAGGCAGTGGTAATCCGGGGCACGACCTAAAGCTTCAACGATCTCGTAAGCAATGGTTTTTTGACCTTGCAGGCGGTACGGGTTGATTGAGTTTACAATCGTTACCGGTGCCTGATCCGCAACTTCCTTCACCAGACGCATGCCATCATCGAAGTTGCCACGAATTTGCATGGTGATTGCACCATACATCATCGCTTGGGCCATTTTACCCATGGCAATTTTGCCTTCCGGGATGAGTACGAATGCTTTGATACCGGCACGAGCAGCGTATGCAGCCGCAGCAGCAGAAGTATTACCAGTGGATGCACAGATGATGGCTTTAGAGCCTTCTTCAACGGCTTTGGTCACTGCCATAGTCATACCGCGGTCTTTAAATGAACCAGTCGGGTTTAAGCCCTCGTACTTCACATAAATTTCAACATCTTTACCAATAATGCGTGGAATATTCTCAAGCTTGATCAGTGGAGTATTACCCTCACCCAAAGAGATCGCACGAGTAGTTGCAGACACTGGTAAACGGTCGCGATAGCGGTCAACTAAACCAGTATAACGATTGGCATTCGACATGATGATGTTCCAATTGTGTGTAGAGCTTGGCAAGGGGAAATACTCCCCTTAACCCGATTAATTATCAAGCGATTCTAAACGAATTCGTACAATTTCGCCATGAATGACGGGTAATGCTTGAATTTGTGAGAGCGCTGCATCCATTTTTGATTCGACGATAGGATCGGTCAGAATCACGATCGGAATAAGGTCTTTTAAGCGAGGTTGCTGCATGATGGCATCAATACTGATTCCGGCACGACTGAGGATCGTGGTGACATCGGCAAGCACGCCCATTTGATCTTCGGCATTAATACGGATGTAATAGCCGGTGGTCATTTGTTCACGACTCAAGATCGGTAAATCGGTCAGTGCTTCAAAGGCCAGTTGCGGAATGGTTCCGGCACCGTCTTCGGTATAAATGATATCACGGACAATATCCACCACGTCTGCGACCACAGCAGAAGCCGTTGGGCCTGCACCCGCACCTGCGCCGTAGTACAGCGTTGGGCCAACCGCATTGGCTTGTACCAGTACGGCATTTTTCACGCCATTGACGTTGGCAATCAGTTCTTCTTCAGGAATCAGGGTTGGATGAACACGGAGTTCAATCCCGGCATCGGTGCGGCGTGCAATTCCCAGGTGCTTGATACGGAAACCGAGGTCTTCTGCATATTTGACATCCTGTGCAGTGACTTTGCCAATTCCTTCAGTAAAGACTTTATCAAACTGTAGCGGAATACCAAATGCACAGGAAGCCAGAATCGTCAGTTTATGTGCAGCATCAATGCCTTCCACATCAAAGGTTGGATCGGCTTCGGCATAACCCAGTTCTTGCGCTTCTTTGAGCACGTCTTCAAAAGCACGGCCTTTTTCACGCATTTCACTAAGAATGAAGTTGCCCGTACCATTGATAATACCTGCCAGCCATTCAATCTTGTTGGCAGCCAGACCTTCACGGATCACTTTAATGATTGGAATGCCGCCGGCTACAGCTGCTTCATAGGCAATTTGCACAGCATTGTCTTCGGCTGCTTTAAACAGTTCATTGCCGTGTTCAGCCAATAAGGCTTTGTTGGCAGTAACAATATGTTTGCCATGTTTCATGGCTTCCATGATGATTTCAAAAGCAGGGTGAATACCGCCCATGACTTCGACCACCACGTCTACATCCGGTTGACGTACGATATCCATCAAGTCTGCACTTTGCTTCACCGATTCAGGCAGATCCAGATCAGGACGTGGGCGACGGGTACCTACATAAGTAATTTGAATTTCACGACCGGTGCGACGTTTAATCTCAGCAGCATTTTCTTTTAATAGTTTCAAGGCACCACCACCTACAGTACCAAGACCGAGGATTGCCAGACGAACTGGTTTCACGTCACACTCCAAATATAATCAGTTTTTTACGAGAACCTAGATCATAGCTAAAAAAACGCCATGACTCTAGGGTCATTTCAGAATATCTTCATGTATAAATTAAAGTTAAATAACGTATTAAAATGAGTTATTTAAGCCGCTTCAATAATTCAGAGGTAGATAGATATCCGCCCAGGTAAACCCCTTCTGAACTATAAATTGCCGGGGTGCCATTGACGCCCATATTCAGGCCCATGTGATATTGATCTTGAACAGGATTTTCACATTTTTGCGCAGTGATCTGGGCACCGGCAATGGCCTGATCAAAAGCACTATGACGGTCAGCACTGCACCAGATTGCTTCCATGGCTGGCATATGCTGTTCACCACGCGGCCAGGCGATATAACGCACTTCGATCCCCTTGTTGTTCATTTCATCCATTTGCTCATGGAATTTATGGCAATACGGGCAGCTGACATCGGTAAAGACATAGATCACATGCTTGGCCTTGCCTGTGGCCGGATAGATCAGCAGGTCTTCTGCTTTCAGCTCAGAAAAGAGTTTGTTGTTGATTCCGGCTTGCAGGTTTTCACTGACATTATGCAGCTGTTTATCACCGAGTCGGATCACGTCGCCCTGAATCAGGTATTTACCATCGCTGGTGACATAGACCGCAGACATATCTTCCAGACTGACCCAGAACAGGTTCGGTACTTCGGTGGTTTTAATATCGATAATTTTGGCACTGATCCCCGCAGTTTTGAAATGCTTTTCCAAGGTAGAGACCAGACGCTGTTGTGCATTGCGTTCGGTCAGGGTAGAGGCTTCTCCCGTTGCTGGTGCACTTGCAGTCAGTGTATCTTGCTTTTTAGTGTTGTTATCGGAATTGGAACATGCGCTAAGCCCCAAACCAGCAGCAAGTGTACAAGCCATAAAAACTTTTGAGCGGGCAAATGTCATAAATAACCCTTTTCTTCTTGGACTAAAAACAGAGCATTAGCATAACAAAAAAAAATACAAACACGTCAAACTTCTCAGTTTATTCCATATGTAGATGTTTTAAGCCCGTGGATGATGCGCTGCATGCAGCTGCTGCATCCGCACTTGCGCGACATGGGTATAAATCTGGGTGGTCGACAGGTCACTATGTCCAAGCAGCATCTGTACCACACGTAAATCTGCGCCATGATTGAGCAGATGCGTCGCAAAGGCATGCCGCAAGGTGTGCGGTGACAGCTCGGATGCAATCCCGGCCTGTAAAGCATAGCGTTTAATCGCATACCAGAAATTTTGCCGGCTCATGATGCCGCCATGCTGAGTCAAAAACAGATAATCGGTTGAGGTTTTATACAGTTGTGGACGGGCTTCATTCAGATATTTTTCCACCCATTCACAGGCCATGTGTCCCATCGGTACCAGCCGTTCTTTATTGCCTTTACCGACGATGCGTAAATAGCCCTGTTTTAAGTTAATCAGTTCCAGACGTAAGTTAATCAGTTCAGTGACACGTAAACCGCAAGCATACAGCACTTCAAACATGGCACGGTCACGCAGGCCTAAAGCAGTATTGATATCGGGGGCATCAATCAAGGCCTCAACATCGGCTTCAGACAAATCTTTGGGCAAGGCACGGCCAAGCTTCGGGGTTTTATGCGCTGCCACCGGATTATCACTACGCAGCTTCTGTTCACGCAGAAATTTATAAAATGAACGCAAGGCTGACAGACAGCGGGCAATTGAGCGTGGGCTTTTTTGCTGTTTGGTCAGTGCAATCAATACATCGGAAATATCGTCATGGGTCCATTCTGGCAAAGGCTTGCTCAGACATTCTGCACATTGCAGCAAATCAGATAAATAGGCATTTCGGGTGTGTGGACTGACCGTTTGCGCAATCAGATAATCACGAAAACCCTGTAAATAGCTCAAGGCTTCAGGAATTTGAACCGGGGCGGGAATACGGGGTTTTTTATTCAGCATAGGGTGCAAGGATCTGATCTGAAAAAGCGATGAATTTAATAGGTATTCTCCACTGTAGTTTAATTTCACCAGACTGTCGATGTGATATAAAAACTAATTCAGCATGTAATCAATCTTATTTGTTAATTATTCTCATTTGTTTGTATACTGTACAAAATAGTTCAGGAATTTCACGGTGCGTTTGTCTGATTTAAAAGCAAAACAAATTGCCATCATTCGAAAAGTGAGTCGAACAACTGATGGTGAAAGTGCTCTACACGATGTCGTCGCGAGTCGTTTGGAAACTCTAGGCTTTGTGCCGGGTACGAAGGTACAGGTGATTACGAAAGGTATTTTTGGTGGAGATCCCATTTTGATTCAAGTTGGATTTACCCGTTTTGCTTTGCGTAAATCAGAAGCAGCCAAAATTGAAATCGAACAGGCGGTGTCGGCATGAGTGATACATTACGTATTGCCCTTGTCGGTAACCCTAATTGCGGTAAAACTTCATTATTCAACCATTTAACCGGAACACGCCAAAAAGTTGGTAACTATGCGGGGGTCACGGTTGAACGTAAAGTCGGTACGTTTCAGCTTGCTTCAGGCAAAGCGGTGCGGGTACTGGATTTGCCAGGAACTTATAGTCTGGATGCGACCAGTCCGGATGAAGAAATCACCCGTAATGTGGTGCAAGGTAAAATCGCAGAAGAACAGCAGCAGGATGCATTCTTATGTGTAGTAGATGCCACTAACCTGAAACTGCATCTGGGTCTGGTCCTAGAAATGATTGCTTTGGGTCGTCCGATTCTGGTTGTACTCAACATGATGGATGAAGCACGCCGTCGTGGGATGCAAATCAATACCCAGAAGCTGTCTGAACGTCTCGGCGTGCCCGTGGTGGAAACTGTAGCGGTACGCAGTTCAGGGATTGAAAACCTGAAGAATGCCCTGGATCAGGGAAAATTCTCGGTACCGCAGACTGAACTGAGTGGCTTAAAGGGTGACCCGCATCAGCAGGTAGAAGTCATTCTGAACGACGTGGTCAATTTCGTCGATCAGGAAGACAAACGTACTGATTTTCTCGACAGGATTTTTTTACATCCGGTACTGGGTCTACTCAGCCTGGCTGTAATGATGTTCGTGATTTTCCAAGCGGTATTTGCCTGGGCTGCGCCGTTTATGGATGGCATCGAAACCTTCTTTGGTTGGCTCGGTGAATTCCTCGGTGAATATATTGCTCATCCTTTACTGAATAGTCTGGTGGTGGACGGGATTATTGCTGGTGCCGGCGGGGTGGTGGTATTCCTGCCACAGATTCTGATTCTGTTCTTCTTTATTCTAGTCTTGGAAGAATCAGGTTATTTACCACGAGCAGCCTTCTTGCTCGATAAGCTGATGTTTAAAGCGGGCCTGTCAGGCCGTGCCTTTATTCCGTTATTGTCCAGCTTTGCCTGTGCCATTCCCGGCATCATGGCATCGCGTACCATCAGTGATCCGCGAGATCGTTTAACCACGATTTTTGTGGCACCATTGATGACCTGTTCAGCACGTTTGCCGGTATATGCCTTGCTGATTGCAGCTTTCATTCCACAGCAAACTGTCTGGGGTTTTATGAACCTGCAAGGTCTGGTGTTATTTGGCCTGTATATGGCGGGTATTGTCAGTGCTCTGGCGGTGTCTTTTGTACTGAAATTTTTCCATAAAGATAAATCCCAGCACATGCTGTTGATGGAGCTGCCAAGCTACCGTTTCCCGGATCTGAAAAACGTCTGGATCGGCTTGCTGGATCGCGGCAAAATCTTCTTGAAGCGGGTCGGCGGCATCATCTTTGCCTTATCGATTGTACTCTGGTTCCTGTGCACCTTCCCGCAACCCCCAGAAGGTGCGACTTTGCCGGCGATTGATTATTCACTGGCAGGTATGCTCGGTCATCTGATGCAGCCAATCTTTGCACCGCTCGGTTTTAACTGGCAGATCTGTATTGCCTTGATTCCAGCCATGGCAGCACGTGAAGTGGTGGTTGCTGCATTGGGCACTGTCTATGCACTGTCTGCCGTAGATGACGATGCAATGTCCGAAGGTCTCTCTTCACTCATCAGTAGTGGTGGTGATCTGGGCTGGTCAGTGGCGACAGGTCTGTCTTTACTGGTGTGGTTTATTTATGCACCGCATTGTCTGGCAACTTTGGCGACAGTCAAACGTGAAACTGGTTCCTGGAAAACGGTCAGTATCATGACGGTTTACCTGTTTGGTTTGGCATATTTCATGTCATTCCTGACTTATCAAATTGCTTCATATTATTTGGGCTAATCTCAGGTTGGCCTCGGCCCGTTGAGCTTGCCTGAGTATATGCATGGGAGATTGAGATGATTGAAATTCTGATTGTGGCGGCACTGGTGCTGTGGAGTGCGCTGGTGGTATTTAAAAAGGTGTTTCCGAACACCTCTCACTCAGTCTTCCAGAAGCTGTCTGATGCCTGCGCAGCAAAAGGCTGGACGCGTCTGGCCAAATGGCTGCAACCGGCTATGGCTGCAGGCTGTGGTGGCAACTGTGCCTGTCCGGTGTCGGAGCAAAGTGCACAGGAAAAGCCGGCCCAGCAAGCGGTCAAATGGAAATAAGTTCCTTTTTTGCTGTGATTTTAAAAACCGTCATGAGCATGACGGTTTTTTTACGCATGGACACAAAAAAAATATGCAGAAAGCTCAATCAGAAAAGGCATTCAAAACAGCAAAGTGCTACCATTTCGTCAGTTTCAAAATAGACCAAAATATGGGGCGAAAATGTTAATACAACGTGGTGGGTTAAAAGTCGTTGCAGGACTCGGAATATCAGGTGTTGCAGCAGTCAATTTCTTACATGACCAGGGCTACCGCGTTGCAGTAACGGATTCTAGAGCCATCCCTCCGGGACATGACCAGATTCCGGCCGAAGTCCAGACCAGTTTCGGCCAGTTTGATGCCGAGCTGTTGCTGTCTGCAGAAGAAATCGTGATCAGTCCGGGACTGGATCCAAAATTGCCAGAAATTCAGGCGGCGATGGCGCAGGGTATTCCTGTGGTGAGTGAAATCCAGATTTTACGCCGTGCTACGGATAAGCCCATTGTCGCGATTACCGGTTCCAATGCCAAAAGTACAGTGACCACTTTGATTGGCTTAATGGCAGCCGATGCTGGCAAAAAAGTCGCGGTCGGTGGCAATCTGGGACGTCCTGCACTGGATTTAACCAAAGATGATTCTGAGTTATATATCTTAGAATTATCCAGTTTTCAGCTGGAAACTACTTCAAATCTGGCGGCTGAAGTGGCGGTGGTACTGAACATGAGTGAAGATCATCTGGATCGGCATGGCGATATGATGGGCTATCACACCGCCAAGCACCGGATTTTTCAGGGTGTGAAAAAAGTGGTGTATAACCGGGATGATTCTTTGACCCGTCCTTTGGTGCCAGATGTGACGCCGATGCAAAGTTTTGGCCTGAATGCACCCGATATGAACCAGTACGGGATTCTTAAAGATACCGATGGTGGCATCTGGTTGGCGCGTGGTCGTGAACGTCTGTTAAAAAGTACCGAGATGTATATGCAGGGCACGCATAATGTTGCCAATGCCCTGGCTTGTCTGGCACTCGGTGAAGCGATTTGTTTGCCATTGGACAGCATGCTAAACACTTTAAAAACTTTCAAAGGTCTGGAACATCGCTGCGAATTTGTCAAAGCAGTGCAGGGCGTACGTTATTATAACGACTCCAAAGGCACCAACATCGGTGCAACCTTGGCGGCACTCGATGGTTTAGGTATGGCGATTGAAGCTCAAGGTGGCAAAGTTGCGATTATTCTCGGTGGACAGGGCAAAGGACAGGACTTTAAGGCTTTGCGTGAATCATTGAGTAAATATGCCAAGATTGCAGTGCTGATTGGTGAAGACCGTCCGATCATCGAAGCAGCGATTAGGGGCACGACTGAGCTGGTTCATGCAGAGAGTTTGCAGCAGGCCGTAGAAATCTGCCAAAAGCACACCCAGGCAGATGATGTCGTGCTATTGTCTCCTGCATGCGCAAGTTTTGATATGTTCTCGGGTTATCCTGAGCGTGGTCGCAAGTTTGTTGCGTATGTGAATGAACTCAATTAAGAATAACAAGGATTCGTGATATGGCTGGGTTTGCTCAGACTACGATCAATAAATTAAACCAATTTTATAGCCAGTGGGTACCCAAGCTCCCCGCTGAGCTAAATCCACGGAATGTACTAATTTTCTGTGTATTGGCTTTACTGTGTATTGGTTCGATCATGGTGGCATCGGCCTCGATGCCTTATGCTGAACGTATGCATGAAAATGCCTTTCATTATATTAGCCGCCATGGCATTTCGATTTTTGTGGCAGCAGTAGCCGCCTATCTAACCTATAAAATTCCTTTAAAGGTCTGGTTTAATAACACCTTCTTTTTGTGGATTATTACCATTGTACTGTTGGTGGCCGTGCTGGTGGTCGGGACTGAGGTCAATGGTTCCAAGCGCTGGATTCGGGTGGCCGGATTTACCTTGCAGGCCTCGGAAGTGGCGAAAGTGATGATGGCGATTTTTACCGCGGACTATGTGGTACGCCGTGCGGAAGAAGTCCGGAACAATATTAAAGGTTTGGTTCGTTTAAGTGCGATTATGGGTGTGACCGTCGGTTTGATTATTCTTGAGCCGGACTTGGGGGCAACCGTAGTAATTACCTTGACCATGCTTGGCGTGTTTTTCCTCGCGGGTGCGCCGTGGATTCAGTTTGGTGTGGCCTTTATGACCTTGGTCGGTGCATTTGCCGCAGCGATTTTATTAGAGCCTTATCGCTTGCAGCGTTTGATGTCTTTTTCAAATCCATGGGAAGATCCACTGGGTAGCGGTTATCAGCTCTCGAATGCACTAATGGCCTTCGGCCGTGGTGAGTGGGCCGGGGTTGGATTGGGGCACAGCATTCAGAAAATGTCTTATCTGCCTGAAGCGCATACTGATTTTATGCTGGCGATTTTAGGTGAGGAATTTGGCTTTTTAGGTATTGCGACCATCCTGATCCTGTCTTTTACCATGCTGGTCTGCTGTATCCGGATCGGACATCGTGCCTTGCAACATCAATATCTACGCGCCGGCTATCTGGCCTATGGGATCTGTATCATTTTCCTGTTACAGATTCTGGTGAATGCCGGTATGAATATGGGCGTGTTACCGACCAAAGGTTTGACCCTGCCATTTATTAGTTATGGGGGTTCATCATTGATTATCTGTGCGGTGATGATCAGTTTAGTGCTGAAAATTGATTCGACCACTCGGCAGGTCAATCCAAGCCGGGAAGAATCAAGCTTCTAGATTGGAGTTGGACCCGGGCTCCGGCTGAGCATGGTCAAGCACTGTGCTCGGCATTGCAGTTCCGCAATTGGAACAGGTCACAAAAGCAGTTTTAGGCTTGGAAAGTGGAATCAATGGAATAAAAAACAAAGAAAAATAATGACGTTGCTGTTTCAGCTCATAGCCTGTACGGGTTCGGCAGACTGGACACAGGAACTGGCTCTTTTCAATAGTTTTGGTTTTAGGGCCGAATCCAAAAATAAAAAACATCTGCTTTTCCTCTCTGATTTTAATTCTAGAATTCTAGCTTAAGCCAAAACAGGTTTTTATTGATAACAACCTTGTAGCGCTGTTGTATGTGGAATCCGTTCAATGTTCCATTGCGCAACCGCCTGTTGCAGCATGCGTTGTGGCGTATCCAGATCAACTTCAGCCTGATGCAAAGCATTAAGTGCCTGTTTTAAGAGTTGTGGGGCCTGACTTAAATCCAGTGCTTGGGCCAGATTCTGTTTTGAGAGTTTTTGTCCCTGATCATTCATCGCCAGGGGTAGATGCATATAATTCAGACGCGGATAACCGAGCAACTGCCCCAGATAGATTTGCCGTTCGGTATTGTCCAGCAGGTCAGCACCACGTACCACATGGGTCATGCCTTGCAGATAGTCATCGACCACTACCGCCAGCTGATAATTAATAATCCCGTCACGACGTTTTAAGACAAAGTCTCCCAGATCTTTCTTCAGCTTTGAGCAGTGTCGACCTTGTAATTGATCTTCAAAACAGATTTCGATATCTTCGACTTTTAAACGGATCGCTTGATTGTCGAATGCCAGAGCTAGGTCACGGCAGGTATCCTGATAGATATGATTGGAACCGAGCATTTTACGGGTACATTGACAGGCATAAACCAGACCCTGCTGACGTAATTGTTCGATCACATCTGCATAAATATCTAAACGGTCTTTCTGGAAAATGATTTCGCCGTCTGGCTCAAGCTGAAAGGCGTCCATGGCACGCAAAATATGCTCTTCACTGCCCGGATAAATACGCGGAATATCGGTATCTTCCACCCGAACCAGCCATGAGCCGTGGTTGGCTTTGGCATCGCAATAACTGGCAACTGCGGTAATGAGGGAGCCAAAATGCAAAGGGCCGGTTGGCGATGGCGCGAACCGACCCACATAAGCCATCCTATTGTCCCCCTCCTTTTTTAAAGGAGGGGTTAGGGGAGGATTATTCAACAGCATCATTAACCGTTATTTTGCTTCTCTTTGATTTCCGCCAGGGTTTTGCAGTCAATACATAAAGTAGCCGTTGGACGAGCTTCTAAACGACGCAAACCAATTTCGATGCCACAAGTTTCACAGAAACCATAGTCATCATTCTGGATCGCTTCGATTGACTGTTCGATTTTACGGATCAGTTTACGTTCACGGTCACGGGTACGCAGCTCAATTGCAAATTCTTCTTCCTGAGTGGCACGATCGTTGACATCAGGCAGGGCAGTATTCTCATCTTGCATCGTATTCAGCGTACGATCCACTTCTGACATCAACTCGGCTTTCCAGGCCAGCAAAATTTGGCGGAAATGCTGAAGCTGACCTTCAGACATGTATTCTTCATTTTTTTTAGGTTGATAAGGTTCAATACCAAATAAGCTAGCAGTAGAACCACCGTCAGTCGTTTTAGGCTTAGATTTGCGTACGCGCTTTGCAGCTTTCTCTTCTACAACATCAGTTTGATTGTCTAAGACTTGATTTTGGTTGTCATTCGCCATTTAGGGCATTCCTCATCATATGCGTATGATTGCTACGCAAAAAATATGGTGATATGCAATTTTTATCCACCCTGTAGAAGGATTATCCTCCTGTGGGGGCCGTCATCATATAGACTTTTTATGCTTATTGATAGTCTTTGATGTCTGGACTATGCATATCACATTTCCTTTGGTTGCAATAAAGTAATGCAAAAAAAACAAATTGAAAAGTTAATAACCTGAAATTTCAGTATTAATATTTTGCTGACTCAATGCCACCCGTTCAATATAGGTATCAAACTCACCATTTTGTTGCAAATGTAATACACGATAACCGGGCGCCGCCTGATCTAGCGCGAAATCCTGGCTTTTAGGTTTGAACTGCACACTGGTCGATGGCGTGGATAAAAAATAGATACCATGCCATTCATTACAGGAATCCTGATGCACATGACCAAACAAGACCAACTTTATATTCTGGTGCCGTGCCAGGACATCTTTTAAATCTTCAGCATTTTTCAGCCGGTGCTGATCAATCCAGTGCGATTTCATCGCAAAAGGGTGATGATGACAAGCGATGATGACATGCTGATGCTTAAACTCAAGCAATAATTGGTTCAATTGATCAAGCTGAGCTTGTTCCACCCAGCCATCAACCTTGCCTTGAACCGCACTATTCAACAAAATCATGGTCCAGCTACCAAAATGAATCGCATGTACCTGATTGGCATTCTGATGAAACGGAAAGATCCGGGTGTCATCATGATTACCCGGAATCTGATAATGCGGCACGTTTAAGGACTGGATAAAGTCTAAATAACGCTGATAAGTTCGTTCCACCGGCACCTGGGCCAGATCACCGGTATGAATCAGCGCATCCATTTTGCGAAAGCGCTGCTGAATCTGCTGCATCACCTCATGAAAACTCTGCTCGGGATTCATCCGGGCAAATTCCAGCTCTTCCCGATCCATCAAATGGGTATCAGAAATCTGGATAATGGTCCAATCCGGCTGCGTGTCTGTGCTTGACTGCTGAAAACTCATGTCTTTCCCCTTAGACATATTCCTGCAGTATGAATATGTTGTTGCAACCATTGCAAGGCCATAATGACAGGTGCATTTCTTAAGCGACCATTCGTGAGCAAGGACGGAATATCGGCATAATCCAGAATATGCAGCTGGATATTTTCCCCTTCATCCGGCATGCCAAAAATACCGCCCTGTTCAGGCAATTCGGTCTGGGCCACATATAAATGGAAAAGCTCAGAACATGCTCCGGCGGAAGGATAGAAGCTGAAAATGTGCTGTAGCTCATCCAGAGTACAGCCTGATTCTTCGAGTGCTTCGCGACGGATACACGCTTCAGGCGCTTCATCGCCATCCAGAACACCAGCAATCACTTCGAGTTGCCACGGTGAATCGACATCGTCCAGTCCGCCAATCCGGAACTGTTCAATCAGGCCGAATTTCTGCTGTTGATGGTTATAGAGCAGCACACCCGCTGCTTCTGGCCGGTGAATCAGCTCACGTTGCAAAATAGGCGTCGAGCTGTCCTGCTGGAATAAACGGTGTCGCAGGCTGACTTTTTCCACCTGAATAAATCCCCGGTACAAAAACTCACGTGCCTCTATGCGAAAGTCTTTTTTATTATAAGAGGCCTGTTTAATAATATTCATATGCTCAGATAGAATGAATTGATTTATTTTCATCCTATCTGAGTTTTTTTTGAAGACAACTGTTTTTTTTAAAGTTTTATAGTTTGTGGTACAGATTTTGGCCAGACTTATGGAAGCTGGCTTTCATCTGATCCATACCTGCTTCAATTTCGGCCTGAGAGCTTGCCGGCTGATCAGGCTTGGCCTGCTGATTGGCATAGTCTCGAACATTCTGGCTAATCTTCATTGAACAGAACTTCGGTCCACACATGGAACAGAAATGTGCAGATTTATGGGCTGCTTTGGGCATGGTTTCATCATGCATGCTGCGGGCTGTATCCGGATCCAGACTCAAATTAAACTGGTCTTCCCAGCGGAATTCAAAACGTGCCTTGGACAGCGCATTGTCCCGGGCCTGTGCGCCTGGATGCCCTTTGGCCAGATCGGCTGCATGTGCTGCAATCTTGTAGGTAATAATGCCGTCTTTGACATCTTTCTTATTCGGCAAACCCAGATGCTCTTTCGGGGTGACATAGCACAGCATGGCAGTGCCATACCAGCCAATCATCGCAGCACCAATGGCTGAAGTAATATGGTCATAACCCGGGGCGATATCCGTAGTTAAAGGCCCAAGGGTATAGAAGGGCGCTTCTTTACAGACTTCCAGTTGCAGGTCCATATTTTCCTTGATCATGTGCATTGGGACATGGCCCGGACCTTCAATCATTACCTGTACATCATGTTCCCAGGCACGATGGGTCAGTTCACCCAAGGTTCTCAGTTCAGCGAACTGTGCTTCGTCATTGGCATCCTGCACACAGCCCGGACGCAGGCCATCGCCGAGGCTGAAAGACACATCGTATGCTTTCATAATTTCGCAGATGTCATCAAAATGGGTGTAGAGAAAGTTTTCCTGATGATGCGCCAGACACCACTGTGCCATGATCGAACCGCCACGCGAAACAATGCCGGTCAGACGGTTGGCCGTGAGCGGTACATATCTTAAAAGTACACCGGCATGAATGGTGAAATAATCCACGCCCTGTTCCGCCTGTTCAATCAGGGTATCTTTAAAGATTTCCCAAGTCAGGTCTTCGGCTACGCCGTTGACTTTTTCCAAGGCCTGATAGATCGGTACGGTGCCAATTGGCACGGGAGAATTGCGGATAATCCATTCCCGGGTTTCATGGATGTTCTGCCCGGTTGAGAGATCCATAATGGTATCTGCGCCCCAGCGTGTCGCCCAGGTCATTTTCGAGACTTCTTCTTCAATCGAAGAACCCAAAGCCGAGTTACCAATATTGGCATTGATTTTGACCAGAAAATTGCGTCCGATGATCATCGGTTCCAGTTCCGGATGATTGATATTGGCCGGAATAATCGCGCGGCCGGCAGCGACTTCCTGCCGTACAAACTCCGGGGTGATTTCAGTCAGGTTTTTAGCGCCGAAATTTTGTCCCGGATGCTGGCGCATATCGACACCCTCCAGTTGACGCAGGTTTTCACGAATGGCGATATATTCCATTTCTGGCGTAATCATGCCTTGTTTGGCATAGTGCATCTGGGTGATGTTCTGGCCGCGTTTGGCTTTGCGCGGTTTTTGAATATGCGCGAAACGGATGGCCGCAGTACGGATATCACGTAAACGTTGTCGGCCAAATTCAGAGCTTAAATCGTCCAGCATTTCCGTATCGTTACGCTGTTCAATCCAGCTGTCACGGATATTGGGCAGGCCTTTATTCAGGTCAATCGTCACATTGGGGTCGGTATAGACACCAGACGTGTCATAAACCATCAAGGGCGGATTATATTCACCGCCCAAGCCGGTCGGGGTTTCACTGAGGGAAATTTCCCGCATCGGCACCTGAATATCAGGACGCGAGCCTGGCAGATAGACTTTACGTGAAGCGGGTAGAATGCGCGTTAAATCACGTGCTTCCTGTTCATGCGTGGAGAGAGAAGTTTCAGAAGAAAGATTCGTTAACTGGTTCATGGCTATGATCCTTATGAATGACATCAACGAATCAAGCACGACCAAAAACACGGACAGATTTATCCTGAGCAGATAAAGCAGGGGCTGGGTTTTTAGCTGGCTTGATTCCTACGCAGGTATTAACCTGATCAGGTTCAACGGTACCCATGCTTAATTCCTGATAAAGATAAAAGGAATCACATGATCTCAGCGAGGGATTACTCGCGCTCCGTCAAGCGAGGCTAAAGCTTAGCTCAGTTTATGCCGAATAAACAGGTCTAAATCTCTCAACTTTAGCGATGGTCTCTTCAGGCAGGGGAAGCTGGACTCTGGTCTAAATCGTTCCAGCTAGATACAGAATGCATCCATAAAACAGTCTTTATCATATTTTTGTGAGGGTGGACTGATCTTGGCATAATACAGAATCTGTTCAGCATCCGAACGGTTTCGATAGTCGGCAGGCAAGGCTTGCTGACGCTGTTGCGGATTCATGTCCAGAAACTCCAGAAATTGGCGAGCCTGGGTCGAAAGCGTTGATTTCTGACCGCTGGATAGACCAATAATGGTTTCCAGATGACTGGTATCGACTGCATAACGGTCACGATAATCCTCAGAAACGGGAGATGCTTCGGTGCCTCTAAACAAAAAATAGGTATATTGTTTCAGCAGGTATTCGGCATCCCGCTTATAGCTGCTCTCAGGATAGGTCTTGAGATAATCTTCCCAAAGCAGACTGCGGGCTGCAATGTCAGCCGCCTCAATTTGCAGGCGTTTTTCCACCAGTACCGGCTGCATATTCTGTTCAGCCAGATGTTCAATAAACACTTTTTCAGCGTCGGGTAAATAAGGCGCAAAAATGCGGGCCAGATATTCCGGACTACGACGATAATGTAAGTTGCCATCGCCAAGATCCAGCAGTTCGACATAAGCCTGACCTTTGTGTTTTAACAGGTACTGGTCACGTGAGGTGAGCTGCTGAAAATGGGCTTGCTGAATGGTCGGATGCTGGGCCATTTCCAGCGCATACTGTTCAAAGGCGCGTTGCTGGAACTCGGTACGGTCGACGGCTAAAAAGCGCTGATACATTTCAGTAGAACGCAGCATCAGATGCTTCTGCTCCGCCAATTCCATCAGGGGCAGACACACTTTAAGATCCTGATTAACCTGTTCCAGCGCAAAAGTGGTGCGCTGGTCATTAATCTGGGACATATTTTTTTCAATATTCTTGCACATCAGGCTAAAGTCATTGACTGGACTTTGCTTCTGATTGGTCTCAGTCTGTTCAACCTGGATCTGTGGTTCTGACGGCTGCTGACAGCCTGCCAGAAACAGCAGACTGCCGGAAATTAGACAGGCTTTGAATATCGACGGGAATGGCATTAACACTATGTTTCAGGACTCTGTATAGGTGAATTCAGAAAATAACGGCCTTGCTGGGAGATATATTGTATAGATCAAATAAAAATACTATGTTTAGTATTGTGAATTGCTTTGTTACATTGCGGGTATAGATCTTGAAAATTGAATTAATCGTGGATAAAACCCGAGAGTTATATTAAAAAGTTAATAAAAATCATACGCAAAAATGCAAAAAATCTCTTTAGTATGGCTTAGCTTAAAGCGCCAGAATTTTTGATCTGAATGGCTGTTAGGGGTTAACACTATAAAATGAAACTAAAACTCAGTGTCATGGCCGGTTTATTGTGCAGTAGTCCGGCGATTTTTGCCCTGGATTTGCAACAAGCCTATGCGCGCGCCCAGCAAAACGATCCGAACTGGCAAGCGAATCTGTTGCAATATCAGGCCGATCAGCTCAATCTGGGGATTGCCAGCGGAAATTTACTGCCGACCGTGAGTCTTTCAGGAAATATCACCCGTAAAAACCAGTCTGTCAATAACTCGCAATCTGCAGGTTTGCCGCCTGAGTTTGGTGAGTTGCAAAGTTCCAGTACCACCACCCGCCAGCTGGCTTTAACTGCACGCCAGCCTTTATTCCGCTGGGATGCCTGGCAGGGCTATAAACAGGTCAAAACTTCGGTCGAACTCAGCGAAGTCAATCTGCGTCTGCAAAAACAGCAGCATATTTTACAGGTGGCAGAAGCCTATTTTAATGTCTTGCGTCAGCAGTCTTTGACCACGGCATATTTGCAGGAAGAACAGGCTCTATCTGAGCAGCTGCGCATGATGAATGCCAAACTGAAAGAAGGTCTGGTGGCACGTAGTGAGGTCAGTGAAGCCAATGCCCAGTATCAAAGTGCCCAAGCCAACCGGATTTCGACCCAAGTTCAGCTGGTTCTAGCTCAGGAGCAACTGGCTCAGCTGATCGGGCCTTATCAGGAAAATCTGGCGGTATTACGCAATGACTTCCAGTTTCAGAAACCGATTCCAAGTGACATGCAGTCCTGGACAGATTTGGCACAAAGCCAGAATCTGAACATTCTGCAAGCCCGTCTGCAAAAACGCTATTCTGAAGATGCCAAACGGGTTGAGCAGGCCGCCCTCTATCCGCAGGTTGAAGCGGTCGGCACCTATGGCTATCTGAAACAGACACCAGAAACGATTATGTCCAGCAATGGTGATTTCGACCAGATTGGGGTGGAAGTCAACTGGAACCTATTTAGTGGTGGCCGTACCCAGAAAAGTATTCGTCAGGCTGGGGTCAATGTACAAAAAAGTGCAGCCCAATTAGACGCTGCGATCCGCAAAGCCAATACCGATGTGAAGCAGTCCTTCATGCAGGTAGAAACCGATCAGGCCAAACTGAATGCGCGTAAAGCGGCGATGGAATCTTCGGAAATGGTTTCACAAGCCTCCAGAGCCCAATATCAGGAGGGCTTAAAGACCATGGTCGATGTGTTGCTGGCCCAGCGCAATGCTTTTTCTGCCAAAACGGATTATCTGAATGCCAAATATGATTATCTGCTGCATGTACTCCAGTTACAGGCTTCAGTCGGGCAGCTGACCGAAAAGGAGCTGGCAGAGCTGAATGCCTGGCTGATCGAATATGATTCACCTCAGCCCAGATGACGCTACTATTGTCATCAAACTTTCATCATAAATATGCTTTAATGTGCTTTATTATTGATCATCGCTATATGCCGTTTCAGGAGTAGACTTCCTTGTGTCCAAATAATCCTGTGTTAAGTCATCACATTTCTTCGCAATTTAATGAAGAGTTGCAGGACGTCAATACCAAATTCATGACCATGGGCGGACTGGTGGAACAGCAGGTGGCCAACGCCATTCATGCCTTACTGGATACCGATGTCGCCATGGCGATTGATGTGCAGTTTCAGGACAATGTTGTCAATCAGATGGAAAGAGACATTGATGAAGCACTGACCCTGATTCTGGCACGCCGTCATCCTGCTGCGATTGATTTACGGATGGTACTTGCCATGTCCAAGGCCAATACCGATCTTGAGCGTATTGGTGATGAAGCGTCTAAAATAGGCCGGATTGCACAAAGCCTGAGCGAAGAGGGTAGTTCGCCGCGCGGTTATATGGAAACCCGGCATATTGGCAACCAGGTTCGGGTGATGATTCATGATGCACTGGATGCTTTTGCACGTCTGGATGTAGATCAGGCCTTGAAAGTGATGTTGGCAGATGCGGATATCGACCGTGAATACCAGTCAGCAACACGTACCCTCATGACCTATATGATTGAAGATCCGCGACATATTAGTCGTGTTATCAATGTACTATGGGTGCTTCGTTCACTCGAAAGAATTGGCGACCATGCCCGGAATATTTCTGAACAGGTGATCTATATGGTCAAAGGTTTTGACGTACGTCATACCAGCGTCGAAGAAATTGAGCAAAAAGTTCAGCGTTAAGAGTGATCATCTTTCAATAAAAGACCTCCCGCTCGGAGGTTTTTTTATTGGCTTGGAAGAAGCCCTAACTATGGGTTTCTTCCTCGGCATCATCCTCAAAAGTCTTGGCGATTTTTTCAATATTCAGGCTCTTGGCCATGGCATCAAAAATTTCCTTATACACGCCTTGCTGATGATAAAGCTGAGCGTGCTCACCATGTTCGGCAATCCTTCCCTCTTTCATCACATAGGTATAATCCGCGTCAATAATTTGCGACAGGCTATGTGAAATGATAATCACGGTACGGCCTTGCTTGATTTGATCCAGACTTTGCTTGATCTGTTCGGTGGCGATGGCATCCAGACTCGCCGTCGGTTCATCCAGAAAAATAATCGGTGGGTTTTTCAGGAACATCCGCGCCAAGGCAATGCGTTGCTGCTGTCCGCCAGAGAGCATGAGGGCATCACTATCATAGCCATCCGGTAACTGTAAAATCTGCGCATGAATCGAGGCTTTTTCTGCTGCCTCAATGATATCGTCCATCGAAGCCGTAGTTTTGCCATAACGGATATTCTCAAAAATGGTGCCTTGAAAAATATGATTTTTCTGCAACACCAGACCAATATGATCACGCAAAAATTGGGTGTCATAGTCTTTCAGGTCAATGCCATCCAGTTTAATCTGGCCTTGTTGCGGCTCATAAAATTTATCCAGCAGGCTGATCAGGGTAGATTTCCCCGCACCGGATAAGCCGACCAAAGCCGTGATCTTATTCGGACGAATTTCCATCTCAATATCTTTCAGGGCATGATGGCCATTCGGATAATAAAAATTCACCCCAGTCAGTTCAAATTTACCAGTCACTTGCGGTTTTTGTTGACCACTTTGTTCAATTTCCTGATCCGCTTCCAGAATCTTAAAGAAGCTTTCTGAATAGATCATGGCATCATTCACTTCATCATAAATCCGGTGCAGTGAGCGAATCGGGGCGGAGACATTATTAAACAGCAGCACATGAAACATGATCATGCCGATACTCATCTGGCCATCCAGCACAAAATAAGAGGTCAGAATAATAATCAACACAATGCCGATCTGTTCCAGGAACGTTTTCAGACCATCAAACAGGAAACTGGTCTGGCGGGTTTTCATCTGGTTGTCGGTTAGTTCGCGTTGCAATCCTAACTGCTTTTCCGACTCAATCGCTTCCCGGTTAAAGGATTTGATCACGGTAATTGAATTAATAATACTGAGAATACCTTGACTCTTTTTCTCGCGGCCATCTCTTAAACTGCGGCGCCAGCCACCGAGCTTTTGTGCCTGCTTATAGGTCAGCCAGAAATAGATCGGGACAATGGCGGTGGCCACCAGGCCGACATACATATTGGCATAGTACATCAGGCCCAAAGCCACAATCGCGCTGGTAAATAATGGTAAAATATCAATAAAAAAGATTTGTACCAGACGGGTCAGTGAGCCAATACCACGATCAATTCGGGTCTGTAATTTTCCGGCCTGATTATTTTCCTGATTAAAAAATTCCAGACGATATTTTAAGAATTTTTCAATAATTCCTTGGGCCAGATCCTGAGAAACAAAAATCCGTAGCTTTTCTCCATAGAACTTCTGGCCGAACTGGACAAAGGCATTGATAATCTCTTTACCGAGCAAGATCGCTGAAATCGTAATCAGAATATGCCAGCCTTGCTCCAGTCCCTGACCTTGTTCCAGCAGCGCATTGATACTATCGACTGCATATTGCAGGGTCAGCGCATTGACCTGTGCGGTAAAGGAACCGATCAGGGTCAAAATCAGCGTGGCAATGACCAGCACCCGATAGGGCTGAACAAAAGGACGAAGTTTCTGAAACAGCTGCCATAAGTTCATAAAGGATTATTTTTATTGTGAAAGTTAAATTCAGTTTAGGCAGGAACAGGACAAGTCACAAGAGCAAATCTTGTAGTCATTTGTGAAATCCGGTTGTACTTTTTCAAAGTCAATGTCAGTATTTTCAGTAAGATAATCGGTCTAATTGACATGACTCTAGATTTATTTGCGCCCCAACCTGAAACGAATATCTTACCCTTTGATGGGGTGGTGGAGGACTATGGTCTGATTCTGGAGCAGGCGCAAAGCCAGCAGTATTTGCAGTATTTTCTGAGCCAGTTGGCCTGGCAACATGATGAAGTACGGTTGTTCGGCAAGCACTATGTCACAGCACGCAAGGTGGTCTGGTATGGCGATGCGCACTATCAATATCGCTATTCGGGGACGCTCAAGCAAGCTCAGTTGTGGACCCCGGGATTATTGCGTTTAAAACAGCATATTGAACAGCTGGTGGGTCATCCCTTTAATTCCTGTCTGGCCAATTTATATGAAGATGGTTCACAAGGCTTGGGCTGGCATAGCGATGATGAGCCTGCCTTATATACAGGAAGTTCTCGGGAAAATGTCATTGCTTCTCTGAGTCTGGGCGCGACCCGTAAAATGAGTTTTAAACATAAAACCCACGGGGATAAAGTCGAGTTGCTGTTACACAGTGGCCAACTGATTGTAATGCGCGGCCAGACCCAGCAGTACTGGAAACACAGCATTGGTAAAAGCAGCAAAGTTTTGACACCCAGAATTAATCTGACCTTTCGTTATTTTTACCCTTAAATCATGTTTTTAGGCATAAAAAAGCATCCCAAAGGATGCTGATTTTAAAATTTTATCAGCAGTTTAAGGGGTGATTCCGGCAGGATGGCGATACCAACTTTCAATCAATAAGGCTGCGGCGATACTGTCCGCAGACAACCTTTTGCCGCGACCTTGCGCCTGATAATGATCCAGTTCATCGCGTGCTTCACGGGTGGTCAGACGCTCATCGACCATCAAAGTTTCAATATTGGTCTGGTGCCGTAAACGGCGCGCAAATTTACGTGCCCGTGTCGAAAGCTCCGATTCACTATCATCCATATTCAGTGGCAAACCGACCAGAAATAGATTCGGTTGATGGCTTTTCACTATTTTGAGCAGTTCATCCCAGTTCGGAATGCCGTCTTTCATGGGAAATAAAGGTAGGGGACTGGCACTTGCAATCAGGGATTGTCCAACAGACATTCCCATTTTTTGTGTACCAAAATCAAACGCCATAATGGTTTGTGGCGTGTTTACATCAGGCATGTCCAATCTCGGAAGATAACCAGTTGCGGTCGACGCCCATCTTTTTATAGGCAGCATCCCAACGGTCGTTATAAGGTAAGTTAAAAATCAGATCCATATCAGAATCACAAATCAGCCAGTCACCGTGGGCAATTTCCTGTTCTAGCTGGTGTTTGCCCCAACTGGCATAGCCGAGTGCGATCTGATAGCGACCTACACCTTCATTATGCGCAATTGCATCCAGAATATCTTTGGAGGTGGTGATACAGACATTTTCACCCACCGCAATAGAGGAATGCCAGGTCGGCTGACCGGTATGCAGCACAAAGCCGGCCTCAGGGCGTAAAGGGCCACCTTGCAAGACTTCATGTGGATTGACATTGTCTGCTTCAATATCAAGATCATTCAGCAATTCTTTAATTTGAATACCGGCAGGGCGATTGATGATGATGCCTTGTGCACCATCTTCATCATGGCGAGCCAGATAGATCACCGTCTGGGCAAAAAAATCATCATCCGCATGTGGCGGCGCAATCAGACAACGATGTGTCAGAAACTGTTTGGTCACCTGAGCAGTTCTCCTTAAAATCAATTTCTTCGCAAAGAAATCGTATGATCCTAACCGCTACGTTACTCGAGCTTTATGGATTTACCAACTTTTATTTGTCTGGATTGTGATATTTAAACCTGCTGAAATTTCAACTGACGTAACTGACGGGCATGTTGTAAAGTCGTTTCACTGATTTCAACACCACCGGTCATGCGCGCGAGTTCATCAATACGTGCATCTTCTTGCAAACTCAGAATGGTGCTGCTGGCCGGGTCGGTTTGCTGCTTTTTCACGAGTAAATGCTGATCGGATTGTGCGGCCACTTGTGCCTGATGGGTAATACACAGAATCTGTACATGCTGGGCCAAACCTGCCAATAAACGCCCGACAATCTCTGCTGTACCGCCACTGATCCCGACATCAATTTCGTCAAAGACCAGTACTTCGGCTTCGGTTTTTTCTGCATTCATGACCTGCATCACCAGTGCAATACGCGACAGCTCACCACCTGATGCCACGCGAGCCAGGGGTTGTGCCGGAATGCCTTTATTGGCAGTAAATAGGAGTTGAATAAAGCTGAGGCCTTCACTCGATGGCTGTTCCAAAGCTTCAAACTTAAACTCGAAATGGGCTTCTGGTAGTGCCAGTTGTTTAACCTGTTCTGTGAGCTGCTTGGCCAGAGGTGCTGCGGCTTCACGGCGAATCTGATCCAGATGTTGGGCTTTCTCCAGAAAATCCTGATAAGAGACTGCAACCTGTTCAGCCAGTGTTTCCGGGTCTTCCAGTTGATGCAGCTGTTCTAATTCGGTTTGCCAGGTTTCATATTCTGCCTTGAGCAACTCCGGTTGAGTACGATATTTACGTGCCAGACGGTGGAAAACCTCTAAAGTTGAATTCAGTTCTTCCATGCGTTCCGGGTCAAAACTCTGACGATCCATAAACTGACGTAAATTCGCCGCAGCATCTTCAAGTTCGCTTTGTGCATTTAATAAGGAATTATAAATTCCGGAAAGCTGCTCACTACGACCGGCATGCGATTCGACCCGACGCATAATTGATGCGAGTTCCTGGGTCATGTTCTGTTCAGCCTCATCGAGTACATTCAGGCTATAGACACAATCCTGCATGATCGCTTCATGATGGGAAAGCCGGTCAAATTCCTGCTCAATCTCCTGATAATCAGTCTGAACGATGTCTTCCAGTTCTTCCAGTTGCAGCTCAAGGGTTTCGATACGCTGTTTACGGGTGGCTTGTGCATCCAGTGCTGCCTGATGCTGGCGGATATTTTTCTGCCAGGTACTGTAAGCATCCCGTACCGCTTGCGCCGGCGCATAAAAATGATAATAACGATCCAGCCAATGCTTCGGATAAGGGGGTTCGAGTAGTTGTTGCTGACTGTGCTGGCTATAGAGTTGAACCAGTAAACGTCCAATTTCTTTTAGTTCGGACAGGCTGCTCGGTCGTCCATTGATCCAGGCTTTGCTGCGACCGGTGGCAAAAATTACCCGGCGTAAATGGATTTCACCTGATTCATCATCCAGCTCATGTTCTTTTAACCACGCGGCTTCAGGACTATGTTCCTGATAGCTAAAGCTTGCAGTCACATCGGCTTTTTCGGAACCATAACGCACATAATTGGTATCGGTTCGCTCACCCAGACAGGCAGACAAGGCATCTAACAAGAGGGATTTACCTGCACCGGTTTCACCGGTTAAAACGTTAAAACCTTTATCAATATCAATAGCAAGGTGCTCAGCTAAAGCAAAATTGATCAGAGTTAAATGTGTCAGCATAAACGCATCCGGGCTGCGAAAAGTTTGAGTGAAATAGCCTGATGTTGGATTGGGGTCACAACACGGCTGTGATTATAAATCAGGATGAATCAATTTCATTCTATCTTAAATTTTAGCGATTCATATATGCTTATTTCACTGTATTTTCGAAAGAAGCTGACTCAAAAGCCGGCAAATTCACTGCTTGTTTTCATAGTTTTGACATTGTCAAAGTTTAAGCTAGAAACCAAATCTGGCGGGCTGAATATACCATCAAGCCAGTAAACAAGCGGCCAGAATACCCCTTTCGCAATAGGCATTCAGGCGAGAAGCAATATTTCACCGCTGCCGACAAACTTCGATTGATTAGTTGAGAGTGCACATTTAAACTACAGCAATCAAAATATTACAAAATGCTTTATCTGGAGAAATCGCATGTCAGCTCAGTTTGATCATGTATCTGTACTTAAAAAATCAAATGTATATTTCGGCGGTTTATGTATCAGCCATATTGTTCAATTTGAAGATGGCACCAAAAAGACTTTGGGGGTCATTTTACCATCAGAAAATGCCTTAACCTTTGAAACGCATGTGCCTGAGCGCATGGAAATTGTTTCAGGTGAATGTCGTGTTCAGATCGGAGATAGCGAAGAAAGTGAGCTGTTCCGTGCAGGCCAGTCCTTCTATGTGCCGGGTAATAGCCGTTTTAAAATCGAAACCGATGATGTGCTGGACTATGTCTGCCATTTTGAAGGTTAAGTACAGCGCAAGATCAGTGCAAACCGGGCAAGAAATTTCAGTGCGAATCGGTTAAACTAATCATTCTATAGAAATCCTGTGAAGTCAGCTTTACGGGATTTTTCTTTTATATATAAATTTAATTTAGAGGTCGTTCATGGCAAAACCTGAATATTTTTATGGCGTACATTCAGTGGAGTCATTGTTAGAGCTTGAGCCTGAACGTGTCTTGACATTATTCACTCTCAAAGGACGCGATGATCAGCGTTTAAAACGTGTACTGGAACTGGCTGAACCGTTTGGCATCAGTGTGCAGCAAGCCAGCCGTGACAAACTGGAAAAATTGGCCGGTCAACCCTTTCATCAGGGTGTTGTAGCAGCCGTTCGTGCCCATCCGGTCTTGAATGAAAAAGATCTTGAGACATTATTGAGCGCAAATCCGCAAGCCTTGTTATTGGCCCTTGATCATATTACCGATCCACACAACCTCGGAGCATGTGTGCGTACCGCCGCTGCGATGGGTGTTGAGGCGGTGATTGCACCACGTGATCGTTCTGCAAGCTTGACTCCGACTGCACGTAAAGTGGCTGCCGGTGGTGCTGACAAAGTCAAATTTATTCAGGTGACTAATCTGGCGCGTACCTTGGGGCAAATCAAAGAAGACTTTAATGTGCGAGTCGTCGGTACCATGCTGGATGAAAAAGCGCTGCCGATTCAGGAGTTTGATTTCACCGGTACTGGTGTCTGTGTGGTGATGGGTGCGGAAGATACCGGTCTACGTCCAATTACACAAAGCCAATGCGATCAGACGGTGTATATCCCGATGGCGGGTAATCTGCAAAGCCTGAATGTCAGTGTTGCAACAGGTATGGCACTGTATGAAGCTTGCCGCCAGCGTAACCTGTAATTGATGATGGCATTGTCAGATCGTACACAGGGCTATGTCTTTCTACTGACGACTATGTGTATCTGGGGCGGTTTTACTTTAACCGCCCGTCTGAATGCGCTTTGGAACATCAGTGCTTGGGATATCGTGGCTCTGCGGTTTTCTTTGGCTTTTCTGATTCTGATGCCGATCTTGCTCTATCGCAAAGAGGCGGCTTTTTTACTGAAAAAAGAACCCTTTATTCTGGCCATGATTGGCGGAGTAATTTACTGTCTGTTTGCCTATAGCGCCTTTCATTATGCGCCTACCGCCCATGCCGCGATTTTCTTGAATGGCTGTATTCCGATTTGTACTGCCATCATGGCTTTTTTCCTGATGGGGCAGGCTTTTGATAAGCATACCTGGGCCAGCCTGATTATTATGATTGCGGTGCTCTGTATCATGAGTCTGTTGATGTATCAGGAAACCGGAGTGGCATTCGGGGCAGGGGATGGGCTATTTTTTATCAGTGCAATACTCTGGGCAATTTTTACCGTGTTATTGCGGAAATATCAGTTAACTGCATGGCAGGCAATGAGCGGTGTCGCGATCTGGTCAGCAGTGGTTTACGTACCTGTTTATCTGCTGTTTTTACCCAAAAATTTGAGTGTGCCAGAACCCCAGCACTTATTGTTTCAAACCATCTTTCATGGGGTTTTTGTGGTAATTATTGCCACTTTAAGCTATGTCGAAGCAATCAAGCGTCTCGGTGCATTTAAAGCCGGTAGCATTACCAATCTTGCACCATTTATTGCTGCGATTCTGGCGGTGCCTTTATTAAATGAAGCGCTGAGCCTGGCGATGATCTGTGGCTTGGTGGGGATGGCAATTGGGGCCTTACAGCCTTGGCGCTGGATTGGCCGTAAAGATAGTTTAGAAGCACAACTTGCAGCACAGAAAAAGCAGTCTTAATCGGACTGCTTTTTTTATACCTTAGGCAGCTGCCATGTTTAAATATTTTTCATGCAATGGGCGGAGATGGGCATAAAGATGATCCAGATGACCATCATTCAGCACAATATCATCAGCCATGGCCTGTTTCTGTTCACGTGACATTTGTGCGGCAATAATGTTTCGGATTTGCTCAATATTTTGACCATCACGTTGTGAGGCACGTTCAATTTGCAATTCGATTGTGGCATCAATCAGTAAGCGATGCTGAGTGAGCTCATGTTGATTGGTCTCAAACAGGAGCGGTGAAACCAGAATGGCATAGGAACTTTGCGCAGCATCTAACTGCTGAATAATCGAAGTGCGAATTGCTGGATGAGTAATATTTTCCAGGGTTTTACGTGCTTCAGGAGACTGGAAAATATATTCGCGCAAGGCACGACGATTCAGTGAACCATCTTCAAGCAGTACCCAATCCCCAAAAGCCTGCTGAATCTGGGCGAGTGCAGGCTGGCCAATCTCGACCACTTCACGCGCCACCACATCGGCATCCACAACGACAATGCCTTGTGCTTCAAACCATTGACTGGCCGCAGACTTGCCACTACCAATCCCGCCGGTTAATCCGAGTATAAATTTCACTTTATTGACCTAAATACACTTTCATAATCTGCTCGCCCCACAGAAAAGCAATCCAGCCGGCAATCGCGATATAGGGACCAAAGGCAAAAGGCTGATTTTCCTTACGGACTTTCAGCAGGATAATCCCGATAATCGCACCCACTAAAGAAGAAAGGAGCACAATTAATGGTAATAGCAAAGGCCCCATCCAGGCACCCAAGGCGGCAAGCAATTTAAAATCGCCATAGCCCATACCTTCCTTGCCAGTGACAATTTTAAAGACATAATACACCACCCACAAACACAGGAAGCCAATGATATAGCCCCAGATGGCAGAACTCGGTGAGGTATAGAGGGCATAACTATTGACGCCCAGACCCAGCGCGGCCAGGGGTAGGGTATAACGGTCCGGCAATAACTGGGTGTCAAAATCAATAAAGGTCAGTGCAATTAAGACATAAGTCAGAATCAGGCCAAATAACATCTGGACAGTCGGACCAAAAACAGCCACCACCATCAGCGCACAGGCCGCGGTCAGAAGCTCAATAAATGGATAGCGGATACTGATGGGATTTTGACAGTTGCCGCACTTGCCGCGCAAGACCAGCCAGCTGATGACGGGAATATTCTGGTACCAGCGGATTGGCTGATGACATTTGGGGCAAGTCGAATCGGGTTTGCTTAAACTTAATTTGGTCTCATCAATAATTGGCTGTTCCGGATGCAGGAACATTTGGCAATCGGTACGCCATTCCTGCTCCATCATCCTGGGAGTGCGATAAATCACCACATTTAAGAAACTACCAATGCAGAGACTAAAAAGCCCAACTGCGCTATACAGCGCTGTTGGGTTTTGAATGAAATATTGAATAAGATCTTGCATTAAACCACAGAACCCATTTGGAAGATTGGAAGGTACATGGCAATCACCAGACCACCGACAAGTACACCGAGAACAGCCATGATCAAGGGCTCCATCATGGAAGTGAGACCGTCTACGGCATTGTCGACTTCATTTTCATAATGGGTAGCAACTTTATCCAGCATGGCATCTAACGCACCGGATTCCTCACCAATGGCGACCATTTGCACGGCCATAGATGGAAACTTGTTGGTCACCCGCATGGCAAACTGTAATTGCTGACCAGTGGCAACATCTTCGCGGATTTTCATGACGGCATCTTCATACACCACGTTATTGGTTGCGCCAGCAGTGGATTCCAGTGCATCAATCAAGGGTACACCGGCTGCAAAAGTGGTGGCCAAGGTACGGCTATAACGGGCAATAATCGCTTTATACACCAGATCACCGAAAATAGGTGCTTTAAGTGCTGCTTTATCCAGAAAGTCGCGGAATTTTTTACTGCGTTTTTTTGCTTCCAGAAAAGCCGTAATGATGGCCCCAATGGCAATAATGAGCAGGAACCAATATTTTTGCATCCATTCCGACATATTGACTACCATTTTGGTAAAAGCCGGTAAGTCAGCACCAAATGAAGAGAATAAATCCTGGAAAACCGGGACCACTTTTACCATTAGAATAATCGTGACAATCAGCGCGACCACGACCACCGCAGCCGGGTACTTCATGGCTTTTTTAATTTTTTGCTTGAGCAGTTCACTTTTTTCCTTGTAGATCGCGACCCGATCCAGCATGGTTTCTAGCGCACCGGATTGTTCACCCGATTCGACCAGTGAACAAAATAGTTTATCGAAGTATTGCGGGTATTTACGCAGTGCACCGGCAAAGGTATTACCACCTTCCACCTCACCTTTAATCCCCAGAACGACTTCACGCATGGCTGGATTCTCCAGACCCTCTGCAACAATTTCAAAGCCTTGTACTAAAGGTACGCCGGCTTTCATCATGGTCGCGAGCTGTCGGGTAAAAATCGTAATATCCAGTGTGCTGACACGTTTTTTCATTAAGCCTTCGAGAATGTTTTTTTTCTTTTCCCGAATGGTCTTGATGCTGATGCCCTGTTTTCTGAGCGTCACTTTGGCCAGTGCCATGTTGCGCGCCGGCAATTCCCCCTTGATCTTTGCCCCTTTACGATCAATTCCTTCATAGCTGAAGATCGGCATCATCTGGCCTTTCTTTACTGCTGCCATACCTTTATCCTTATTTTAGATCAGCGCACGATCATTCGCTGGTGACACGATTGACTTCCTGTAAAGAAGTCACCCCCTGCATCACCTTGATTAAACCTGATCGGCGTAAATTGTTAAAACCTGCACGGGCAGAAGCATCGGCAATTTCAAGTGCATTGCCATCTTCCATAATAATTCTAGAAATTTCAGGCGTCACTTTCATGACTTCATAAACACCTACACGACCCTTATAGCCTTCGCGACATTCATTGCAACCTACCGGCTCATAGATCTGGAACTCTGGTTGCTGGAGATCTGCTTCGGTAAAACCCATTTCCAATAAACTCTGCTGTGGAATGTCGGCAGGTTTTTTACATTGTGAACACAGGCGACGTGCCAGTCGTTGTGCAATAACCAGATTCACTGAAGTGGCAATATTAAAAGACGGCACGCCCATATTGCGTAAACGGGTCAGGGTCTCAGGCGCACTGTTGGTATGCAGCGTTGACATCACCATATGACCGGTCTGTGCCGCTTTAATGGCAATTTCTGCAGTTTCCAGATCCCGGATCTCACCGACCATCACGATATCTGGATCTTGGCGTAAGAATGACTTCAAGGCAGCAGAGAAGGTCAGGCCGACTTTATTGTTGACGTTGACCTGGTTAATCCCTTGCAGGTTGATCTCGACTGGATCTTCCGCTGTGGAAATATTGGTATCTTCACGATTCAGGATATTCAAACCGGTATAAAGTGAAACCGTTTTACCAGAACCCGTTGGCCCGGTAATCAGCAGCATGCCTTGCGGTTTATCCAGCGCCTGCATAAACAGTTCTTTTTGTTCCGGTTCATACCCCAGTGCATCGATCCCCAGCATCGCGCTAGATGGATCTAAAATACGCAGTACCAGTTTTTCGCCAAACAGGGTCGGTAATGAGTTGACACGGAAATCAATGGCTTTGTTCTTTGATAGTTTCAGCTTGATACGGCCATCTTGCGGAACACGTTTTTCAGAAATGTCCATTTGCGACATGACTTTTAAACGTGAAGACAGGCGGGTTGCCAACTGCAGCGGCGGTGTTGCAATTTGGCGTAATACCCCATCGACCCGATAACGAACCCGGTAGATTTTTTCATAAGGTTCAAAATGCAGATCCGAAGCACCCATACGAATCGCATCGATTAATAATTTATTGATATATTTGACAATCGGTGCTTCTTCTTCACCTTTGTCTTTTTCATCTTCTTCTTTACTCGGATCAGATGAATCGAAATCTACATCCAGATCAAAGTCTTCATCAAACTCAAAAGTGCTTTCTTCGGTAAAATTCTGCTCGATCAGTTTTTCCAGTTTATTGTGTTCAACAATAATGGTTTCAATATTGAGCTTGGTTGAAAAGCGAACGGCATCAATCGCTTCAATATTGGTCGGATTACTGATGGCAATATATAAAATACTGGAATTTTTAAAAATTGGCAGGATGCGATGCTTGGTAATCAGCTTCTCATCAATGATATCCCGCAAAATTTGCGCAGGATCATAGGCACTGATATCAAACAGCGGCTCACCAAATTCGACTGAAATCGTTTCAGCAATAACGGTTGGGGAGAGCTGTTGCTGGTTAATCAGCTCCGCCACAATATCTATTTTTTCTTGCTTGGCATGTGCCAAAGCACTGCGCATATCTTCAGCCGAGATGACGCCTTCCTCGACCAAACGACGAATAAATCCGGTAAATCTTGGCGACCCCTGTAATGCTGTCATGCTATAAATGCCTATAAATCAAATTTTTTTAATTGCTATATTAAAATTATACGTTTGTTACGTAAAAATACCATAGCTAAGAGTGCTGCTACCTTCCTCATATCCAGTAAAACTTTGAACTGGTTAGAAGAAGTTCCCATTTTTTTAAGTGATAACAAAAAACAACCATTTTGAATAGTCTAAACCTAGAATAAGTGATAAGAAAACTATTCTTTAAATTTTCCAATTCCGTGTAGAATGTGCCCAATTCGAAATATGTAAATAAAATAGGTTAATTATGTCAGTTTCGACGATTACCCCTTGGGTAATAGGTAACTGGAAAATGAATCCGCTGCAGGCAGATGCATTAACACTGGTGCACGGTATTAAAAATTTACTGGAAACTGCACCAATCGCCGCAGATAAATGTCATATCGGTGTAGCCCCGATTGCTCTTGCCCTGACCCAGATTCAGGCGGAACTGTCATCTGCGACTCGTCCTGTTTACACTGTAGCACAAGATGTTTCACGTATTTCAGGAACGGGTGCTTATACCGGTGAAGTGAGCGCTGAATTATTGCAAGACAGCCAGATTCATTATGTACTGATTGGTCATTCTGAGCGTCGTGAAGTTTTCGCAGAAAACGCAGAAGTTCTGAATGCCAAAATCAAGCATGCATTAACTGCCGGTTTAACGGTGATTTACTGCGTGGGTGAAAGCCTGGAACAACGTGAAGCAGGGCAGGCTGAAGCGGTCGTATTGCAACAGATTTGTGATATTGCAGCGGTAGTGGACGCTGAGCAATGGAAAAATATCGTGATTGCTTATGAGCCGATCTGGGCAATTGGTACCGGTAAAACCGCCTCTCCTGAAGATGCACAAGCCATGCATGCACAAATCCGTCAAGGTTTGAGCCAGATCACCGGCTATGGTGCAACCATGGCGATTTTATATGGTGGTAGTGTCAAGCCGGAAAATGCAGTAGAGTTAGCAGCCTGCCCGGATATCAATGGAGCACTGGTCGGTGGTGCATCACTCAATGCTGAGTCGTTCCATAAAATTGCTCACGCATTTGCAAATACACAATAATTAGGAGTTCAGCATGCAAACTTTTGTGCTGGTAGTACATATTATCTTAGCTGTTTTGATGATTGTCTTGATTTTGGTTCAGCATGGTAAAGGTGCAGATGCTGGTGCCTCTTTCGGTGGCGGTGGTGCGGCGACAGTATTCGGGGCATCGGGTTCCGGCAATTTTATGACCCGTTTGACTGCTATTTTAACGGCGCTATTTTTTGTGACCAGTTTGACTCTGGCTGTTTTGGCCAAGAAAGACAGCACAAATGCCTATAGTTTGGGAACGGTTCAATCTGCGCCGACCATGCCTGTGCAATCGAATGAAACTTCACCAACTGCACCAGAAACGACCGAATAGTTTTAATTAGTCCTTTCTTTTTTCCAGTGATGCGACTAGAATGCGTCACAGCTGCGGTGGTGGTGGAATTGGTAGACACGCTACCTTGAGGTGGTAGTGCTTTCGGGCGTGGGGGTTCAAGTCCCCCCTTCCGCACCAACTTATAATCCAGAAATTTAAGTTGGTGTATGCAGCTGAAAAAACTTCTGTTGATGCGGGATGGAGCAGTCTGGTAGCTCGTCGGGCTCATAACCCGAAGGTCGTTGGTTCAAATCCAGCTCCCGCTACCAATCAATCCTTTTTAAAGACGCAAACTTTTAAGAGGCAGTTTAATAAGTTATTAAGCTGAGAAATATAATTTGCATGTTGTTGCGGGATGGAGCAGTCTGGTAGCTCGTCGGGCTCATAACCCGAAGGTCGTTGGTTCAAATCCAGCTCCCGCTACCAATCTTTTAAAGATGCAAACTTTAAAAGCAGTTTAAGTTTTTTTAAGCTGAATGTTATTTGTACGCTGATGCGGGATGGAGCAGTCTGGTAGCTCGTCGGGCTCATAACCCGAAGGTCGTTGGTTCAAATCCAGCTCCCGCTACCATTTAAATAGTTTGGTAAACGTTATTTATAGATTTAGTTGATTGCTTGTCGGGCTCAACTCTCTATAAGCTAGCGAAGGTCGTTGGTTCAAATCCAGCTCCCGCTACCATTTAAATGGTTTGGTAAACGTTATTTATAGATTTAGTTGATTGCTTGTCGGGCTCAACTCTCTATAAACTGGCGAAGGTTGTTGGTTTACATCCAGCACCCACTACCATTTTTTCAGTCACAAATGACAAATATGCAGAATGATGCAGTTTTGATTGAAAAGCTCTCATCTTTTGTATATAATTTTTGCACGTTGATGCGGGATGGAGCAGTCTGGTAGCTCGTCGGGCTCATAACCCGAAGGTCGTTGGTTCAAATCCAGCTCCCGCTACCAAGTTTCTAAAAAGAGGCTCACAACAAGGTGGGCCTTTTTGCACAGTGGGATTTGAAAAAAAATCGCTATTGTGCTTAATTGGGGCGATTTACGCCCTTTTTTATTGGCTATCGTGTAGTGTCGACATTATTTGGTCACGTCTCCATGTTTCACTACTACTATAGTTTGTATTGGTTTGTAGTGGTCAAATAGATCATAAAATCGCACCAGATGACGAGAGTAAATGAAGCTATCAAATAAAACTCAAGCACTTCAGGACTTGATTGCACCGGCAGTTGAAGCCTGTAATGTAAACCTTTGGGGGATTGAGTTCCTGCCACAGGGTAAACGTTCGTTATTACGTATCTACATCGACAAACCGGTCGATGCAAGCGCTGAACCGGCCGTTAATGAAGACGGTGAAGAGGAACAGGGGCGTGGTATTGGTGTTCAGGATTGTGTGCGTGTAACGCAGCAAGTCGGCGCCATGCTGGATGTTCATGATCCGATCTCGGGTGAATATTCACTTGAAGTGTCTTCTCCAGGCTGGGATCGTCCATTCTTCCAGCTCGAACAGATGTCAGGCTATATTGGTCATAGCGTAGCATTACGTCTGATTAGTGCAGTAGATAACCGTCGTAAATTCCAGGCCAAACTGGTTGCAGTCGACCTAGACAATGAAATGATTCAAGTTGAAGTAGAAAAGCAACAGGTATTGGAGATCGACAGTCACAATATCGATAAAGCAAATTTGGTCTTCCAAGATTAATTGAATAAATAAAAATTTAACGAATAGGTGACGTATGGCACGTGAAATTCTGACCGTCGTTGAAACGGTTAGTAACGAAAAGGGTGTACCTCGTGAAGCAATTTTCGAAGCGCTTGAGCAAGCTTTAGTTGCGGCGACCAAGAAAAAATTCTACGAAGGAACTCGCTCTGAAGAAGCACGTTTACGTGTGGAAATTGATCGCAAAACAGGTGACTACCGTACTTTTCGTCAGTGGGAAGTAGTCGCTGACGAAGATCATGAAATGCCAGCGTGTCAGGATGCGATTTCTGATCTTGATCCTGCACAATGGTCAATTGGTGATATTCGTGAACTCGAAGTAGAGTCGATTGATTTCGGTCGTATTGCAGCACAAATTGCCAAGCAAGTGATTGTACAGAAGATCCGTGAAGCAGAACGCGCACTTGTGGCCGATGCTTACGAATCTAAAGTCGGCGAGCTGATCTATGGTGAAGTGAAGAAACAAACCAAAGATGGCTTTATCATTGACTTGGGTGATAATGCTGAAGCATACCTTGCACGTGAAGAAATGATTCCGAAAGAAATTCTTCGTCCGAAGCAACGTATGAATGCGATTCTGTTCAATGTGAACCGTGAAGGTCGTGGTGCGCAACTCCAGTTGTCACGTGCCAAGCCGGATATGCTGATCGCATTGATGAAGAAAGAGATCCCTGAGATTTCTGAAGAAATTATTGAAATTAAAGCAGCAGCTCGTCAACCAGGCGTGCGTGCTAAAATTGCAGTAAAAACAAATGATCACCGTATTGATCCGGTTGGTGCATGTATTGGTATGCGTGGTACACGTATCCAGGCTGTTCAACAAGAATTGAACGGTGAGCGTATCGATGTCGTGGTATGGTCTGACGATCCTGCCCAGTACATCGCCAGCGCACTGGAACCAGCAGATGTATCGAGTATTGTCATCGATGAAGATGCCCGTACTGCAGACATCATCTTTGCAACGAGTGATCAATTGGCTCGTGCGATTGGTTCACAAGGTCAGAACGTTCGTCTGGCATCAGAATTGACTGGCTACAAGCTGGACATGATGCTGGAAGAGGAATACTACGCCCGTCAACAAAACGAAGCGCAACAGTATCTGGACATGTTTGTAACACGTCTGGATATCGCGGAAGATTTGGCGATGGCACTGGTAGAAATGGGCTTCACCTCGCTTGAAGAAATTGCTTATGTCCCTGCAGAAACGTTTGATGAAATCGAACTTGATGCTGAACTGGTTGAATTATTGCAAAGCCGTGCGAAAGAAATTGCACTTGCTGATGCATTACAACAGCAAGAGAATATACAAGCGCCAAGTGAAGAACTTGTTGCAATGGAAGGCATGACAGCAGAGATCGCGCAAGCTCTAGCAGCTCGTGGTGTGGTAACAGTTGACGATTTGGCAGATCAGGCGACCGACGATATCGAAGATATTGAAGGTTTGGGTGCTGAGAAAGCCGGTCAACTCATTATGAAAGCGCGCGAATCATGGTTTAACTAGGAGGTAGTATATGACGGACAAGTCGATTAAAGAGTTAGCCCTCAGCGTGGGTCGTCCAGTTGAGAAGCTCCTAGAGCAGGTTCGTGAGGCAGGTTTACCACAGCGTAAAGCTGACGATATTATTACCACCGAACAACAAGATAGCTTGATGAGCCATGTGAAGAAATCACAAGGTTCAGAAAGCCAAGCAGGGCAAATCACGTTGAAACGTAAAACAACCAGTACCGCAAAAGTTGCGAGTACTTCAGGTAAGGCGAAAACAATTAATGTAGAAGTTCGCAAGAAGCATACATTTGTTAAGCCTGATCCAGAACAGATCAAAGCAGAAGCATTGGCGAAAGCCAAGGCTGAACAACAGGCCAAAGCTGCGCCTGAGCAGAATACAGCACAAGCTGCTTCTTCTGCTGAAGCTCCGAAAACTGGCGTAAATAACGCGAGTAAAGCTCTAGAAGCGATGCGTGCTGCTGCAAAACAAACCAGCGACAAGCAAGAAGTTTCTAAAGCGGCAGTCGTGGTAAAACGCAAATCGACCAACAAGCCGATTGTAAAACAGGTTGTTAAACAAACTGAAACGGCTGAACAGAAAAAAGCACGTGAAGCTCAGGCAGCGCAATTAAAAGCGACTGAAGAAGCAGCACGTCGTAAAGCGGCTGAAGAAGCGCAGCAACGTACGCTTGAACAAATGCGTCAGATGGCGTCTAAGTACACCGCTGAAGATACAACAGCAACGATTCGTGTCGTAGATGATTCTCCGCTTGCTGCCGGTCTGGTGGGTCAGGCATATGAAGACTCATTTGCCAAAGAAGACCGCGAGATCAAACGTGGTACCAATACCCCAGCTGCACGTGCACCGAAAAAAGGTGGACGTCGTGGTCAGGAAGAACAGAGCTTCAGCAAACAGCCTAAACGCGGTTTGAAAACCAGCCAGGGCAATAAGCACGGCTTCGAAAAACCTGTGAAGAAACAGGTTTACGATGTTGAAATTGGTGAAACCATTGTTGTGGCTGACTTGGCTGCGAAAATGGCGATCAAGGTTCGTGAAGTTATTAAATCTCTCATGAAAATGGGTGAGCTGGTTACTCAGAACCAAGCCATTGATCAGGAAATTGCAGCGTTAATCGTAGAAGAAATGGGTCATAACCCGGTATTGGTTTCTGATACGCAAGCTGAAGATAACCTGCTTGAAGCAGCTGAAGAAGCACGTGGTGCACAAACAACGCGCGCACCAGTGGTTACCATCATGGGCCATGTTGACCATGGTAAAACATCGCTTCTTGACCGTATCCGCCGTGCCAAAGTGGCGCAAGGCGAAGCAGGCGGTATTACCCAGCATATTGGTGCTTACCACGTTACAACCGACAAAGGTATTATTACCTTCCTTGATACTCCGGGACACGCAGCGTTTACTGCAATGCGTTCACGTGGTGCCAAAGCAACGGATATCGTTGTACTGGTTGTTGCAGCAGATGATGGTGTTATGCCACAAACTGCAGAAGCAATCGACCATGCACGTGCTGCAGGTACACCAATCATTGTTGCAATCAACAAGATGGATAAAGAATCTGCTGATCCAGATCGCGTATTGAACGAATTGACCACCAAACAGATCGTACCTGAACAATGGGGCGGTGATGTACCGGTTGCCATGGTTTCGGCGCATTCTGGTCAAGGTATCGATGAACTTCTAGACCTGATTTCGATCCAGGCTGAATTGCTTGAATTGAAAGCATCGGAAGAAGGTGCTGCACAAGGTGTGGTGATTGAAGCACGTGTAGACAACAGCCGTGGTGCGGTCACGTCTATTCTGGTTCAAAACGGTACCTTGAAAGTGGGTGACCTGGTTCTTGCTGGTTCATCTTATGGTCGCGTTCGTGCAATGACCGATGAAAATGGTCAGCGTATCAAATCTGCAGGTCCTTCAATTCCAGTGGAAATTTTGGGTCTTCCAGAAGCGCCAATGGCAGGTGACGAAGTTCTTGTTGTTAGCGATGAGAAAAAAGCACGTGAAGTTGCCGATGCACGTATGGATCGTGAACGTCAAAAACGTCTTGAGCGTCAATCTGCAATGCGTCTTGAAAACATCATGGCGTCTATGGGCAAGAAAGATGTGCCTATCGTGAACGTGGTGCTGAAAACTGACGTACGCGGTACACTGGAAGCCTTGCATGTTGCACTTGCTGAACTTGCAACGGATGAAGTGAAAGTACGTATTATTGGTTCGGGCGTTGGTGCAATCACCGAGTCTGACGTAACACTGGCTGAATCTTCAGAAGCAGTTCTACTTGGCTTTAACGTTCGTGCGGACAACACTGCGCGTCAAAAAGCCGATGCAGACAGCATCGACATTCGTTACTACTCAATTATCTATCAATTGATTGATGATGTGAAAGCAGCAATGAGTGGTAAGCTGGCACCTGAACATCGTGAAACGATTCTGGGTGTTGCACAAGTACGTGAAGTATTCCACTCAAGTAAATTCGGTGCGGCTGCGGGCTGTATGGTTCTTGAAGGCGTATTGCATCGTAACAAACCGATTCGCGTACTCCGTGATGACGTGGTGGTATTCCAGGGCGAGCTTGAATCTCTTCGTCGCTATAAAGAAGTGGTTGAAGAAGTTCGTGCCGGTATGGAATGTGGTCTTGCGGTGAAAGGTTATAAAGACATCAAAGCACTGGATAAGATCGAAGTGTACGATGTTCAACTGATTAAACGGAGTCTTTAATGGCGGGTAGTCAACGTCTGAAGCGTATGGCGGATACAGTACAACGCGAGTTGTCAGAACTGATCCGTCAGGAGCTGAAAGATCCACGCTTAGGTGGTCTGGTGACCATCTCTGCCGTGAAGGTGAGCCCGGACTTGGGATATGCGGAAGTTTATGTCACTGTTATGGGACGTGAGCTGGGCGATGAACAAAGTGAAGCGGCGAATAAAGAAACTTTAGAGGTATTAAACAAAGCCTCTGGTTTCCTGCGTCACGAACTGAGCCGTCGTATCAAAACCCGTATTACACCTCGTCTACGTTTCCATTACGACAAGACCAATGCCTATGGTAACTATATGTTTGGTCTGATTGCTGAAGCTGTGAAGGATTTACCTGAAGCTGAAGCAAAAAAAGATGATGAATAAGTCTTAGGACAATAAAAAAGCCACCTTCGGGTGGCTTTTTTATAGCTGGCTTTATTGAAACTTTAAACATTAGAAGTGAATCGACCTATCTAAAAATAATCTAAATCAAGTGAGATCATCATTTTTATGATTCATTTTTTTCTCATAAAAAGCACGGCGACGTGAACGTTGCCAAGGCAGGGGACGCTCTAGTGTTTCTGGAACCTCACCACTTAGTGAGCGTAAACGTAAATGCAATGCTGCCTGCGCCATCAGATTGGCCGATACTGGCGCAGTGATAAAGGCAAATAGGGTAATCAGCACTTCAGCAAAACCGAAACGGCCGTACATGGCAGAAAAAATAATCGCGGCAATCAGAAAACTGCCCAAGCCCAAGGTACTGGATTTGGTTGGTGCATGCAGCCGCATAAACAGATCGGGCAGGCGCACCATCCCGATCCCACCGACCAGCATGAAGAAAGCACCAATCAATAAAAAAATCGAAACTAGTATTTCTAAAATTAACGGCATTTAAAAACTCCTAGTCGATGACATGGCCAGTGGTGAAATAACGCGCCAAAGCTGCTGTAGAGACAAAGCCGAGCATCGCCACCAGTAAGGCCTCTTCAAACAGAAAAGTGCTACTCCAGTAAATTCCCAAAATGACAATCAGACAGGTGGCATTCAGGAACAGGGTATCGAGTGCCAAGAGGCGGTCAACGATAGAAGGGCCGGTAATGAGTCGGATCAGGCAGAGTAACATCGAGACAGTGACTGCACCCAGGCAAATCATTAATGCATAAGGCAGAATCGTCATATTTTTTCTCCTGTCTGTGCGCTGAAAATTTTAAGCAAGGGCTGTTCATAACGTTGTTTGATCAGCTCGATTTCAGCTGCTTCATCATCCGTGCTTAAAGCATGCACCAGAATATCACCACGATCCTGATCAATACCGGCAGTGACTGTGCCCGGTGTAGTGGTAATAATCATGGCCAGTAAGGTGTTGACTTCTTCATGCTCGGTTTCCAGAGGCACACGGAACCATTTGGGATGTAGGTTTTTGGTCGGCCCCAAGACCAGTTTTGCAACTTTAAGATTGGCCACCACAATGTCCCAGACCACGACAAAGAACAGACGCAGCGCAGGCCGCCACTGGATATTCGGGGTATAGTCAATAAACGGCGCGACCATTTTGGGAATGACAATCGCCAGAAGCAGGGCCACCAGCAAGGTTCCGGCTTCTGTGCTATGTGACAGTAAAGTCCAGCTGAGCCCCACGATTACAGAAACCAACGGGTGCGGGAACCAACGTTGCAGGAATGATTCAGCCATTAAGGTCCCTCCGCCGGTTTAAGTTGATTATCATCATGTTGGGTTTGTTCAATATGCTGCTGGTCAATCTGACGTTGTTTGAATTCAGAAATATTTTCACCTTCCAAAGTGGCTTCTGAAATCATATAAGGAATCAGATGTGCATTTGGATCCACCACCTCGCCACCATATTTGGTTTCTGGCAAATAACTTGGATCAAAGGGTTGCACACTAATAAATTGACCTTCTGCATCACGTTTTAACAGGGCAGCTTCATAGACCGGATTGTTTTTAATCTGTTCTGCCGTCTGATAGTTATATTGATAGATCGGTCCAGCAAATACAACATAAGCTGTTAAGCCGGCAAGTAGCAAATAGATCGTGTGATCATTACGTGCAGGTGCCTTACTGGGTAAAGCTTCATATTTGTGGAAATCGTCAGAATTCAAATCATCTTCAGGTTTGGTCGAGCGCCAGAACAGCATAAAGCCGACTCGAGTAAAAGCCAGAATACTGAGGAAACTCACCAGCAGAATGGTCAGGATAATGATCATCTGATGCTCTGAATTGGCAGAAGCCTGCAAAATAAAGACTTTGCCAAAGAAGCCGCTGAACGGTGGCAGACCGGCCATCATCAAGGCAATGATGAAATAGACAATCGAAACCAGCTTGTTCTGTTTCATCAGCGGTGCGATTTTAAAATGATCTTTGAACTCACCGCGCTGTGAGGTAATCCAGCCAGACAGGATATAAAATGCCGCAGCAATCAGGGTACTGTGTACCATATAGTACAGGGCGCCGGCCCAGGCTGCAGTTGTATTCATGCCAATCGCCACCAGAATCGTGCCGACTGAAGACAGCACCATAAAGCCGACAAAACGGCGCAGGCGTTCTGTACCAATCGCACAAATGACACCATAGACTGAAGTAATCAGACCGATCACCAGTAGACAGTTCATCAGAATCTGATGGCTGTATTCATCATCAAAAACAGTTCCATTGATTCGCAAAATCGCATAAATCCCGACTTTGGTCATGATGGTAAAGAGTGCGGCAATAGGGGTGGTGGCTACGGCATAGGTTTTGGGTAACCAGAAGCCCACCGGCAGCATTGCCGCCTTAATCCCGAAGACCACGAATAGCATGAGTCCACCGGCAACGGCTAGTTTATGCTGATCTGCTGCCAAGGTAGGCATTAAGCGCGCCACATCGGCCATGTTCAGACTGCCGACACTGCCATAAATCATGCCGAGTCCAATCAGGAACAGCGCAGAAGCCAGCAGGTTAATGGTGACGTAATGAATTCCCAGCTGGAAACGCGCCTTGCCCTGTCCATGCAATAGCAGCACATAGGACGCCATCAGCAAGATTTCAAAGAATACGAACAGGTTGAATAAGTCACCAGTCAGGAAGGCGCCGGTCAGGCCCATCAGCAGGAAATGCACCATGGTATGGAAATAACGGCCACGGGTATCCCATTCTTTACTGGCATACCAGACCACCGGTACTGCCAGGGCATAGGTCAACACCAGCATCATGGCAGAGAGTTGGTCCAGCACCAGCACGATCCCAAAAGGTGCCGCCCATTCGCCCAGTGTATATACACTGACTTGACCCTGACTGCTGTCAATTAAATAACTGACCGCAATGATCAGACCCAAGATACCCGAGATATGGCTGATACCACGACGCCAAGGCTGACGCCAGTCTGTGGTCAGGGAGCCAGAACCCGGATTGCCTAAAAGTACCAGACTAAAAGCGGTAAGGGCCGGTAAAAGAATACTGAAAATTGGCGTATGTTGAGACCAGAAGTGAAGAAGATCAGTCATTAAGGCTCATCCTCACGTGGGTCAATCTGAGGTGTTTCTTCTTTTGAATCAACGTGGTCTGTTCCTGATTCATAACGGCTACGCAGTGCCAGCTGAACAATAAAGGCAGTGGTGGCAAAGCCAATCACGATGGCGGTCAGCACCAGTGCCTGCGGAAGGGGATCGGTGACTCTGGAGGCCTCGGTCAATACGGCAGGCGAATTCATCTGGATCCGCCCCATGGCAAATAAAAACAGGTTGACCGCATAACCAATCATGGCCAAGCCCAGCACCACCGGAAAAGTACGCGCACGCAGAATCAGATAGATTCCGGTGGCGGCGAGTAGACCAATGGCGGAGGCTAATAAAAATTCTAAACTCATCATTCTATTATCCTCTTGGTACTGGGCCAGTCATACTGGAGTGACGTGAATCGCCCAGCACAGAAATCATCAGCATGGTCGCACCGACTACAGTGACATAGACACCGACATCAAACAGCGCCGCCGAAGCCAGATGCATTTCTCCAATCACGGGTGGCGAGACATAGATATGTGCGCTGGTCAGGAATGGGCGTGACCAGAACCAGGCTGCAACCCCGGTCAAACCGGCAATGGTTAAACCCACGCCAATCCAGATTTCATACAAACGACCAGATTTAGCACCCAGCAACTGTTCAGTTTTATCCTGTCCCACTGCAATATATTGAATAATTAAGGCCAGTGAGGTGACTAATCCGGCAATGAATCCACCGCCCGGCAGGTTATGGCCACGCATAAAGATATACAGGCTGACTACCAGAGCTACAGGTAAAATCCATGATGCCGTGATACGTAACATCAAGGGGGAGGGATTAAATCGATAGGTCAAACCTTGGGTCATGGTGGTGCCATGCGCACGCATGCCATCCATAAGGCTAAGCACACCAATCGCGGCAATCCCGAGTACAGTAATTTCGCCGAAGGTATCGAAACCACGGAAGTCGACCAGAATCACATTGACCACATTGGTGCCGCCGCCGAGTGGAATTGACTGCTGCAGGAAGAACCATGAAATAGAATTATGATCGCGGGTCATGATCAGCCAGGCGATGGTGGCAATACCGAGACCGCCGCCCAGCGCAATGATCGCATCGCGCCAGCGCCGGGTTGGACTGGATTCATAAGGGGTTAGCTGCGGTAGCAGAGATAAACTCATTAATAACAAGACGGTGGTTACTACATCGACCGTAATTTGGGTCAATGCCAGGTCAGGTGCCGAGAAGCCAATAAAGACCATGGTTACCACCAGACCCACTGCACCACTGATCAGTACCGCTTTAATCCGTTCATGATGGAACCATAGCAGCATCCAGCAGGCAGAGAACAGCAACATCCACAAGACAATGGCCAGGGCAGGGGCATGGGTCAGCTCACGCGTACCGCTACCGATACCATTGGATAGCAATGGGAAACCAACCAGACCGATGGTAAAGATCACAATCCATAATAAATAGCTTTGTAATTTGCCAGTTTCAGTGGCACGGCGGAAACGACGTGAATTTAACAGCAGATTTTTCAGGAACAGGTCAAACAGGATCCGACCCTGTAAGCGGCCCAGTTTTGGATCCAGATCAATTTCACGTAAGGCACCACCTTTGGCCAGAGAAAAGTAAAACACTGCACCACCGGCCAAAGCAATCACACTCATTAATAATGGCAGATTAAACCCATGCCAGAGGGCCAGATGCGTACCTTCAAAAGCAAAATTTTGAGTCGTTGCCTGCGTGGTACTATTCACGATTTTTTCGACCAAAAGTGCTGGCAATAGACCCACTAAAATACATAGAAATGCCAGTAAAGTGGCGGGTGCGCGCATGCCAAATGGTGGCTCATGCGCATTTTTATTCGGGACTTGCTTGCCCAGTGGGCCGTCGAAAAATACCCCATGCACCAGACGAATCGAATAAGTGACTGCAAAAATTCCGGCCAATGTTGCCACAATGGCTGAACCGACCAGCACTGGCCCGCTTAAATTGGCCACCAGCTCAGTAAAGAACATCTCTTTGGAGAGGAAACCATTGGTCAATGGAACACCGGCCATAGAGGCCGCAGTGATCATGGTCAGCGTTGCAGTAAAGGGCAGCAGTTGCCACAGACCGGAAAGCTTACGTAAATCACGGGTGCCAGATTCATGATCGATAATACCGGCAATCATAAACAGGGCCGCTTTAAAGGTCGCGTGGTTAATAATATGGAAAATTGCCGCTGCGACTGCCAGTGGAGAACCAATCCCGAGCAGACACATGATCAGACCCAGATGACTGATGGTTGAATAGGCCAACAGGCCTTTCAGATCTTCCTTAAAAATGGCAAAAAAGGCGGCCATGCACAGGGTAAACAGACCGACAAAGGTCACAATATTATGAAACAGTGCCGCGCCAGCAAAAATCGGGAGTAAACGTGCGACCAGAAACAGGCCGGCTTTGACCATGGTGGCTGAGTGTAAATAGGCAGAGACCGGTGTCGGTGCTGCCATGGCATTGGGTAACCAGAAATGGAAGGGGAACTGCGCACTTTTGGTAAAGGCACCGAGTAAAATCAGCAACAAAGTGGGAACAAATAGCGCATGTGACTGGATCTGTTCAGTCATCGTCAGGATTTGATCAATCTGATAAGTGCCGGTAATTTGACCCAGCAGGATGAAGCCACCAAGCATGGCCAAGCCACCCATGCCGGTAATGGTCAAGGCCATACGTGAGCCGCGCTGTGCGGCTTCGTAATTGCTCCAATAGCCCACCAGTAAAAATGATGAAATACTGGTGAGTTCCCAGAAAACCAGCAGGATCAGCAAGTTATTTGACAATGAAATTCCGAGCATGGCTGCCATAAACAGCATCAGCAAGAAATAAAGTTTGCTCAGCGAATTTTTAGGATTGAGATAATAATAGGCATAAATATAGATCAGGGTGCCTATGCCACTGATCAGCAAGGCAAACAGCAGGGCCAGAGAATCCAGACGGAAACTAAAATCGATCCCGAGCTGGGGCAGCCAGGACCAGGTCTGAATGATCACGGCACCATCAAAGATGGCAGGCGCCTGACTCAATAATAATAAGAAACTGCTGAGGCTGACACCAATTGCCCCTAAAGCCGTTACCCCGCGCGAAAATTGCTTCAGCCACGAGACAAGGGTTGTGCCTAATACTAACGGTAACAATATAATAATCGGCAGCACACTCGTATCCATTGTCGTGATTTAGGTTGTGACCAACCTAGGGTGAATCTTCATCTTTCAAGGACTACAGGATTACAAGGAGCAACCCAAACTTCTCAATCTTGAAAGCCAAAAGAATATTCAAAAAGAATATAAAAACAGTTGTATTGCGCAACTTATAAACGATAGCAAATTCCGATTTTACAATGAAATTCGCAAATAAAACCGATCATATTACAGGATAACAACAACATCAACGTTTTTATGTCGAACTTATAAATTATACGCGAGCAGGCTTTTGGCGTGGGGTGGATGCTTAAACAGATCATCCAGAAGTGACCGAAAATTAAGATTAAATTGCAAGCATTGATTGTAAATATGACTAAATGCAGTTTTACAATTGCAAAAAGACAGCACTAAAATGGTCTGAATAAATCTCGATATTCATTGAAACGCTCATTACTGTTTTTCAACGTTACTTAGAGCGATTGCGGTAGCGTCGGCTGATCCTGAGCAAGTAAACGTAACAATTCCTGCTGCTGTTCAGGATTCAACTGTTGCTGAATCCGCTGTAATACAGCAAGCGGTGTAGTCGGTTCGGTGACGGTTTCTATTAGCGCTTCTTCGGCAGGAATTGCGTCTGGATCAGTATGTAGACCCATTTCGGCATAGATCTGATCAAACTGGATTTTCATGCTTTCAAGATGAATTGGATGCAACTGTTTATTTTCGAGTCTTAAACACTGAAAGGCCTGTGCCTGTTCCAGTAACTCAGGTCGGTTGCCGGTGGCAATAATTTGCAAATTAGGAAATGCCTGATGCAGACGCGGCAGAATCTCTGCTGCCAGATCCTGATCCAGCTGATGATCAATGGCATCAATCAACAACACTCCTGTACCTTCCTGACATGGAAATAAACTGTTCGGATTGAGCAGACAAAGACGCCGTACAATATCGCCCACCAGCGCAATCCAGGTGCGGATGCTATTGGGAAGCTGCTGAAAAGTAAAACGCTTGTCCTGATAGGTCAGCATCAGTTGCAGCTTGGGCTGGTATTTTAACTCAATCTGGCTGATGTCAGGCAGTACCTGCGACAAGGCATTTTTTAAGGCCGTTAAATGCGGGGTATGGAGCTGTGCTTGCGCTTTTTCAATCTGCCGCGCCAGTTCATCTCCCCGAATATCTTCAGGTTGCTGCAAGGCACGTGCTAAAATCTGATCCATGATCTTGGCGCTTTGCGCATTTTCAATATCACTGACTTCACGCAACCATTCAAAGAAACGGGCAAAGGTCGTAAACGGAATCGCGCTAATGTCGTAAGCATGCGCTGTATGGAAAATAGCCGGATTGTTTTTGCTGATCAGATTGACGTCATTGACAAAGCGGTCGGCAGGATAATAGGCAATCAGCGGCAAGCCGAGCAGAGGATCATTGAATCGGGCTTTCTGATAAAGGCCAAGCATGCTGTCCAGTTGCGCGGTTTCGGCTTTGCTAAAGCCGAGTCCTTGACTATTTAAAGTCTTATAGACTTGCCAGGAACAGCTCTGTTGCTGTGTAGCTTCAGTCTGGCTGGATTCTGTAAGCGCTGAAACCTCTTCGGGAAAGCCAACCCGGATATCAATTTTGGATTGCAGCCGGTGTTGCATGATGTCCTGATCAGGCATCACCAGACCGGCAGCCCGGCTATCGCGATAACGCGCTGCAAACCAGGTCAGCGCCTGATAAGCACAGCGTAACAAAGTGGTTTTGCCAGTACCCTGATTGCCCAAAATTAAGGTAAGCGGATATTGTGAATAATCAAGCTGAAGCTGAATCTCTGGAAAATGCAGGGTGTGTTTCAGTTGAAGCGCTTCGATGTGCATAGGTCACCTGTACCATGATTTTACATCCATACCTTAACCGACGGCTTGACGAAGCGACTGCGGCATCTTGATCTTCAGTTGTTGAATCAGGTCATAAATGTGATGAATATTTAAGCTTACTTTAGCACGTGTACAGGCCACGTAAAGTAAACGTAGCTCTTCATCACTAATTTTATGATCTTTTTCATTCAGCTTAAACTGATAGTCATCTTCAATATGCACCCGTTCCCACTCCAGACCTTTGGCCTTATGTGCAGTGGAAATAATATAGTCCGCCTGTCCAATCGGGGTGATTTTGGCCAGGGCTTTTTTCAATGGATCGGTGCCATGTTCATCGACCAGTTTAACCAGCGGTTTGATATCGCTACCTTCATTGGTTTCACAGTATTCATGCACATCATGCCAGGAATTAAACCAAGCCAATTCCGGCACATCGACCACACGTTTGCCCTGTTTCAACATGGCAGCCGCATCGACAAAACGATTCAGTTTGACATGATCGGCTTGCAGGCTGACTTTATCACCACGCACCAGTCCGGCAAGTAACAGTTCCATGGCCCGGGCATTGGTCCGGCATAAAATTGCATCCCGCATTTTGGTATGCGGTTTATTCACGACTTTAGAATCTAACAACGGATTGCCAAGCAAAGGCACGGTTTCATTCAGTGCACCTAAAATGGCATTGGCATTTAACGCGATTTCAGGGCCAAAACGAAACGATGTGGTCAGGCGTGATTCGGGTAAAGGCAGTTGCTGCATGGCATTCACCGCACCGCGCCAAGCATAAATCTGCTGATGCGCATCACCGACATAAATCACCTGAGTATTCCGCTGTTTCAGCAAAATTCCGAGCATGAGTGGGTCGGCATCCTGCGCTTCATCAAACAGCACATAATCGGCCGGAATATTCGGTTCAGACAGCGCCCAGAGTTTCAGGTAAATATCATGGCCAATCCCGGCCTGATGATTGGGATCGATTGATTCTAGCCAGCGCCGTTCTACGGCCGGATAAAGTTTCTTTTGCAGGATCTCAATATCATCTGGATGTAACCAGCTCGGTGCCTGAATATGCCGCGGAGCAGGGTATTGCGAACTGGTCGAACAGAAATAGCCAACCGCATTGGCGACTAAACTCGCCAGACGCGAAGGCATCAAGACATATTTTTCATAACGCCCACCCATCATACGGCGCATGGTCATCGGTTCCAGACGGTATTCTTTGGCAATAAAGCTTGGACTTAAACGGGGCAGACGCAGCTTGTCGGTGATTCCACGTGGAACACTGCGAAATGCCAGCGAGTGAAAAGTGCGGCAATCTACGCCGCGATGAAATTTGGCTTGCGCTTCACTGGCAATGGCTTTGTTGAAAGCCAGATACATGCCACGCCGTTCAGGCATGGCATCACTGATCATTTGTAGTGTGGTGGTTTTACCTGTGCCGGCATAGGCAATCACTTTAAAGGAATTACCCAGACGGGCATTATCGATGGCAGTGGCCTGCTCATAAGTGGCCTTGGGTTTTTGCAGATCAGACACAGGCATATTCATCATTTAATGCTGACGGCTGGCTTTTTCAACCAGACCGGATAAGCCCTGACGACGTGCCAGCTCATTCAAGACCAGTTGCGGTTCGATATCGAAATAACCCAGCATCACAATGGTATGGAACCACAGATCAGCAACTTCATAGATCAGATCATTTTTATTGTCTTCAGAGACCTGAGCGTTGAAATCTTTGGCTGCCAGTACGGTTTCAAAGCTTTCTTCGCCGACTTTTTCTAAAATCTTGTTCAGGCCTTTGTGATAGAGCTTGGCCACATAAGAGGAATCCGGATCGGCCTGTTTGCGTTCTGCCATCATCTGGCCCAGATAGGACAAGACTTCGACCTGTTCAGACTGGGCGCTTGACGCTTCCATCGCCAGCGTATGCGGATTTGTGGATTTTTCACCATAAATTGCAGACGGGTGTTTCAGCTGTGCATCGACAATTTCCCAGCCATTTGGCGTGAGTTTACGATAGAAACAGGATTCACGACCGGTATGGCAGGCAATGCCGCCATGTTGTTCAATTTGCAGCACAATCACATCGGCATCACAGTCCAGACGGATTTCATGTACGGTTTGAAAATGTCCTGATTCTTCGCCCTTATGCCATAATTTGCTGCGTGAACGGGAGAAATACACGGCTTGGTTTTTCTCAGCCGTCAGTGCTAGCGCTTCACGATTCATCCAGGCCACCATCAAGACACGACCAGTTTGATGATGCTGGGCAATGGCAGGGACTAATCCTTGTTCGTTAAATTTTACTTCATCGAGCCATTGCGCGTTGTTCATAAGGGTTTCCATCATTTCAATCAAAATATAAAAATACGGATAGGAAATATCCGCAGATAGTGTACGTGATCTCGCAGCATTTGCGGCAAAAATCTGTGTCGATAAAGACAGGCTATGTCGTGTGTGATCCAGATGAGCTTGCTTTCACCTAGAGATTTAAAACTGAGACATCAAAAAAGCCGCCCGGTCGGCGGCTCGTATTTTCAGGAAATTATCCCAGTAAAAATTACCAGTGTTCGCCCGGGAACAGCCGTGCATATGCTTTTTGCACCAAATTTAATTTTTGTGGTTGACCCACAGAGGCACTTGAACTTGGGAACAGGTTATAACCAATCGACATCAGAACATTGTTGATATCCGGAGCAATCGAATAAGTAATCGAGGCCAGACGACCCAAACCGGTCGCAACTTTCTTCGGACGTTTCACGATGGCATAGGCAATCAGGTCAGCTGCCTGTTCCGGAGAAAGTGTCGGGACGTATTTATAAATTTTGGTTGGTGCAATCATCGGAGTGCGTACCAAAGGCATATAGATCGAGGTGATTGCGATTTTATGCGAATGTACTTCTGCAGACAGGCAGCGACTAAAGGCATCCAGTGCGGCTTTTGACGCGACATAGGCCGAAAAACGGGTGGCATTGGCCAGTACGCCAATCGAACTGATGTTAATGATATGACCCGCGCGACGGATCATCATTTGTGGCAAGATATTCATGACCAGACGCACGGCGCCGAAATAGTTCAGCTGCATGGTCCGTTCAAAATCATGGAAGCGGTCGACCGATTCATGCACGGCGCGGCGAATCGAACGCCCCGCATTATTGATCAGAATATCAATATGATCGACTGAGGCAATGATCTGTTTGGACACCTCATCAATCGCCTCCATATTGTTTAAATCGCATGGAAAGATTGAGGCTTTGCCGCCTTTGGCTTCAATGTCTGCTTTTACTTGTTCTAGGGTTTCTTGAGTACGGGCCACCAGTAAAACATGCGCACCTGCATCGGCCAGTTGATGTGCCGTCGTTAACCCAATACCGCTGGATGCGCCGGTGATCAGGACGGTTTTACCTGCAACAGATTTTTCCAGTTGTTTGTGTAGTCTAGTTTTCACATTTGTTATCCCTAATTTGAAGTCAGCGTTCAAATTATTTTTATTAAAGGTGTATGGCGCTCTAACAGGAGATGAGAGCGAAGGTGAGTACAGATATGATAACCAATTCTTCAGGAAAATCTATAAATTAAACTATTGAAATTAAAATAAAAATTAGAGTAATTGCTCTATTTGTGTTCGCTATTTCATTTAACTTTTACCATGAAAATAAAAAGCAAAGCAAGTGGCTGTTTTAGAATATAAATAAAAAAACTCCACCAGAAAGGGTGGAGTTTTGAGTCAGATGAAACACGCCTTTAAACGGTCGCTAGTGCCTGTTCCAGATCCGCGATCAAGTCATCAATATGTTCAATCCCAATCGAGAGTCGCACCATATCTTCACTGACACCTGCTGATTTTAACTCCTCGGCATTGAGTTGGCGATGTGTGGTGGTCGCCGGATGACAAGCGAGACTTTTGGCATCACCGATATTGACCAGACGGGTAAACAGTTGCAGCGCATCAATAAAACGTGTGCCGCCTTCAAGACCATGCTCTACGCCAAAGGTCAGAATCGCAGATGGTTTACCTTTTACATATTTTTGTGCCAAGGCATGTTGTGGATGATCTTTCAGACCAGCGTAATTGACCCATTTTACTTTAGGATGCTGCTGTAAATATTCCGCAATTTTAAGCGCATTTTCAGTATGACGCTCCATACGCAGACTTAAAGTTTCCAAACCTTGCAGGATCAGGAACACATTCTGCGGGCTGATCGCGGCCCCAGTATTGCGTAGTGGCACCACACGCGCTCGAGCGATATAAGCTGCTTCACCGAGAACTTCGACATAGTTTACGCCATGATAACTTGGATCGGGGGTATTCAGCGCGGGAAAGCGTTCAGGATATTTACCCCACGGGAATTTACCGCTATCGACAATGATGCCACCAATCGAATTGCCATGACCGCCGATATATTTGGTCAATGAATGCACGATAATGTCGGCACCAAAATCAAAAGATTTTTGTAGCACTGGCGTTGCCACCGTGTTGTCCACGACCACAGGCACACCGTACTCATGCGCGATTTTTGCAATCTCTTCCAGATCAATAATATTACCCAGTGGATTACCAATGGATTCCACAAAGACCAGTTTGGTCTTGTCATCAATTAAACTACGCAAGCTTTCCGGTTTTTCATAATCAAAGAAACGCACGTCAATACCTTGCTTCGGCAGGGTGTGTGCGAACAGGTTATAGGTGCCGCCATAGAGCGTAGATACGGATGCAATATTGTCACCGGCTTCAGCAATGGTCTGAATCGCATAGGTAATTGCAGCCATACCAGACGCTAAAGCAAGTGCGCCAATCCCGCCTTCAAGTGCGGCAATACGTTGCTCTAACACCGCCGTGGTCGGGTTCATGATCCGGGTATAGATATTGCCCTGTACCTTTAAATCGAACAAATCGGCCCCATGTTGAGTATTGTCAAAGGCATAAGACGTAGTTTGGTAAATTGGCACTGCAACTGCTTTGGTGGTGGCTTCAGGGCTATAACCTGCATGAATCGCAAGGGTTTCTGCTTTATAACTCATTATGACTGATCTTCTTGTGTTTAAGTTTATGACTTGAGTGTAACATTTTCATATATAAGTAAAAGTGCAATTTTACTGAAATAGATAGATGAAATAATCATATATAAATTGGGATTCGATGCACTTATTTGACTTAAATCAGCTGTTTGAAAAATCACCATAAATAAACTTGTAACAATGCATTGAAGTTCATGGCAATGGCTTATGTTTTCGCAGCTTTCTGCGTATAATAGCCGATTATTTTTTCGCTCTTTTTTGAGCTGGGGTGGTTGTTTTAACCCCATTTGGTTTTTCAGTTGAGGAGTCCTACGTGGCCCAATATATTTATACGATGAACCGAGTGTCTAAGATGGTGCCGCCGAAACGCGAAATCCTGAAAGATATCTCCTTATCATTTTTCCCGGGCGCAAAAATTGGTGTGCTTGGTCTAAACGGTGCAGGTAAATCGACCTTGCTTCGTATTATGGCGGGCGTAGATAAAGATTTCTCTGGTGAAGCACGTGCACAACCAGGTACTAAAATCGGTTATCTCGAGCAAGAGCCGCCTTTAGATGAAACTAAAGACGTGCGTGGCAACGTTGAAGATGGTCTGCGTGAACCGCTGGATGCTTTGGCACGTCTTGACGAAGTATTTGCAGAATATGCAGCAGAAGATGCTGACTTTGATGCACTTGCAAAAGAGCAGGAAAAGCTCGAAGCCATTATCCATGCATGGGATGCACATAACCTTGCTAATCAGATGGATCAGGCAGCTGCTGCACTGAACCTTCCAGCGTGGGATGCCGATGTTAAACTGCTTTCAGGTGGTGAACGTCGTCGTGTGGCACTGTGCCGTTTGCTCTTGTCCAAGCCAGACATGTTGCTTCTTGATGAACCGACGAACCATTTAGATGCATCATCTGTTGCTTGGTTAGAACGTTTCTTGAAAGACTTCCCGGGCACCATCGTTGCGATTACGCACGACCGTTATTTCCTGGATAACGTGGCTGAGTGGATTCTTGAGCTTGACCGTGGCATGGGCATTCCATACCAAGGCAACTACTCTTCTTGGTTAGAGCAGAAAAATGCGCGTCTAGAGCAAGAGAACAAGCAAGAAGAATCTTTTGCCAAAGCATTGAAAAAAGAACTTGAATGGGTTCGCTCAAATGCCAAAGGCCAGCAAAAGAAAAACAAAGCGCGTATGGAGCGTTTTGAAGAGCTTAACTCGCGTGAATTCCAACAGCGTAACGAAACCTCTGAAATCTACATTCCACCTGGTCCACGTCTAGGCAACAAGGTTGTAGAAGTTGAAGGCATCAGCAAATCGTTTGGTGATCGTACTCTGTATAAAGATTTATCATTCGTTGTACCGCCTGCTGCGATCGTGGGTATCGTCGGTGAGAACGGTGCAGGTAAAACCACACTGTTCCGCATGATGACCGGTGAACAACAACCGGATACCGGTTCTGTGGTACTGGGTGAGTCGGTGAAAGTGGCTTATGTGGGTCAGATTCGTGACACGCTTGATGACAACAAAACGGTTTGGGAAGAAGTTTCTGGCGGTTTAGACATCTTGAAGATTGGCGAATACGAAATTGCATCTCGTGCATATATCGGTCGTTTTAACTTTAAAGGCCAGGATCAGCAAAAACGTGTCGGTCAATTGTCAGGTGGTGAGCGTAACCGTTTACAACTGGCTAAAATCCTGCAAATGGGCGCAAACGTAATCTTGCTCGATGAACCGTCAAACGACCTGGATATCGAAACCTTACGTGCGCTTGAGGATGCCATTCTGGTGTTCCCGGGTACTGTGATGGTGATCTCGCATGACCGTTGGTTCCTGGACCGTATTGCAACGCACATTTTGTCATTTGAAGGTGAAACACCTGAATTCTTCACTGGTAACTATGCTGAGTTTGAAGAATATCGTCGTAAGCGCGATGGTGATGATTTGGTCGCGAAGCGTCAAAAATACCGCAAAATCGGTGCTTAATCTGCATCTTGATTGATAAAAAACCAGCCTGCGGGCTGGTTTTTTTGTGCTTGTCATTGACTGAATGAGAGATCAGATTTCCCACTCATGATTACATTCACGACATTTCCATTTCTTTTGGGTTTGCATAAATGCTTGCATGGAGATTTTAAAATCAGGCAGATCTTTATAAAACATGAAGCCGGCGATTAAAGAGAGAATAAAGACGATGACAGTCGCGGTCTGTAAAGTCGTACCTGCACCATCGCCAAAAATCCACATCGCAATACTGATGATCACCAGTAATAATAATAAGAACAGGGCAGGAACCAGAAACATCAGGCTTTTAGGAACTACCGGACGTGGAGCTGCTTGACCTGGCTGGGCTACCGGCATGATTTTCGGGCTTTGACACTTAGGGCAACGATATTGCATTACAACTCCAAAATTCTAAATTACTGATTATTTTATCGGAAGATGCGAAGAAACCGAAATATTGCCCAACATAAAATATACAGGCAATAAAAAACCCAAGTCGCAATGCTTGGGTTTTTTAAAAGACCACTTCAAAAGTAATCTTGAATATGGCGTCCCTACGGGGATTCGAACCCCGGTTACCGCCGTGAAAGGGCGATGTCCTAGGCCTCTAGACGATAGGGACAATTGAGGCGTTACACAGCTAAAGCAAGACTTGATTTGGTGGAGTCAAGGAGGATCGAACTCCTGACCTCTACAATGCCATTGTAGCGCTCTACCAACTGAGCTATGACCCCAGTCTGTGTGAGCGCTATATTAGGGATATCGCGCTCACACGTCAACAAAAAAATTGATTAAGCTTGATCAACCGCTTCATTTTTCGGCAATTTTAAGCTTTCATTGAGTTTTTCCCAGACTTTCAGCTCTTTTTTGCTTGGGCCACCGACAATTTCCAGCGCATGACGTAAACGTGCGAAGGTCAAATCAGGGCCAATGGTGACCATAGTCTGCATCACCGGGGTAGACGCAGTTGAGCCGGCAATGGCAATAAAGAAGGCCGGCATGAAGTCACGCAGTTTAATTTCCATTTGTGCTGCCAAATCCATCAAGGTTTGGCTGACCGTGTCGTTGTTCCAGGTGAACAGGCTTTCTAAACGCCAAATGGCAAACTGCAAGCTTTGACGTACCTGTTCGTCAGACAGTTTTTTGCTGACAAACTGTTCCTGAGTCAGGGCCGGGAAGTGGTTGAAGTAATGCGCAGACCAGTTCACTGCTTCAGACAGCAAGTTGATACGTGGTTGAATCGCAGCTGCAATTTCTTCTAATTTGGCACGGTCTGCTTTCCATGCCAGCAGCGTATCGAGCAATTCAGCAGGAGAAAGGGCTTTGATCCATTGACCATTGAGCCAGTTGAGTTTTTCAACATCAAAGATTGGACCACCGAGTGATACGCGTTTGATATCAAAATGTTCAATCATTTCTGCCAATGTGAATTTTTCACTTTCATCTGGCATTGACCAGCCCATACGACCCAAGTAGTTCAACAAGGCTTCAGGCAGTACACCGATATCTTTGTAATAGTTGATTGAAGTTGGGTTTTTACGCTTAGACAATTTTGATTTGTCCGGGTTGCGTAGCAGTGGCATGTGACACAGTACCGGCATCTCCCAACCGAAATACTGGTACAGCAACTGATGCTTCGGTGCAGACGGAATCCATTCTTCACCACGAATCACATGCGTGATTTGCATTAAATGGTCATCCACCACGTTGGCCAAATGATAAGTTGGTAAGCCGTCAGTTTTCAGCAGAATCTGCATGTCGACCTGCGCCCATGGAATCTCGACTTCACCACGCAGCATGTCATTAAATTTACAAATACCTTCAGTCGGTACTTTCATGCGAATCACATGTGCTTCGCCAGCAGCCAAACGACGCTCGACCTCTTCTTGAGAAAGGTTTAAGCCTCGACCGTCATAACGTGGAGATTCACCACGTGCTTGCTGTTCAGCACGCATTTGATCCAGTTCTTCGGCAGTAGCGAAACAGTAGAAGGCATGACCTTTTTCAACCAGTTCCAGCGCATAGTTTTTATAAATATCCATGCGTTCTGACTGGCGGTACGGTGCATGTGGGCCACCCACATCTGGACCTTCAGACCAGTTGAGACCGAGCCAGCGCAATGAATCCAGGATCATTTTTTCAGATTCAGGTGTTGAGCGCAGTTGGTCGGTATCTTCAATACGAAGGATGAATTCACCCCCATGCTGTTTAGCAAAACATAAGTTAAACAAGGCAATATAGGCAGTACCTACATGAGGAAAACCTGTAGGAGAAGGTGCAATACGAGTACGAACAGTCATAGCCGGATATAATCTAGAATATAAATTTGGTTCTATTATAGCGAAAAAGCCACATCACTTAATGCTTTATTCAACATTCAGTGATGTGGCTTTAAATCCTGCTGTTATTCGAGTTGGTTAAAACTGACTAAGAATGATCGCTAGAAAATATGCTTTGTACGAAGCGGGTAAAGCGATAATTTTGTGCTGCAAAGAAATTTTGTGAAGGTGCGACTTTCAGCGCAGTTAAGACTTTAAGATTATCGTCTGTATGCAGGGTTTTTTCGCTTTTTTGTTGTTGAATTGCTTTTTCAATCGGCGATGTCTTGCTTTCAACAGTAGTGACTGAGGCCTTTTGCAAATCTGTCTTCACAACGACGGCATGACCCAGTTGAATCGAAAACAGCATGATCAGACTTAGGATGCTAGCTGTGAATAATTTAAATTTCATATCCAAACTTCCTCCTTGCTTCTGGTTGGTTTTATTCTGTTAAAAATGTTTTTTTAATACTCCGTCTACAATTTAATCACAGTTGATTATAAAGAAGTAGAACCAAGTCACATTTTTTACAAAAAATTAATATAACATCTATGGAAAATTACTAAAAATCGTAATTCTCTCTTTTGGCGGCCTATTTTTAACAGACAACTGTGAAGAGAACGTGAAGAACTGTCTTATATTGTAGCAGGAGATTAATTTTTTAGCAGAATATGTATCCAGGTTTAATTGTTAGCAGATATCTCAAAATCAGAAATAGATCATCAATATTATTATAAACACATGATTGTTATATTTATTTTTTATTTATACAGTGTGGTTATCTCAATAATGAGTCACATAACATGAAAAAAATAATAGCAACCGCAATCTTGACAATATTTACTGCAACCACCATGCAAAATGTAATGGCCAAAGATTTCCTGAATGTCTCCTATGATCCGACCCGTGAATTTTACCAAGAATATAATCAGGAGTTTGGCCAGTTCTGGAAGCAGAAAACCGGACAGACAATCAATTTTAAACAGTCACATGGCGGTTCAGGCAAGCAGGCACGTTCGGTCGTCGATGGTTTACAGGCCGATGTGGTGACTTTGGCTTTGGCCAATGACATTGAGGAAATCGTCAATGCCGGTTTAATCGAGAAAGGCTGGCAAAAAGAATTTCCGAGTAATTCTGCACCTTATACATCGACCATTGTTTTTTTGGTGCGTAAGGCCAATCCCAAGCAAATCAAGGACTGGAATGATCTGACCAAACCGGGTGTCGAGATTATTACACCTAACCCGAAAACTGGTGGAGCGCCACGTTGGATCTATCTATCTGCTTGGGGCTATGCGCTGAAACAGCCCGGTGGCAATGATGCCAAAGCCCGAGATCTGGTGAAAAGGCTTTATCAAAATGTCAAAGTGTTGGATTCCGGTGCCCGTGGTTCACTGACGACTTTTGCCGAGCGCGGTATTGGCGATGTACTATTATCTTGGGAAAATGAAGCCTTGCTGGCAACGCAAGGTCTAGGTAAGGACAAGTACGATATCATCTATCTGTAAGTGAAAGAGGACTCCACCCGACAGTCAGGGTGGAGGTGAATTTCACAGATTTTAACCTTGTTGGTTTTGAATGTATTTCTTAATAATATCTAAGGGCGCACCACCGCACGACCCTGCAAAATAAGATCGTGACCATAAAACAGGTTTTGCATAACTACCACGTAAATCTAAAAATTCATTCCGCATTCTTCTGCTTGTTACCGATTTTAAATTATTCACCAACTTACTAAGCTGAACAGTTGGTGGGTACTGAATAAGCATGTGAACATGGTCAGCCTCACCATTACATTCTTTTAGCTCTGCATCAAAATCTTTGCATATTTCGTCTACACACTCACTAAAATACTTATGATGTAGATCATTTAGAATTTTCTTTCTGTACTTTGTAATAAATACTAGGTGTACGTGTAAGTTAAAGGCTGAATAGCGGTTTTTATAGATTTCAGTCATTGTTTGATTGTTCATTTAATGATAGCATTTGATTATATTAACACATACATACTCATTTATGAAAATCAACAAAGCGTATAAATTTAGGCTTGAGCCTAATGCAGAGCAGGAGCTTGTTTTAAACAAGTTGCTTGGCTCTGCACGTTTTGTTTGGAATCAAATTTTAGCTGTATCGTTCGAGATGCTTGCTAATAATGAGCGAATCAACAAAGTTAATTTAGTCAATAAAATTCCTGAATTACGAAAAAAACCTGAGTGTGCTTTTCTGGAAAACAGTTCAAATGGCGTTTCACTTCAACAAAAAGTGCGTGATCTTGGTGATGCCTGGGGGAAGTTCTTTGACCCGAAAGAACAAGCCAAGTTAAAGCAAAAACCATTTAAAGCCAAAAAACCAAGATTCTTTAAATTGCCGGATGGTCGTGAAGTCCAATTTAGACCACTCATGCCACGATTCAAAAAGAAATCTAATGGCTATGATTCCATTCGTATTGTTCAATTCAATAGATACTGTTGGGTTAAAGGCAACCAAGTTAAGTTACCTAATGACATTGGCGTTGTGAAATTCAGAAAGTCACAAGAGATTCTTGGTGAAATCAAGAATGTCACAATCTCAAAGCATGTTGGAAAGTGGTATATCTCTTTCGGTGTTGAAAGCACAGTAGAAGCACCAGTCCACCCATCAAAATCAGCCGTTGGCATTGATTTAGGTGTTAAAAATTTAATTACAACATCTAGTGGTCAAGTATTCGACCCGATCAATAGTTTCAAGGCCAATCAAGTAAAGTTGGCTAGGCTTCAGCGCAAGCTGAGAAAGAAAAACAAGTTCAGTCAAAGTTGGAAAAAGCTGAATCTCAAGATCAATAAATTACATCATCATATTGCCAATATTCGGCATGACTACTTGCACAAAGTCACCACAACGCTCAGCAAAAACCACGCAATGATCGTAGTTGAGGACTTAAAAGTAGCCAATATGTCGAAGTCAGCGAAAGGCTCAATCGAGAAAAAAGGAAAGAATGTTAAAGCCAAGTCCGGCTTAAATAAATCAATCCTGGATCAAGGTTGGTCAATGCTTGTTGGTATGTTGGAGTACAAACAGCAATGGCGAGGTGGTTTGCTTGTTAAAGTTGACCCTAGATATACAAGTCAAACTTGTAGTTCATGTGGTCATGTTGCAAAAGAAAATAGGCTTACTCAAGCAAACTTTGAGTGTGTCAGTTGTTGTTTTAGCGAGAATGCAGATATTAATGCTTCTCGCAACATTTTGGCGGTGGGACACATCGTTTTGTCTGTGGAGGGTGGATGCGGTAAAGGTCGCCTTGCGAAGCAGAAAGCAAGTGAAATCCGTGAGGAAGTCACCTAAGAGCTTTTGCTTTTAGAATCCCCCACTTGAACATCGTGAAAGTGGTGGGAGTATGTCAACCCTCTATTTCAATTCTGGCCGAGCCATCGGTGGCGATCGTTGATAAAAATGTGAATAAAAATGGCAATGCCAATCTGGCGAAAGGCTATTTGAATTATCTGTATTCCCTGAAAGGGCAGGAGTTGGCTGCGAAATATTTCTTCCGTCCACGCGATGCTAAAGTGGCTGCCAAATATTCCGCCCAATTTCCGAAAATTCAAACCTTTACCATTGATAAAGTCTTTGGTGGCTGGGAAAAAGCGCAAAAAACCCATTTTGTGAATGGGGCGATTTATGACCAGATTTATAATGAAAAGCGATAACAAGCTTGAATCTAAATTGAATGAAGAAAACGGATAAAGCGTTATCCGTTTTTTTTATATTTAATGCATAAAATTCTATATATTCGAAATAAGTGAAATGACTGGCTATATTTTGTTTTTAAAAACAGATGATTAAGAGCAAAAAACCTTTGATTATATCGTGTTGTGATGTTGTAGGTTGAATTGCGATAAATGATTTTATTTCATATAGTTATATCTATACAAGATAAACTCCCGTGCGCTCATGAAAAATCAATTAAAATCCTTATTTAGCGTTGCCTTATTGGCTACAGGTCTAGGCTTGACAGCGACTGTCTCACAGGCGGCTGATCGTCAATTTCTAAACGTGTCTTATGATGCAACCCGTGAATTCTATGATGAATTCAATAAATCATTTGGTGCTTACTGGAAAAACCGGACCGGTCTGGATGTGAACTTTAAACAGTCACATGGTGGTTCGGGCAAGCAGGCACGTTCGGTGGTCGATGGCCTAAAAGGCGATGTGGTGACTTTGGCGCTGGCCAATGACATCGAAGAAATCGTGAAATCTGGTCAGATTCAACCCGGCTGGCAAAAAGAGTTTCCGCATAATTCTGCACCTTATACCTCAACCATCGTGTTTATGGTGCGCAAGGGCAATCCGAAGGGCATCAAGGACTGGAGTGATCTGACCAAGCCAGGCGTAGAAATTATTACCCCCAACCCGAAAACCGGTGGTTTGCCACGTTGGGTATACCTGTCTGCCTGGGGCTATGCCGAGAAACAGCCGGGGGGTAATAAAGCCAAAGCACAGGACTTTGTCGGTAAACTCTATAAAAATGTCAAAGTGATGGACTCAGCAGCACGTGCTTCGATGACCACGTTTGCTGAGCGTGGCATTGGTGATGTATTGCTGACTTGGGAAAATGAAGCACTGGTTACCCAAAAGACTTTGGGTAAAGACAAGTTTGATATTATTTATCCGTCAATTACGATTTTGACCGAGCCATCGGTGGCCATTGTCGATCGTACCGTGGATAAAAATGGCAATAAATGGTTGGCAACAGGTTATATCAACTACCTGTACTCCCCATTGGGTCAGGAAATGGCAGCCAAACATTTCTACCGTCCGCGCAATGAGAAAGTATTAGCCAAATATTCAGCACAATTCCCGAAAATCAAAACTTTTACCATTGATGAAGTGTTTGGCGGCTGGGCCAATGCACAGAAAACCCATTTTGTGAATGGCGCGATTTTTGATCAGATTTATAACTCAAAACGTTAATCTGCTGATTTGAAGACGAATTACAGATAAACAGGCCTCCCTCGCGGAGGCTTTTTTATTGACGACACTCAAATAAAAACGGTTTTCTCTATGGAAAGTAATATTTATCTACAAAAAGTCGTTTGGAGCTTTGCTAAAACAGAGTGATAATGTGCAGTTAAATTTTTCGCCCTATTGATTGAGTTTTTATGTCACATATTTCTGTATTACTTCACGAAACGATTGATGCCTTGTTGGCGGGTCGCAATACGGGAATTTATGTGGACGGTACTTTTGGTCGTGGCGGACATACCCGTTTATTGTTATCAAAATTAGATGAACATGCACGTGTGTATGGCTTTGATAAAGATCCTCAGGCCCTAGAGACGGCAGCAATCTTAGAACAAGAAGATCCACGTTTTAAAATTATTCATGCCAGCTTTGCCGATCTGAAAGACGCACTGGCTGAGCTTGGGATTGAGACCGTGGATGGAGTGATGGCAGATTTAGGCGTGTCTTCGCCGCAGCTGGATCAGGCCGAACGTGGTTTCAGTTTTATGAAAGATGGCCCGCTGGATATGCGCATGGACAATTCTCAAGGTCCAACTGCAGCAGAATGGCTGCTTGAAATTGAAGAAGAAGCACTGGCCAATATCATTTTTAAATACGGTGAAGAGCGTTATAGTCGCCGGATTGCCAAAGCCATCAAGGCCGCAGGGCAGATTGAGACCACGGCTCAACTTGCGGAAATTGTGAAAGTCGCGCATCCAAAATGGGAAAAAAATAAGCATGCTGCGACGCGTACTTTCCAGGCGATTCGTATTGCTATTAATAAAGAATTAGAAGATATTGAAATCTTCTTGCCTCAAGCAGTTGAGGTTTTAAAACCTGAGGCACGTTTGGCCGTAATTAGCTTTCACTCTCTGGAAGACCGTTTGATTAAACAATTTATTCAAAAAGAATCTACATTAGACGAAGATTTTGGCTGGGGAATGCCGGGGCAGCAAAAAGATACACGACGTTTAAAGAAGGTATCCCGCGTAAAAGCCAGTGACGAAGAAGTCAAAGCCAATCCTCGTTCACGTAGTGCATGGCTCCGGGTCGCAGAACGTTTAGCTTAATAGGCACATCATGAAAACTGAAGTGGTTGATAAAAAAACAGAAAAGTTGTGGCTTAAACAAGCCTGCATCTATCTCGTCTTGATACTGATGGTCTTCATCAGTGCAGTCTTTGTGGTATTTCAGGTGTTTGAATATCGTCAGGACACCAGAAAACTGAGCACTTATCTGCGTGAGCGTGATGACCTGAATGCAGATTGGGGTCGTTTGTTAATTGAACAGCAAACTTTTGGTGCAACTGCGCAGATTGGCACACGTGCTGTCACCCAGCTGCGCATGTATTCTCCCCCGGTTTCACAAAGTGTCGTCATTTCTTTACCACAAACTTCAGATGAGAAAAAATAAGGCTAGCGCTCGGACATGATAGACAAAAGAAAGAAGCAAGCGGTACGTAAAAAACAATCAGTTACCGACAAAAACGCCTCAAATGTTTATATCAATCGTTTCTATATCATGTGGGCGGTGGTGTTGCTGTGTTTTATTACACTGATTTGTCGTGCCTTCTATGTGCAGATTATCAATAAGGATTTTTTGCAAAATAAAGCCAATGCCAATATTTTAAGAACCAATACCATCAAGGCCATGCGTGGCGTGATTTATGACCGTAATGGGGTGCCGCTGGCGATCAGTACGCCGATCATGAAAATCGTGATTGATCCACGTGACTATTTTGACAATAAAAAACTCTATGACGAGACCATACTGGCACTAGAAAAAGAGCCAGATAGCCGTAAGCTGAAACGCCAGTTGCCGGATAAAAACCTGAATCTGGATGAACTGGCCGATGCAGTCGGTATGGATCGGGCAGAACTACGCAAAAAAATGCAAGAACGCCCGCGTTCTCGTTATCTGATCCTGAAAAAAGAAGTTCCGCCACAACAGGCCGAACTGATCATGAAGCGTAATTTTCAAGGCGTGTATACCGAGAAAAACTACAAACGTTATTATCCGCAGCCACAGCCCAATTCACAGATTATTGGTCTGACCAATAGTGAAGGCACCGGGATTGAAGGTCTGGAAATGCAGCTCAATACCCGTCTGGCAGGTGAAGATGGTGAGCAGCAGATTATCCGGGATAAAAAAGGCAACCGGGTTAAAGAGCCGGAAGTGATTAAAGAAGTCGAGCCGGGCGAGAATATCACCCTGAGTATCGACTCGCGTCTGCAATATATTATGTACCGTGAACTGACTGCGGCAGGTGTGGCCAATAATGCCCGTTCTGCGACTGCGATTGCGGTCGATGTGAAAACCGGGGAAATTCTGGCCTTGTCATCTTGGCCATCATATAACCCGAATGATAAAAATGGTCTGCTGAACAAGGATGCAATGCGTAACCGTGGTGCAGTGGATTCCTTCGAACCGGGTTCGACCATGAAGCCCTTCACTGTGGCAATGGCTCTGGAAAGTGGTAAATATACGGCCAATTCAGTGGTCAACACCACACCGGGCAGTATGCGAATTGGCAATCACACCATTCGTGATACGCATAACTATGGTCAGTTAACACTGGGCGGTATTATCCAGAAATCTTCGAACGTGGGTGTCGCCAAACTGGCCTTGTCTTTGCCGTATGAAACTCTACCCACTTTCTATAAACGCTTGGGTTTTGGCTCACGCTCAGCAGTAAGATTCCCGGGTGAAAGTGCCGGTCTGATCTTGCCACCAAGTAAATGGAATGTGTCAGAAGTGGCAACCATGTCCTATGGTTATGGCCTGAATGCTACTGTGCTGCAAATGGCGGATGCCTATGCCATGCTGGCCAATAAGGGTGTGAGAATGCCGTTGAGCCTGTACAAGCTGGAAGAACAGCCGCAGGGTGAGCAAATGATTGATGCCAATATTGCAGATCAGGTCTTGCTTATGCTCGAAGTAGCAACTCTGCCTGGCGGTACCGCCACGCGCGCGACAATTCCGGGTTATCGTGTGGCAGGGAAAACCGGTACTGCGCATAAACTGCGTGCCGATCGTAAAGGCTATTCTACCAATGAATACCGGGCTTTGTTTGCTGGCGTAGCGCCCGTGAGTGATCCGCGTATTGCCATGGTGGTGGTGGTCGAAAATCCGCAAGGTACCTATTACGGCGGTACGGTATCGGCACCGGTATTTGCACGCGTGATGCAGGAATCCTTGCGTCTGCTAAATGTCCCTCTGGACAAACCTTTAGAATCTCCCAAAGTCCAGTAAATAGGTGATCAATGTCTATTACATTTAAAGATCTCTACGCTGTTCAGGATACTGCTGAATGGATGACCCAAGCCTTTCAGGGTTTCGAACTGGATAGCCGTAAAGTTAAGGCAGGGCAAATTTTTATTGCCTTGACCAGTCTGTCACAACCAGAAAAAACGGCAGTATTTGCACAAAAAGCTTTAGAGCAGGGTGCCTTAGCGGTGATTTCTGAAATCGAATTGGATATCTCACCCAATCTGGTGGTTGCTGATGTCCGACATTTGATGGGACAGTGGCAAAAACAATACTTACAAGCCAGCCAACCTGTTCAGGCTGCAGGTATTCTTGCAGTGACCGGCACCAATGGTAAAACCACGATTTCACGTTTGGTTGCGGAACTGTTCATGTTGCAAAGCAAAGCTTGTGCAGTGATGGGGACTACAGGTAACGGGATTTTGCCAAATCTGGAAGCCTCGTCGCATACCACGCTCGATGCTTTGCAATTGCAAAATGCTTTGCATGTTTATGCTCAAGCCGGTGCTAAATTTGCCTCGATTGAAGCCAGTTCGCATGGTCTGGAGCAAGGTCGCTTGAATGGCTGTGATATCGAGATTGCGGGCTATAGTAATTTAAGTCGCGATCATCTGGATTATCACGGGACGCTGCAAGCTTATGCAGAAGCCAAATCTGCTTTATTTAAATTTGAAAGTTTAAAAGTGGCTGTCATCAACCTGGATGATGCGCATGCTCATATCATGATTGATGCAGCGCGCAACAATCCCTCACAGCCAGAAATTTTGACCTATTCAACCCGTCAAGCTGCGGATTATCAGGTTCAGGATATTCAATACAGCATTTCAGGTGCGACCTTTAAGCTGAAAACTGCTTCTGCTGAATATGTTGTGAACAGTCCGCTGCTTGGACATTTCAATATTGAAAATTTGGTCGCCAGTCTGATCATGGCAGAGCAGGCCGGATTTGATTTAAGTAGCTTGATTGCGACTGTGCCACAGCTCAAAGGTGCACCAGGCCGGATGCAGGTGCTGCGTGATGGCGAGCGCCTATTTGTAGTGGATTATGCGCATACACCTGATGCCTTGACTCAGGTTCTCATCACTTTAAAACGTCATGTTTCACAAAATCTCTGGGCAGTCTTTGGCTGTGGCGGCGATCGTGACCGCGGCAAGCGTCCACTCATGACCCAAGCAGCATTAGAAGGTTCGGATATTGCGGTCTTGACTTCCGATAACCCGCGAACCGAAGATCCTGCACAAATTTTTGCCGATATGAAAAATGGCATCGACTTTTTAGGCAAAAGCTACCATGAAATTCATGACCGTCGTGAAGCGATCAAGTTTGCCGTTAAACACGCGCAGGCAGGGGACATCGTGGTGATTGCAGGCAAAGGTCACGAAAATTATCAGGAAATTGATGGTGTACGTCACTGGTTTGATGATGTGGTCGAAGTGCAAGCCGCGATTGATGCCCAGCATCACAGCGCAGATTCAGCTTATCCAGCGTATTAGGATTCAGATATGCATACCTCAACAACCAGTACCGTGCCACTTGCACCTTGGACAGCAGAACAGCTTGAACAAGCGACTCAAGGCAATTGGCTCAATAATAAAAAACCGGCAGACGCCATCAAACGTATTCTGACCGATTCGCGTGATGCTGAACAAGGGGATGCTTTCCTTGCGCTGCAAGGTGAGCGCTTTGATGCCCATGATTTTGTGGCACAAGTAGCAGCAAGCGGTTGTCAGATTGCGATCGTCAGTCGACCGCTCGATATCGATATCTGCCAGCTTGTCGTAGACGATACCCGTTTGGCACTAGGGCGGTTGGGCGCATACCGTCGTCAGCAGAATCCTCAGCTCAAAGTCATTGCCTTGACCGGCAGCAGTGGCAAGACCACCACCAAGGAAATGCTGGGGAGCATCTTGTCTCGTCTTGCGCCGACACTGATCACGCGTGGCAACCTGAATAATGACCTCGGCGTACCGGTGATGTTGCTCGAATTACGTCCCGAACATCAGTATGCAGTGATGGAGCTGGGTGCCAGTCATCAGGGCGAAATTGATTACACCTCAAACATGGTACAGCCGCATGTAGCCGGGATCATTAATATCGGCACTGCGCATTTGGGTGAATTCGGTGGCCGTGATGGCATTTGTACTGCCAAATCGGAAATTTATGCGCATATTTCCGAAACTTCGATTATTCCGGCTGCAGATGATTTTGCTGATACTATTCGTGCCGCAGTGAAGACTGAACAAAGCTTAAGTTTTGGTGCCGGTGGTGACGTGTATGCAACTGATGTGGAATTACATCCTCAGACTGCAAACTTTGTCTTAAATACTCCGCAAGGTAACCGGGCGGTGAATTTGCCATTTGCCGGTGAGCATAATGTTGAAAATGCCACGGCTGCGGCTGCCTTTGCCTTGGCAATCGGTATTGGTCTGGATGATATCGTGGCCGGTCTGGAACAGGCTGTAGGTGCCAAAGGCCGTTTGAACTTTATCCAGCATCAACAATATTTACTGATTGATGATACCTACAATGCCAATCCGAGCTCGATGCGTGCAGCAGCAGATGTGTTAGCACAGCAGCAGGGCATTCGGGTCATGGTCACCGGTGATATTGGTGAACTCGGTGCATCGGCTGCGATGGAACATTATAAGCTGGGTCGAGATCTGGTCTCGGTCAAAGGCCTGAACTTTGTGGTGGCTGTGGGTGAATTTTCGCCTGCCATGCAAGAAGGGGCCCGTAGTACCCAATATGGCAAAAAAATGCAGGCATTCCTGAATCAGGAGCAGGCATTACCATTTTTAATTCGTTTGATTGAAACACATCAACCTCAGCCGATGTCATTTCTGTTTAAGGGGTCGCGTTATACCCATATGGAAACATTGATGGCTGCATTGATGGAGAAACTCTAAATGCTGTTATGGCTCTTTGAACATTTGGCGGGCTTTGACAGCACGTTTCAGGTGGTTCGTTATTTAACTTTACGTGCTTTGCTCAGTGTCCTGACGGCATTGACGATTGGTCTGGTACTTGGCCCAATCATGATTCGTAAGCTTCAAGCCCTCAAATATGGTCAGGCTGTCAGCTCGTATGCCCCTGAAAACCATGCTAAGAAAATGGGTACACCAACCATGGGCGGGGTACTGATCCTGCTTTCAATTGGTATCTCAACTTTACTCTGGGCGGATCTTTCCAATCCTTATGTCTGGATTGTACTGGCGGTGATGGTGATTTTCGGTGCCGTCGGCTGGGCGGATGACTGGATCAAGATCCGTTATAAAGACAATGCCGGCCTGCCTGCGAAGAAAAAATTCTTCTGGACTTCAGTCGGTGCCTTGGGTGTTGGTATTGCGCTCTATGTGATTGCACAGCAGCAGACCAATCCGGTGCATACCGCCAATATGCTGGACCTGTTGATTCCATTTTTCAAAGATTTGACCATTCCGCTATCGGCGATTCCACTAGGTATTGGCTTCATTATTTTCACTTATTTTGTGATTAATGGTGCATCTAATGCCGTGAACCTGACCGATGGCCTGGATGGTCTGGCGATCATGCCAATTGTACTGGTTGCGGCAGGTCTGGGTGTATTTGCCTATCTGGCCGGAGACGTGCGTTTTGCCAATTACCTGCATATTCCCTATGTGAAATATTCCTCTGAACTGGTGGTGATCTGTGCGGCGATGATTGGTGCCGGTCTGGCATTCCTGTGGTACAACGCCCATCCTGCGCAAGTGTTTATGGGTGATGTCGGTGCTTTATCGCTGGGTGCGATGTTGGGGACGATTGCTGTGATGGTACGTCAGGAAATCGTCTTTGCGATTATGGCGGGTGTATTCTTGGTCGAAGCGATTTCAGTATTCTTGCAGATTGGTTCATTAAGAATGCGCAATAAACGCGTGTTCCTGATGGCACCGCTGCATCATCATTATGAAAAGAAAGGCTGGCGTGAAACTCAAGTCGTCATTCGTTTCTGGATTATTACGATTATGCTGGTGGTTTTGGGTCTAATGACCTTAAAATTGCGCTAAGAGATGCATTGAAAAAAGTCGGCGCAGGCCGGCTTTTTTGTTTTGGAGAGAATGATGAATTTACTCATGTGCCCAGTCTGTCGCCAGCAGTTGAGCTTAAATGAAAGAACATGGCGATGTGAGAATCATCATAGCTACGATGTGGCCAAGCAAGGCTATGTGAACCTGCATGTGGTGCAACATAAACACAGTAAAAATCCTGGGGATACGCCTGAGTCCGTCCAGGCACGTCGTGCATTTTTGAGTGCGGGTCATTATGCGCCTTTGCAACAGGCCGTGGTGGAGAGGCTCCGAGAGCTGCGTATTGAAAATCTTTTAGATATTGGGTGTGGTGAAGGCTACTATACCGATGCCATGCAGGCTGAAGTGCTGCAATGCGTCGGGGTGGATATTGCCAAAAATGCCGTTCAGGTCGCGGCCAAGCTCAATAAAAATATCACCTGGGTCGTAGGAACCGGGGCGACTTTACCGGTGCTGGATGGGTCGATTGATATGTGTACCAGCCTGTTCAGTCCGATCCCAAAACAGGAAATTTTACGGGTTTTAAAAGCTGAAGGTTATTTAATGGTGGTGACACCTGCGCCACAGCATTTATATGCGATGCGTGAGGCACTTTTTGAAGAAGTGAAACCCCACGAACCGCAAAAGTTTGTTGAGCAACTGCAAGATGAATTTGATCTGCTCAGTGAGCAGGTGATTGATGCCCCGATGACTTTGCCACAGACAGATTTAAAAAACCTGATTGCTATGACGCCGTATGCTTACAAGGCCAAACCTGAACGCCGTCTGGCACTTGAACAGCAGGATCAGTTTAAATTGCTGGCGCAATATCAGATCTATCTGTTTCAGAAAAAATAAAAATTCACCGATAAAAAAGCCCTCATTGTTGAGGGCTTTTTTATACTAGTTTGTCGGTTGTGGTTATTGCACTTCTTGAATCAGGTTTTCTAAAGCGTCCACTTTGCTTGGTTGAAGCGGCTGTTCTGGTGGAGCGGTTGTTTCAGCAGCATCTGGCACAGCAATTTCCTGTCCTGGCAGATCTTCGAAATCCGTTTCTGTCCGTTTCGGGACGACCACAGGTGCCGGGCGGCGGTAAAGCGCAGTGGCCATTGGTGGTGAAGACGGATCATTCTGCACTTCATCACCCTGAACTACCTTGCTTCGATTCACTGGTGCCTTGGCATTACGGTCTAAACGCACCCATGCTTCTGGCTGACCTTTTAAGGCATTGCCCATAAAGTCGGTCCAGATCGGTAAGGCTGCCACACCACCATATTCACGGCGTCCCAAGGTTTTAGGCTGGTCAAAGCCGACCCAGGTGATGGTAACAAGTTTGCCATTGAACCCTGCGAACCAGGCATCTTTGGCGTCATTTGTGGTTCCGGTTTTGCCCCCAATATCATTTCGCCCGATTCTTAAGGCCGCACGGCCGGTACCGTGCTGAATCACATCACGCAGAATATTGGCCATGTCATAGGCAGAGCTGGATTTTAAAATACGCTGTGCCTGACGATAATTACTGTCTTCAGCAGAGACTTTGGGTGCAGCCTGTTTCTGTTCTAGACTTGTATTGTTGATTGCAATCGCTTCATCATCTGCGGTCATGGTGTCGGCCGGTTGAGCAGGTTCTTCTTCGGTATTGATACAGGAAATACACGCATATTCAGGCTGAGCCTCAAAAATGGTATGGCCATAGGCATCTTCAATACGGGTAATGAAATGTGGCTGGATCCGGTAACCACCGTTGGCAAAAGTCGCATAACCTGTCGCCATCTGAATCGGCAGAACCTGAGGCGTGCCGAGTGCGATGGTGTAGTTACGCGGAATCTGATTGTCCTGTAAACCAAAATCCATAAACAGCTGACGGGTACGTTCAATCCCGACAGCCTGTAATAAACGCACTGAAACGGTATTGCGCGAAAGATATAGTGCGCGGCGTAGCGGGATCATCCCCAGATAACGGCCATCTGAATTACGAGGTGTCCATTTGCCAATGGTAATTGGCGCATCATTCACCATGGTATGCGGTGTCATGCCTCGTTCTAAAGCCAGTGCATAAACAAAAGGCTTAATCGTAGAGCCGGGTTGACGCCAGCCCTGGATTGCACGGTTAAATTTCGACTGATAAAAGTTGTATCCGCCCACAATGGCTTCAATTGCACCATTATTTGGATTGATGGCAATCAACTGTCCTTGCACATTTGGAATTTGTACCAGCGACCACGAGGTTTTATTCTGATTCGGTCGTAAACGTATAATATCTTTGACTTTGACAATCTCGGAAGCTTTGCTAGGCGCACCACCTACACTGTTGACATTGCGAAAGGGGCGCGCCCAAGACATACCGGACCACGGTACAGTTACCGTGGTGCCATCCTGCATCAACGCTTCAAAACTGGAATTGCCAACCTTGGTTACTTGAGCAGGGTAGGTGTTGGCATAGGCACGGAAATTTTCCAGCGGTTGATCATGTGCTTCAGCACCACGCCAGCCATGTCGACGGTCATAAGCTTCCAGACCCTCTTGTACCGCCTGTTCTGCATAGGTCTGGCGTTCACTATGGATGGTGGTATAGACCTTGTAGCCAGAATCTACCGCCTGTTCGCCAAAGTTTTGTACCAGTTCAGAACGCACCATCTCACCGACATACGGGAATTTATTGCGGGTACTGCGGTCAGGCATATTCAGATTGATGGGTTCAGCAATCGCTTGTTGATACTGACTCTGGTTCAGATAGCCCAGTTGCAGCATACGTCCTAAAATCCAGTTGCGACGTTCGAGAGCACGTTTGGGGTTGGCCACCGGATTATATCGAGAAGGTGCTTTAGGTAAGCCCGAAATCATGGCCATCTGCGCAATCGAAAGCTCTTCTAAACTCTTGTTATAGTAAATTTTGGCTGCTGCTGCGATCCCGTAGGCATTTTTACCCAAGAAGATTTTATTCACATAGAGTGTCAGAATTTCTTCTTTGGTCAGGCTTTGCTCAATCTTACGGGCCAGAAAAATTTCAGTCAGTTTACGCTTGAGTGTTCGTTCGGGGCTGAGATAATAATTTTTCGCCACCTGCATGGTGATAGTGGAACCACCGGTCTGCACATCCGAACCGGTGATACTTTCACTGACTGCACGGCCTAAGCTTTTAAAACTGATTCCGCTATGCTCGAAAAAGCTGGAATCTTCAGCGGCGAGGAAAGCATGAATAAACTCGGATGGAATTTGTTCATATTTCACGGGAACAGAAAGCTTGCCACCATACTCAGCAATTAATTCATTATCTGAACTAAAAACTTGTAAAGGCTTTAATAAAGGCGCCTTTTTAAGCGTGGACATTTCAGGCAAAGATGGGGCAATATAGAGATACATGCCATAGAAACCCATCGGAATTGAGATCAGGATAATGATAATGATCAAAAAAAATGGGTGAACAAGGCCTGAACAAGATAGCTTTTTCATAACAAGTAAGTTTTAATAAGAGCTAATGGCGAACTAATTACCGATCAGTATATCCTTTAGATATACATATTGTTAGATGAGTTATTGTATCTATATAAAATTATAGATCGGATCGATTGGTAAGTTAGATTTAATTGGGGACAAAAAAATAATAGGAATTATATTGTGCGCAGGTTATATCGTAAACCAAATAAGGGGTTAATAGGAGTTGATATTAGTTCGACTTCTGTTAAGGTTTTGGAGCTTTCTGTAAAAAGTAGCCGTTACTGGGTAGAGAGCTATGCTTTGGTCCCATTAATGGAAAACAGTGTTGTTGAAAAAAACGTCTTAAACCCGGAAGCAGTCGCGGATGCCCTTGGGCGTGCAATTAATTTGGCCAACACCCAGTCGAATCATGCCGCTTTTGCCATTCCAACCTCTATGGTGATTACCAAAACTATCGAGATGGATGCAGACATGTCGAATGATGAGCGTGAAGTTCAGATTCGTGAGGATGCAGAACAGTATATTCCGTTCCCACTCGATGAAGCCAGTCTGGACTTTGAAGTTCTGCCTGACCGTCTTGCCAATCCAAACCGGGTCAATGTGCTGTTGGTGGCAACCCGCATTGAAAATATTGAAGCACGTTCTGAAGTTTTGGAAATTGCCGGACTGACACCCAAGATCGCGGATGTAGAAAGTTTTGCGCTGGAAAATGCTTTTAAAGTGTTTTCGGATACTTTGCCGATGGGGGTAAATACTGTCGGTATTTTAGACATTGGACATAGTATGACCACCTTGTCTGTCATGCAGAACAACAAAATTATTTATACCCGTGAGCAGGTGTTCGGTGGCAAACAGCTGACTCAGGAAATTCAGAACCGTTATGGTCTGTCTTTTGAAGAAGCCGGGCGTGCTAAAAAAACCCGTGCTTTGCCAGATGACTATGATATTGAAGTGCTAGAACCGTTTCTGGATGCTGTGGTGCAACAGGCAGCGCGGTCATTACAATTCTTCTTTTCATCGTCTCAGTTTAATGAGATTGATCATATTTTATTGGCCGGCGGGAATGCCAATATTCCAGGTCTGGCAAAATTATTACAACAAAAACTCGGTTACCGTGTCACGATCGCGAATCCATTTTTGCAAATGGGCTTTTCTCCTCAAATTGATATTAAAAAAATTGAAAATGACGCGTCATCACTCATGGTTGCATGTGGTTTGGCATTGAGGAGTTTTGATTAATGGCAAAGATTAACTTACTTCCTTGGCGTGATGAGCTAAGAATTAAAAGAAATAATGAATTCGTGGCAATCTGTGTGGGGGCGCTTTTCTTAGGACTGGCGGCGGCAGGTTCAACCTGGTTTTATTATGATCACAAGCTTCAGGATCAGGAACAGGCCAATCAGCTGATTCAAAGTACCAACCAGAATCTGGATGTGCAGTTAAAAGCGCTAGAAGGTTTGCAAGAGCAACGTAATGCCATTGTTGAGCGGATGAAGCTGATTCAGGGCTTGCAAACGCAACGTCCGATCGCCGTACATTTGATTGATGAAATTGTACGGGTGACACCAGCCAATATGTACATCACCAAGTTTCAGCGTACTGGTGATAAATTTAGCATCGAAGGTCGAGCCGAGAGTCCAAATACCGTAGCAGAATTACTGCGTAATCTGGAAGCTTCCTCCTGGTACCGAAATGCCTTTATGAATGCCTTCCTGGTGGCTGAAGAATCCAAAGAAAAGGCACCGAGCTCGATTATTCCACGTGTTGAAGAGTCTTATGGCAGCTTTACCGTGACTGTGGATCTGGATCAGATCGCTGAACCGGTACTGAATGAAGAACAGCAAGCAGCCAATACCACTCCGGGGGCATCATCATGAGTAATGAAAAATTCGATGAGTTCAGCCAGGATGCCGTGGCTGTACCTAAAAATAAAATGACAGTTGAGAAATTTTTTCAGCAATTCAATACCCTAGATCCTAATAATTATGGCAGCTGGCCTTTATCGGTCAAGATTAGCTGCTGGATTTTTATTGTTATCTTGGTATTTATGCTGATTTATTTTGCCCTGACCAGAAGTACGATTGAATCGATTTCACAAGCCAGTGCCCAGGAACAAAACCTGCTGAATGAGTTTCGTGAAAAGGAATCAAAATTACGTAATCTACAACAATATCAGATTCAGCTTCAGGAAATGGAAGCACGTTTTAACCAGCAATTAGAACAATTGCCGAAGGAAACTGAAATTCCGGGTCTGGTTGAGGATATTAACCTGAGCGGTGTCAATTCAGGTCTGAAGTTTAAAAATATCCGTCTGGAACCTGAAATTAAGCAAGAGTTCTTTATTGAACAGCCCATTGCGATTGAAGCGACTGGGGATTATCACGCTTTTGGTTCTTTTGTCAGCAGTATTGCAGGCTTGTCGCGTATTGTTACCTTGCATGATTTCACCATTACCGGTACTGAGAATAAAGAGAAAAAGTCTGAGATTCCGGTGATTGATTATGTGGTTAAGGCCAAAACCTATCGTTATGTGGGCAATGCCGAGGCTTCTTCAGCAGGTACGAGCACGACTCAGGGGGCGCAGTAATGAATAGGATTAAAATTACTTCAGTTTTAGCGCTTGGACTGGTATTGCTGGGATGCGATTCACGTATTGATGCAGTCAATCAGGAAATGGCCAATATTCGTAACCAGCCACCTTTGCCGATTGAACCTGCACCCGATTTTATGCCAGTTGAAACCTTCAACTATGCAGCACATCAGATCAAAAGTCCTTTTCTACCGAGTTCTCTGGCTGCCGAGCTAAAGATTATGGCGGGGAAACGGGTTTATCCAAATTTGTCACGCCAATTGCAACCACTGGAAAGTTATCCTCTGGAAACCTTGAGCATGAAAGGCAGCATGCGTAATCAGGCCGGACAGATTCTGGCTTTAATCCAGACACCGGACGGTGAGATTGAACGGATACAGCGTGGTAGCTATATGGGGCTTAATCATGGTCGTGTGAGTGGTATTACACCAACGCAGATCGATTTGATTGAGATTATTCCAGATGGCCGTGAAGGATATGTGGAGCGTCCGCGAAGTCTGGTTCTGATTGGGCCGGCACCATAAGTTTTAGGGAATAACAATGAATAAGAGTATTAAAGAATTTATTTTTGGGGATGCTAATACAATGAATCGTGTGTTTCGTCAGTTTTCAATGGGTGCTGTTGCGATTGCGGTGATGCAAGCAGCCAGCGCACAGGTAGCCGTGACCAATATCGTAGCTATGCAGCTTCCTGGACAAGGAACTGAAATTCGGGTGATGTTCAATGGTTTGCCACCACAGCCACAAGCCTATCAATTAGAATCACCTTCGCGTCTAATTTTAGATTTTGACCAGGCCCAACAAAACTTAAAGCAAAGCAATATTCCGGTGGCAACACGTGAAGCCAGTTCGGTCGATGTGACTTCGGATGCACAACGTGCCCGTTTGACTGTTAATCTGGCAGATGCTGGTGCCTTTACCACGCGAGTTGAAGGGAATACCTTTATCCTGAAAATCAATTCAGTCACACCAGTCGCGACAGCTCAACCGGTATTACAGCAGTCAGCTCAGGGAATTAGCAATATCAGTTTCCAGCGTGGGGCTCAAGGTGAAGGTCAGGTGGTGATTGACTTGGCAGGCAACAACACCCCGGTCGATGTACAGCAGCAGGGGACTAAAATCATTGTTCGAACCTTAGGCACGAAGATCCCGACGCATTTGACCCGTCGTCTGAATGTGAATGATTTCGCGACGCCTGTGTCGAGTGTGGATGCAGTGAATCAAAATGGATCAGGCGTGATTACGATCCAGTCCGGGGAAAGTTATGAATATATGGCTTATCAAACGGATAATAAGCTGACCATTAGTTTGAAACGTCCGGAAGCCAAGAGTCCGCTACGTCCGAAGACCGTGGCTTATAGCGGCAAGAAAATTTCACTCGATTTCCAGGATATTGAAGTACGTCGTGTACTACAGCTTTTGGCTGATTTTACCGATATCAATATGGTGGCAGCAGATAGTGTACAAGGCAATATTACCTTGCGCCTAAAAGAAGTGCCTTGGGATCAGGCACTGGATATTGTACTGAAAACCAAAAACCTGGATAAACGCCGTAATGGCAATGTGATCTGGATTGCACCAGTGACAGAACTGATTAAGGCAGAAGAGGAAGAGGCAAAAGCCTTGAAGCAGAGCGTTGCACTTGCCCCTATTCAGACTGAATATATGCAGCTGAGTTATGCTAAAGCTACAGATATTGAAAAACTGATCACTCAAAATAAAGGTGCATCTAGTTCGGGCGGTTCAAGTAACACCACGAATAATGATGATAAAGAAAGTTTATTAAGTTCACGTGGTTCAGTGTCTATCGATGCACGAACCAATACCATTATTGTGAATGATACCCAGCCTTTTATCGATAAAATCCGGAATATGGTGGATCTGCTCGATGTACAGGTCAAGCAGGTAATGGTTGAGGCGCGTATTGTACGTGCCACCACTGACTTCACTAAAGAAATGGGGGTGAAGTGGGGGATTCTGTCACAAGGAATTACCAACAATAATAGCCTTCTGGTCGGTGGTAGCGATACGACGTTGTGGGATCTCAGAGATCCGCAAGAAAGTGATTTGGGCGGATATACTTATGAAATTCAGCGTCCACAAAACCTGAATGTAGACTTGGGTGTCACCAGTCCGGGCGCCAGCCGTATTGCCTTTGGTTTGATTAGTCTCTCTGATTTTATGCTGGATCTTGAACTGTCTGCATTGCAAGCGGATGGCTATGGTGAAGTTATTTCAACACCAAAAGTACTCACAGCAGACAAGCAAAAAGCCACGGTTGCATCTGGTTCACAAATTCCGTATCAATCTGCTGAAGGTGGAGGGGCCAATGCTGTATCCACTACTGAGTTTATTGATGCGACTTTGAGTCTGGATGTCACGCCAAGTATTACTCCAGATGGGAAAGTGCAGATGGAGCTGAATATTACCAGTGACTCCCCAGGCAACCCAACGCCGACCGGACAATTGACTATTAATAAAAACCAGATCAATACCAATGTGCTGGTGGATAATGGTGAAACAGTGGTCCTGGGTGGGATTTTTGAGCAGGAAACCCGTAATGCACAAACCAAGGTGCCATTCCTGGGGGATATTCCTTATGTAGGGCGTTTATTCCGTAAAGATTTAAAATCGGATAACAAGCGTGAGTTGCTGATTTTCGTTACACCTCGAATTGTTAATGACAGTGTTTCAAGAAATCATTAATATATTTTGAATTTAACAAAACGAATAGGTGACTCCTTGCCAAGCAAAGAGTTTGAAACCCTACCAAATCTTTATTTGGTAGGGCCGATGGGGGCCGGTAAAACAACAGTAGGACGACATCTCGCAGAATTGTTAGGACGCGAATTTCTAGATAGCGATCATGAAATTGAACGTAAAACAGGTGCGACGATTCCCTGGATTTTTGAGAAAGAAGGGGAACAGGGTTTTCGTGACCGTGAAACTGCTGTAATTAATGAACTGACTTCACGCCCCCATTTAGTTTTAGCCACTGGCGGTGGTGCCATTACTCAGGTCTTGAATCGGGACTATCTGAAACAGCGTGGGATCGTCGTTTATCTCTATACGCCGGTTGAAATTCAACTGCAGCGTACCTATCGCGATAAAAACCGTCCACTCCTCCAAGTCGAAAATCCGGAACAAAAGTTACGTGATTTATTGGCAGTTCGTGACCCCTTGTATCGGGAAGTGGCACATCATATCATTGAGACCAATCAGGGTGCGGCACGAGATCTGGCGCAGCGGATTCTCAATCTCATTACTTCCAAGAACTAAGTACATTGAATAAAGTGGTTAATCAAACATGCAAACCTTATATGTAGAACTCGGAGAACGTCGTTACCCTATTTTTATCGGGAGCGATCTTGATCCACAGGCCTTATTGGCTCCCTATATTCATGGCAAGCAAGTGATGATTGTGAGCAATACCACGGTTGCGCCACTTTATTTGCAGCATTATCAAACTGCGATTGCAGCTTTAGACAAGCATGTTGCGACCTGTATTTTGCCCGATGGTGAAAAATATAAGGATAGCCAGCATCTGAATCTGATCTTTGATGCATTGCTTGAAGCTGGTTTTAACCGGGACTGTACGGTGCTTGCGCTCGGTGGTGGTGTGATTGGCGATATGGCCGGTTTTGCTTCGGCATGTTTCCAGCGTGGCGTGTACTTCATTCAGGTACCGACGACTTTACTGTCTCAAGTCGATTCCAGTGTCGGTGGAAAAACCGGGATTAATCATCCACTGGGTAAAAACATGATTGGTGCATTTCAGCAACCGCAAGTGGTGCTGGCCGATATGTCGCAACTTTCTACTTTACCCGATCGTGAACTTTCGGCCGGTTTGGCTGAAGTGATTAAATATGCGCTACTCGGTGATGAATCATTTCTGCTCTGGCTTGAAGAGAACATGGATGCTCTGGTCAGTCGTGATGAGAAACTACTGGCTGAGGCCGTTTATCGTTCCTGTGCGCACAAGGCCCGGATTGTCGCCAATGATGAAAAAGAGCAAGGGGAACGTGCTCTACTGAATCTGGGGCATACTTTTGGACATGCGATTGAATCTTATCTGGGGTATGGTGTCTGGCTACATGGTGAGGCTGTTGCAACAGGTATGGTCATGGCGGCAGATTTATCACAGCGTATGGGCTGGATTTCTCAGAGTGATCTGGAGCGTACAAAAAAAATCATTTCTCGTGCCAAACTTCCGATCGTTTGTCCTAAAATCCCTCTTGATGATTTCCTGGCATATATGGCCCATGACAAAAAAGTCTTGAATGGACAATTGCGTCTGGTGTTGTTGCAACAATTAGGCAAAGCTGTGATTACTCGGGATTTTGATCTTGAGCGAATGCAACAGGCAATTTTAGCGAATCAGGCATAGGTTTTAGTTTTTATGACAGCATTACACACTCCTTGGCAAAAGGTTCAGCACTATTTCTGGCTGGTCTGTGGTGTATGCTGTCTATTTGCAGCCTTGATCTTTTGGGCCATTACTGATTCAGATGCGGTAATTGAAGTGGAAAAAAAGCCAGAAACTAAAGTTCAATTACAAATTCAGCCGGAAAAAGTAGCGACAATGACCCATCTTGGTGCGCTTTTTGACGAGGTCAAACCCCTCGATTTGAATACGCGCACCATTGTAAATGCCACTCATGAGCCAGAATTTCGCGGCACCAAATTTGTTAATGAGGCGAAAAAACAGCATGCGATTGAATTATTTCGCGTCAGCAATGAAGCCATTCTCAAAAGCTTTCTTAAAAAACAGCCAGATCGTAAGCCTTTTATTTATCTAAGAATATCCGGTGAAAATCAGCCAGAACAATATGTGCTGCTGTATGGTCAGTATAAGACCGCCGCAGAAGCCAATCAGGCCTTATCTACATTGAATTTAAATTTGCCTGCTTCAGTGAAGCCTGAAGTGGTGCCAATACAGCAGTATGTCAGTCTGGTCAATAATCTGGGTTCAGAGGAGTTGGCAAGCAATCAAAAGCTGTATGAGATTCGCTTGAAAAACGTACCTTTACCGAAGGTAGATGAAGCTGTACGACTCAGACAGCAAACTCGGGCTGAGGTTAAACCGCGTAGTTCGGATGCGACCACCAGTACCACAATTGTGCGTCGTGATGCCGCTGGAAATGTGCTCGATGTACAGAAATCCGAGAGCGCTGTAGAAGGTGCTCCGCAACCACAAAACAATAATAATCGACCGAACCAAGGGGGGAATTCCCGTCCTCAAAACAATGAGATTAGTGATCCTTTTAACTAATCCGTTCTAAAATAGCGCACCAAAAAAATGACCTAATTAGAAATGTGCGCTTTTGGTGCAAAAAATAAACATTAAAAATAACCAGTATCCCTGTAATCCTTGTTAAAGCTTTGTCATCTGTATGGTTTTAATTTATGTGCTATTTATTGGCATGTAATTTGCTTTATTGGTGCATGGATTGAATTAATCTCCCTGTTTTAGCGCGAAAAATGATTCGATGACAACCTATGAATGTCATATTTATTCCTGATTTTTATGTTATTCATCAGCAAAATAAACTTTATTTTTTTATGCATTCAGTCTGAAAAAGGACTAGTCTGAAGAAATAAAGATGAAAAGATTTTGCTCTAGCAAGACGGTCTTCGAAAGTCCATTACACGCAGCGCAGAGAAGAATTTAGATTGTTTAACAGCCTGTAAGGCTTCGTGAAAAGAAGGGTACGCTATGCACATGCCATCGCCTAATAATGTAGCTCCCGCTCAAGGTTTATACCAACCGGATGAGTTTAAAGATAACTGTGGTTTTGGTTTAATTGCCCATATGCAGGGCGATGCAAGCCATGATCTTGTCAAGACCGCGATTCATAGCCTAAGTTGTATGACCCATCGTGGTGGTATTGCCGCCGATGGCAAGACTGGGGATGGCTGTGGTCTGCTTTTGGCGATGCCGAAAAAGTTCTTTCGTGAAGAAGCAAAACGCTTAAGTGATACGACTTTAAGTGAAGTCTTTGCTGTCGGTTCGGTGTTCCTAAATCTTGATCCTGCGCTTGCTGCACATGCCAAACAGGTTTTAAACAAAGAAATTGAAGCTGAAGGTCTCATTGTTCTGGCTTGGCGTGTGATTCCAACCCATGTCGATGCACTGGGTGAAATTGCCTTGCAATCGATGCCGGCATTTGAACAGATTATTGTCAATTGCCCGATGGGCGTGACCGAGGTTGAATTTAACCGTAAGTTATTCCTGGCGCGTCGTCGTGCAGAACAATTGCTGCTGAATGACACCTCATTCTATGTCACCACGTTATGTTCAACGGTCATCAGCTATAAAGGCTTGATGATGCCGGAAGCGATTGCAGACTTTTATACCGATCTGGCTGATCCGCGTCTGGAATCACATATCGTGGTATTTCATCAACGTTTCTCGACCAATACCTTGCCACGCTGGCCGTTGGCACAGCCGTTCCGTTATCTGGCGCACAATGGTGAAATCAACACCATTACGGCCAACCGTAACTGGGCCATGGCGCGTGTGCCAAAATTTGAAAATCCGTTATTGCCGGGTTTAACTGAACTGAAACCGATTGTGAATCGTACCGGTTCGGATTCTTCAAGCCTGGATAATATGCTGGAGATTCTGGTCGGTGGTGGTATGGATCTGTTCCGTGCCTTACGTATGCTGGTTCCGCCTGCGTGGCAGAACGTGGAAACGCTTGATGCGGACTTGCGTGCTTTCTATGAATTTAACTCAAAACATATGGAAGCCTGGGATGGCCCGGCAGGTCTGGTGATTCAGGATGGCCGTCATGCGATTTGTATGCTGGATCGTAACGGTCTGCGTCCGGCACGTTGGGTGATTACCAAAAATGGTTATATCACGCTGGCGTCGGAAATTGGGGTCTGGGGTTATCAACCTGAAGATGTGATTTCTAAAGGACGTGTTGGCCCCGGCCAAATGCTGGTGATCGATACGCAAACCGGCAAGGTACTGGATACGCAAGATGTGAATCATCATCTAAAACGTATGCGTCCATACCGTGAATGGTTACGTGAAAATTCTGTGCGTTTGCAAGGTAGCCCCGAGCTGGAAGAATATTTATGTGATCAAGGCTTAAAAGGCGATGGCCTGAAAGCGGCACAGAAAATGTTCATGGTAACCTTTGAAGAACGTGACCAGTTATTGCGTCCAATCGCGGAAAGTGGTCAGGAAGCTGTGGGATCGATGGGCGATGATACGCCCATGGCAGTATTGTCACGTCAGGTGCGCCATGTGTCGGATTATTTCCGTCAGCAGTTTGCGCAGGTGACCAACCCGCCAATTGATCCACTGCGTGAATCGATCGTGATGTCACTGGAAACCTGTTTAGGCCGTGAACAGAACGTGTTTGAACAGGGGCCTGAACATGCTGACCGTCTGATTATTTCCAGTCCGGTTCTTTCAAACTCGAAAATGCATCAAATTCGTACCTTGGGGCGTAAAGGTTACGAAATTGCGGACATCGACCTGAACTATACTGAAACTGAAGGTTTACAAGCCGCAATTCTGCGTATTTGCATCGAGGCTGCACAAGCGATTCGTGATGGCAAAACTTTACTGATGCTTTCAGACAAGAAAATCCGTGAAGGCCACTTGCCAGCCAATGCCTTTATGGTGACCGGTGCGGTGCATCATTACTTGATTAATACTGGTTTGCGTACCGATGCCAACCTGATTGTTGAAACCGGTTTTGCCCGTGATCCACATCAGTTCGCAGTGCTTCTCGGCTTTGGCGCAACCGCGATCTATCCGTATCTGGCTTATGACGTGATCAATGATCTGGTCGCCAAAGGCGAGCTCTTGGGTGATCCAATCTATGCACAAAACAATTTCCGTAAAGGCATTGAAAAAGGCTTACTAAAAGTTCTATCTAAAATGGGAATTTCGACGGTAGCCTCTTACCGTGGCGGTCAGTTATTTGAAGCAGTCGGTCTATCGAATGAAGTGGTGGATAAATGCTTCATCGGTGTGCCAAGTCGTATTCAGGGTGCCACTTTTGTCGATCTTGAAAATGATCAGAAACAGTTGGCGGATATTGCCTGGAAAAACCGTAAGCCAATTGATCAGGGCGGCTTGCTGAAATTCGTATTCGGCAAGGAATACCATGCTTTTAACCCGGATGTGATCAATTCGCTACATAAAGCAGTACGTTCGGGTAATTATGCTGACTTTAAAGAATATGCAGAACTGGTGAACAAGCGTCCGATCGCCACGATTCGTGACCTGTTTAAACTGAAAACAGACAACTCGATTCCAGTCGATCAAGTGGAATCGGTGGAAGAGATTCTGCCACGTTTTGACTCCGCCGGCATGTCTTTGGGCGCACTGTCACCTGAAGCACATGAGGCGATAGCGATTGCCATGAACACGATTGGCGGTCGCTCGAATTCAGGCGAGGGCGGTGAAGATCCAGCACGTTACGGCACCATCCGTAACTCGAAAATCAAACAAATTGCATCGGGCCGATTTGGTGTGACACCTGCGTATTTAACATCGGCAGAAGTTCTACAGATTAAAGTCGCGCAAGGTGCAAAACCAGGTGAAGGTGGTCAGTTGCCGGGTGGTAAAGTGAATGGTCTGATTGCCCGTTTACGTTACTCTGTACCGGGTGTCACGCTTATTTCGCCACCTCCGCATCATGACATCTATTCAATTGAAGATTTATCACAGTTGATCTTTGATTTAAAACAGGTTAACCCACAGGCGATGGTGTCCGTTAAGCTGGTTTCTGAACCGGGTGTCGGTACGATTGCGGCAGGTGTAGCGAAAGCCTATGCCGATTTCATTACCATTTCTGGTTATGATGGCGGTACAGCGGCTTCGCCACTTTCTTCAATTCATCATGCAGGTTCACCGTGGGAGCTGGGTCTTTCTGAGGCGCATCAGGCTCTTCGTGTCAACGACCTGCGTGGTAAAGTTCGCGTACAAACCGATGGCGGTTTAAAAACCGGTCTGGATGTGGTCAAAGCCGCGATTTTAGGGGCTGAAAGCTTTGGTTTTGGTTCAACGCCAATGATTGCACTTGGTTGTAAATACCTGCGTATCTGTCACTTGAATAACTGTGCAACCGGTGTAGCAACTCAGCAGGATCACTTACGTCAAGAGCATTATATTGGCGAGCCACAAATGCTGATCAACTTCTTCACCTTTATTGCTGAAGAAACCCGTGAATGGTTGGCAGCACTGGGTGTATCGCGTCTAAAAGACCTGATTGGCCGGACAGATTTATTAGAAGTCTTGCCGGGTGAGACCGCCAAGCATGCGCATCTGGATTTAAGTAAATTACTGGAATCCCATCCTGCTGCGGAAGGCAAAGCGCAGTATTGCCAAGTTCAAGGCAATGCGCCATTTGATAAAGGGATTCTGGCAGAGAAAATGGTGGCGGAAATCCTGCCTGCGATTGAAGCCGGAACAGGCGGTGAGTATCACTTCTCGATTGGTAACTGTGACCGTTCGATTGGTGCGCGTTTATCCGGTGAAATTGCCCGCCGTTATGGCAACCTGAGCATGGAAAATCATCCAGTGAAAGTACACCTGAACGGTACTGCAGGTCAGTCGCTCGGTGTCTGGAACGCCGGTGGTCTGCACATCAGCCTTGAAGGCGATGCCAATGACTATGTCGGTAAAGGCATGGCCGGTGGTCGCATTTCGATCTTCCCGCCAAAAGGTTCGCCTTTCCAGACCCAAAATACCGCAATCATTGGCAACACCTGCCTCTACGGTGCCACTAGCGGTAAGCTATATGCCGCGGGTACGGCAGGCGAGCGTTTCGCGGTGCGTAACTCGGGCGCATTTGCGGTCATCGAAGGTGCCGGCGATCACTGCTGTGAATATATGACCGGTGGGATTGTGACCGTGCTGGGTAAAGTTGGACATAACTTCGGGGCGGGTATGACCGGTGGTTTTGCTTATGTACTTGATCTGGATAATGACTTCGTTGATCATTATAACCACGAACTAATTGAGCTGAATCGTATTTCCACCGAAGCGATGGAAGAGCACAAAGCCTTTCTGGGTCGTATCCTGGATGAACATATTAAAGAAACCGGTAGTGCTTGGGCGTACAAGATCCGCCATGAGTTTGATTTCTATAGCCGTAAGTTCTGGTTGGTAAAACCAAAAGCAGCCAACTTGCAAACGCTGTTAAAAACAACTCAAGCTGATCCACAATAATTCCACGACCAACAGATATATAGGCAGAAGTAAGGTAACTGTAAAGCCCTTACCTCTAGCCACGGAGAGAGACATGGCAGAACGCCTGAGTAATGACTTTCAATTTCTGGATGTCGCACGCCAAGATCCAGAGAAAAAAGAGCTTGATGTCCGCAAAGCAGAATTTGTGGAAATTTATAAACCGTTTACTGCGGAAATCGCTGCGAACCAGACTCATCGTTGTCTCGGTTGTGGTAACCCGTATTGTGAGTGGAAATGTCCGGTACATAACTACATTCCGAACTGGTTGAAACTGGTGGCTGAAGGACGTTTGTTTCAGGCAGCGGAACTGTGCCACCAGACCAATACCTTGCCGGAAGTCTGTGGTCGTGTTTGTCCGCAAGACCGTTTATGTGAAGGAGCTTGTACCCTGAACGACGGTTTCGGTGCAGTCACCATTGGCAATGCTGAAAAATATATCAATGACACCGCCTTTGCTTTGGGCTGGCGTCCGGATATGTCTAATGTGAAGTGGACCAATAAAAAAGTCGCGATTATTGGTGCAGGTCCTGCCGGACTTGGCTGTGCGGATATTTTGGTTCGTGCCGGCGTAAAGCCAGTCGTGTTTGACAAACGTCCGGAAATTGGTGGTCTTTTAACATTTGGTATTCCAGAATTTAAAATGGAAAAAGATGTGATGAAACGCCGCCGTGAAATTTTCACCGGCATGGGCGTGGAATTCCGTCTCAACACTGAAATTGGCACCGATGTCACGATTGACCAGTTACTTAATGATTATGATGCGGTATTCATGGGTATGGGCACCTATACCTACATGAAAGGTGGTTTTGCCGGCGAAGACCTGGATGGTGTTGTTGATGCACTGGACTTCCTGATTGCCAATGTCAACCGTACTCAAGGCTGGGAAAAAGATCCGGCTGAATATATCAGCGTACAAGGCAAAAAAGTCATTGTGCTGGGCGGTGGTGATACAGCGATGGACTGTAACCGGACTTCGATTCGTCAAGGTGCTGAGACAGTAACTTGTGCTTATCGTCGTGATGAAGAAAACATGCCGGGTTCACGTCGTGAAGTACAAAATGCACGCGAAGAAGGGGTCGAATTTCAATTCAACCGTCAGCCGATCGAAATCGTCGGTGAACATGGCAAGGTCACAGGGGTGAAAGTGATTAGCACACAGTTGGGGGAGCCGGATATTCGTGGTCGCCGTAGCCCGGAACCAATTTCGGGTTCAGAAGAAATTTTGCCCGCCGATGCCGTTTTGCTGGCTTTTGGTTTCCGTAGCAGCCCTGCTGACTGGTTCGCCGATGTCGAGATTAATCTGGATGGTTCAGGTCGTGTCATTGCCGCTGAACAGCAGCAATACAAGTTCCAGACCTCAAATCCAAAAATCTTTGCCGGTGGTGACATGGTGCGCGGCTCTGATCTGGTAGTTACTGCGATCTGGGAAGGCCGTCAGGCCGCAGAAGGAATTCTGGATTATCTGGATATCTAATCGTTAGCCATCAACGCATATCATTCAAGAAAACCCGCTTCGGCGGGTTTTTTATTTTTGAGTCTGATTCAACGGAAAGACAGTCCATTAAAAAATATTATAAAAAGTAACAAAACTTTAGAAAATACTGTTTAAAATCAAATTAATTAAATCAATATCAATAAATAATTGAGGATAAACATCATGCGTCTATTAAAACAATCTTTAATAACCCTGATGCTGGCCAGTACCTTGACCCTCACAGGATGTGGCTATAACACTTTGCAGGTGAAAGATGAAGCGGTCACCGCATCATGGTCTGAAGTGCAAAACCAGTATCAGCGCCGTGCCGACTTGGTACCCAATCTGGTCAATGTAGTCAAAGGCTATGCCGCGCATGAAGAGCAGGTATTGACCGAAGTGACTCAAGCACGTGCCAATGTTGCCGGTTTAAAAGTGGATCGTGAAGTACTGGAAGATCCTGAATTATTCCAGCGTTATCAGGAAGCGCAGTCGCAAATGACCAGTGCTTTGTCGCGTTTATTGGCGGTGACCGAGAATTATCCAGACCTGAAAGCCAATCAGCAGTTCCGTGATTTACAGGTACAGCTCGAAGGTACTGAAAATAGAATCGCTGTAGCACGTAACCGTTATATCACTACGGTTCAGGACTTTAACTCTTATGCGCGTCAATTCCCGCAAGTGATGACCGCCAAAGTAATTGGTATGGATACCAAACCAAACTTTAGTGCCGAGCAAAGTGCCCAAAAAGCTCCAACGGTTTCCTTTGAATAATGACTGACTTGTAAATAAGCGAGAAATCAGATGTCTGAGATGCTGCTGAAATACTGTGCCGGGTTGCTCCTCATGTTGGCCATGGGGATGGTAGTGCCTGTATCAGCAGAAACCGCCACAGCAACCGATACCGAAGAAGTTATTGTTGCACGTGAAATATTGCAAAATCCGGCTGCGACTAATTCTCAAACAGCTCAAACGGCTACTGAAACAACCTCAGCCCAGCAGCCACAAATTGCCAATGACATGGCAGAAGGGCAGCTTCAGCGCGACTTACCCAGTCTGAATGAACCGGTCATTGATCAGGCAAATTTACTCAGTCCTACTGAAAAACAGCAACTCAGTCAGCGTATTCTAAAACTTTATAATGAAGGTAAAGGGCAAATAGGTGTAGTCATTGTTCCGACCACGGGGCAGGAAGATATTTTTGATTACTCCATGCGCGTTGCTGAAGCCTGGCAGCTTGGCTCGGCTAAACGCGACAATGGTTTGTTGATGACCATTGCCATTAATGATCGCCGTATTCAAATTTTGACCGGTTACGGCCTGGAGGGGGTGCTACCCGATATCGTGGCAGGTCGGATTATCAATGACAAGATCACGCCATTTTTTAAGCAAGGTCAGTATGCGCAGGGCATTGATTCCGGGTTAACCGAAATTGAACGAATTTTAAATTTAGATCCTGAAATTGCAGCACAGGCCGCGGATGAGTTGAAAGAGCGTCAGGAACAGGCTTATCAGGCCCAAAAAGCATCGCAAGCTACTTTTGGGAGTGTCATCTTTATTATTATTGCGGGTGTCATAGGTTCCATGATTTTTGGCAGGAAACTCAGTGCTGCGACTGCCGCAGTTGCAGGGACAGCTGCCGGTCTGGTCAATGGCATGGGTTTAATTGCCAGTTTAATGATTGGTGCCGGGGTATTCTTTTTATTGGTCACTTCACTGGCCCAGCTGATTCTACATGCCTTTATGGCAGGTGGTGGCCGCGGCGGCGGTGGTCGTGGTGGTTTTGGGGGCGGCGGCTTCGGCGGTGGCGGTGGTGGATTTGGTGGGGGAGGAGCATCAGGCTCATGGTAACAACGACAGATACGACAGAAATTGTCACGCGGCCGAAGCTGGAAGAGCATGCGCAGCCGAGTTTTAAACGCTGGCTCAAGCATTTCTTTTATATGCCGGCAACCAAACGCTTTTTCTCCAAGCAGGATCAGCATGCCATTGCAGTGGCAGTCGAAGAAGCCGAGCATGGGCATGTCGGGGAGATTCAGGTGGTGATTGAAGGCTGTCTGCCTTCACGATCTGCTTATTATCAAGATACCTTATGTCGGGCTCGACAACTCTTTGCTGAGCTTGGCGTTTGGGATACCGAATATAATAGTGGGGTACTGCTTTATTTGAACCTGTGTGAGCACAAGGTTGAAATTGTGATTGATCGGGGAATTAAGAATGCGACGACCCAGCAAGTCTGGGATGAAATCTGTCAAAACATCATTCAAAATCTGGCTCAGCAGAAGTTTAAAGAAGGTGTGATTGAGGGAATAAGGCAGATTGGAAAGGTTTTAGATCAGTACTATGATCGGAAAATAGTAGATTTAGAAAATGAATTAGGGAATAAGCCGATTATTCTGGGGTGATTTTAGTCAACTAACTGACATTTTTTGTCAGTTAGTTACACAAAATTAAACATGATAGTTACAAAAATAAAAATATTTTTTTAAAGTGCTGTTTTTTCTCTCAATTTTATTATAATAAAACTTGGCACACTTAGTGCTAAATATAAAATTAAGCTAAATGAGCTTTTTCTTTAGGCTTATAAATAAACAAAAAACATTTGTGGAGAATGTTATGAATACAGTACAAAAGGGTTTTACCCTTATTGAATTAATGATTGTTGTAGCAATTATCGGTATTTTGGCTGCAGTCGCAATTCCTGCATATCAAAGCTATACAATTCGTGCAAAAGTAACAGAAGGTCTATCTCTGGCTTCGGCTGCAAAAACAGCAGTGGCAGAAACTTTGTCTGCTCGTAGTTCTGGCGCAGTAGCTGCATATGATGGTACAGGCGATGCAGCAAATAGTTCTTATGGATTTGAATTTACTTCAACTGAGAACGTTGAAAAAATCGAGATCGCTGCAATTGCCGATGTAGCTGAACCAGCTGCTGGCGAAGGTCTGATTACTATTACTTACGATGGTCAAATTGCAGGTGCGATGGAAGGTGATGTACTGTATTTAGTACCTGGTAGTGGTACTATTGTTGATGGTGCTTTACCAACTGACGAAATTAAACCAGGTTTACCAATTGTTTGGGGTTGTGCTGTTGATGATGCCAAAGACTATAAATATGTTCCTTCTAACTGCCGTGTAACTAAATCTTAAGAAGTTTTGAGTTATTAGCGTTAGAAAAGTAAAAAAACCGTGTCCTTTATGAAGGAGACGGTTTTTTCTTATATAAAGAATTTGATTGTAAAATATAATATTAATTCTCATATTGGAAATAATTGGGAGCGATTAGTTTATTCAGGAGTTTAGATATGATTAAAGCATGTATTACATTTTATAGTAGTGAAAAAGATCAATATGGTATGCCTAAAAAATTCAATCGATACTATATTTATGTATCACCTTTTGAAGGTGATAATTTATATAGCGTAGCTTCAATGATAGGTTTTAGTGGTTCACCAGTATTAGATCACCCTCATCTTATGTTAAAAGGTGAGCTTGAAGAAGCACTTCTTGAGATGGTAAATAAATTAAGAAATCTAGATAATAATAAAAATTTGCTTGAATCATTTTATAAATTTTCGGCTGTGGACCTATTCTAAAAAATGTCAAGACGTATAAAATTTTTTCTCGGCCATTTATTTATTTCAGTACTAATTGCTATATTACTGATTGGACTGTTATTTTTTATTTGGTATCCATATCCACTTGCAAGTGCAGTCGGTGTTACCCAAATTTTTTTAATGATGCTGGCGATTGATGTCATTGTCGGACCATTGCTAGGTTGGCTTGTGTATAAAGAAGGTAAAAAGACTCTAAAATTTGACCTCGCGGTAATCATTGCTATTCAAATTGCTGCTTTAAGTTATGGGGTTTATAGCATTGAACAGGGTCGTCCTGCATGGTTAGTTTATAATGTTGATCGTTTTGAATTAGTTAGAAAAAATGAATTGGTTGACAGTAATATTCAGCGAGCCCACCCACAATTCCAACAACCTTCATGGTTTAAACCACAATATGTCGCAACTGAATTTGCAAAAGATACACAACAACGTAATGATGAAATGTTTGCAGAAGTATTTAGTGGTATTTCCATTGCACAACGTCCAGAGCGTTATGTAGAACTGAGTCAAGCCAAAAACCAAATCCAGAAACGTGCTTTACCGTTAAAAGAGCTTGAACAATACAATCTAAAAACAGGGGTTGAAAGAACTTTGGCTAAATACCCAGATGCCAATGCATGGTTACCACTTAAAGCCAATGCCGTTGATATGGTAGTTTTAATCAATAAAGAAAAAGTAGAAGTGATTAAAATCGTCGACCTCCGCCCCTGGAATTAACTTATATTTGAAAGATCAAAAAAAAGCAGATTACCCTTTAATCTGCTTTTTGTTTATCATGTGCCAAACTTCCACTGCCTGATATTTCCATGAAATTCACGCTTGCCCTCATCGCAGCAATCCTGATCTCCCTCGCGTGGCTCATGCCTGTTCACTACCGGCCTTGGGTCACCTATACCGGTGAGCTGTATGCCTTCTTTTCGCTATTTACATTAGCCGCAATCTGCCTAAAAGAAAAACTAAAAATCCCCGCTATTAGCTTACCTTTATTGCTACTCGCCAGTGTGCCGTTTGTACATTTTCTGGCAGGGCAGGTGTTGTTTTTTAGTATCGCCATGATGGGCTTTATTTTCGTGTTTAGCTTTTGGCTGGCAAGTGTGCTGGGTTATCACCTTTCAACCGGAAACTATAGCCGGGAAGAAACCTTTAGCAACTTGAGTTATGTATTTTTAGCTTCAGGAACGATTACGGGTTTAATTGCGCTGTGTCAGTGGTCTAATCTGGATTCTGTATTGCCAGGCATGGTGAATATCAGCGGCAACCAGCGACCTTATGCCAACTTTGCCCAGCCCAATAATATGGCGACTTTCTTGGTCATGGCCTTGATGAGCTGCCTTTATTTGTATGAAAAGAAAAAAATCCAGACCAAGTGGTTATTTGCCTGCGCTGCTGTGATTGTTATGGGAGTGGCTTTAAGTCAGTCACGTACTGCTTGGGTGGCTGCGATCGCAATTATGTTGTATCTAGGTTTCTATCAATATAAAGGGATTATTCGCCTAAAATGGTATTACAGCATCACTTGGTTCATCTTCTTTATTGCTTGTATCGTAGCTTTTCCATTACTCAGTCAGCTCGCTGCCCAAGCGATAGATGCGGATGTCGTACAAAGCCGGGATGTGGTGTCGCGTGCCACCGGCGATATGTCACGCCTCGCAATCTGGGAGCAGATGCTGGCTGCAATTCAGGCGCAGCCATGGTTTGGCTATGGCTGGTATCAGACCAGTGTGGCTTTTGTTTCGATCAGCGATACGGTGCAAGGTCCGGTCTGGATTCGTAGCGCGCATAATTTTATTCTGGACTTTTTGATCTGGAATGGACTGCTCATCGGTCTGCCTTTCTTGGCCTATTTCGGTTATTTGGGTTATCAGTTACAACGCTGGGTCAATACTCCAGAGTCTGTCATCGGGATTCTGATGATTGGGGCATTTGTGACACATGCCATGTTTGAGTTTCCACAACATTATGCCTATTTCCTGTTACCAGCCGGTTTCATTCTAGGTACGGTCTTGGCGCAGAATCCAAAAATTAAAACGGTTACGTTGCCTTCGATATGGATGAAACTGACTTTTAGCCTTGGATTGATCTTATTGCTCGTGATTTACCGTGATTATGATGTTGCGGTGCCAAAACTCGGACAAAGTATTCGCTATGAAATGCAGCCAGAAAAGATCACTAATGAAAAGCCGATCTATCTATTGACTGAGTTTAATCACCGCATTGACTGGATTCAGGTCAATCCTTATCGCAAGATGAGCGAAGATGAAATCCATCAATATGAAAAGCTGGTGGTGAGCTATCCAACCAAATACAACTTTTTAAAATATATTCGTTTATTGGCTTACAACGGCTATGTAGATGAAGCACAGCATCAACTTCAGCGTTTAAATACGATTCAGAAAACTGAACTCAGCTATGCAGAAGTGACGCGGGATATGCCTCGCCAATAAGTACAAAAAAAGCCAGCAGATGCTGGCTTTTTTTATTGTGAATCGAATCTTAGAGCTGACTTTGAATATAGTTTTCGATACCCACACTTTCAATCAGATCGATTTGCGTGGTCGTCCAGTCCAGATAGTTTTCTTCTTTTTCCAGAATTTCCTGTAGCAGATCGCGAGTCACATAATCCATTTCCGTTTCAGCCAGTGCTACAGCTTTCTGAATGGTTTCGATATTTTCTTTGACTTTGCGCACATCACAATGCAGCACTTCTTGAGTGTGCTGGCCGATATACAGTTTGCCCAGATGTTGCAGATTTGGCAGACCTTCTAAAAATAAAATCCGTTCAATAATCTTGTCGGCATGCTTCATCTGAACAATGGATTCTTTATATTCTGCCGAGCCCAGTTTCTCAATACCCCAGTCATTAAACATGCGCGAATGCAGGAAATACTGGTTAATCGCAGTTAGATGGTGATACAACACCTGATTGAGCTGATTAATCACATCACGATTGCCTTTCATCACATAACTCCATTTGAACCTGTTTTATCTTTCTAAGAAAGCGCTCTAACTCATGATAGTAAAGCAAGTCAGGGGGCAATGGCGAGTAATTTATAGAACAGCAAATGAAAATCGCAATCGAATCCATCTCGGCTTAGATGAATCACAATAAAAACCCGCCAGAGTCAGAGGCGGGGGAGGAAGAATGATCTTAGATCATTGGTGTTATCATTATCTTTATTCGGTTTAGGCGGCCACAGCCAGACGGGCCGCAATTTGTGAAACTTCATCACTGATGATCATACGGGCTTCTGGGGCACAGCGGCCACAGCAAGTTCCCAAGTCCAATGCATCGCGTACATCACGATAACTTTCAGCGCCATTTGCAATAGCATCTTTAATGTCTTGATCTGTAATGCCACGGCATAAACAAACGTACATAGGACACAACCACAGTGTTTAAATAAGATAAGTAATATTATTGATAATTGTTATCGTTTGTCAATAAAAATCATTTGAAATAGCTTTTATAATGATTGGTGATTTAGATAAAAAAATATCACTCAAGCAAAAATCCGATTATTGCTTGGGTTTTTGCTTGAGTGATTCATGATTGCAAACGAAATATAGAAGTTTAGGTATTACATAAATTTTAAAAATTATTGCTGAATGATGACAATGCCATCCATCTCGACCAGAGCATCTTTCGGCAGGTTGGCAACACCGAGTGCTGCACGTGCTGGATAAGGCTGGGCAAAATATTCACCCATAATCTGGTTCACCAGCTGGAAGTGCGATAAATCAGTCAGATAAATATTCAGTTTGGCGATGTCTGCCAGAGAGCCACCGGCCGCTTCGCAGACGGCTTTTAAGTTATCAAACACCCGGCGAATTTGAGCTTCAATGCCTTCAACCAGTTCCATACTATACGGATCCAGACCAATTTGACCTGATAGATATAAGGTATCACCCACTAAAATGGCTTGCGAATAAGTGCCAATCGCAGCAGGGGCATTTTCAGTATGGATTACTTGGCGGGACATTAATTTCTCCTTTTATCATCGACATGCATCATATTCGATCAGTTCAAGCGACAACAGCATTATCGTTTTAAATGATTAACTCGCTTTAGAGGCTTCGCTCAGAATGACCGGCTGGGTCAGACGGGTAATGCGCGGAAAACCGAAATACATACGCAGGTCACGGATGATCTGGGCAATCTGTTTACGGTTGTGTACCACGATATTGACATAGGTCTGCTCATCCTGAGTACGCACCATTTCCACCCCGGAATGTGCTTTACGGCATTGATAGATCAGGTCAGAAATCTGCTCATCATCCATGGCCAGATCAATACAGAGATAGGCGGTAAAGCTGATGTCGTCCAGATCATCGGCGGTCCACTGCAAGGGCATGATATTTTCCGGATGCTGATGCTGTTCATGCAGCAGGTTATGACAGCGTGAACGATGCACAATCAGGCCGCGACGGGTCAGATGACCCTGAATCGGGTCGCCCAGCACCGGATTGCAGCAATGGGCATATTTGACATCGACGCCTTCAGTACCCTGAATCAGGCGTCCCGAGCTGGCAATATTCTGATGCTGGTCTTGGGCAAATAGATGATTGGCCACCAGTTGCGGCAATAAATCACCAACAGCAATCTGTTCAAACAGCTGCTCTTTGGTGGCAATATGACGCCATTCCAGCAGGTTTTTCCAGTCAGCTTCGGTCAGATCCCGGATCGAACGATGAAACAGTTTTAGGGCACGATTCAGTGCTTGCTGACCGACCAGACGCTGTTCGTCCAGATCCTGATCGCGCAAGATATTCTGAATGGCACGGCGGGCTTTCTGGGTGTTAATAAAGCTGAGCCAGTCCGGGTTGGGGGTTGCCAGGACATCGGTAATGATTTCGACCACCTGGCCGCTGACTAGCGGGGTAGAGAGCGGTTTGGTCTCATTGTTAATTTTCGCCCCGATGGCATGGTTGCCCAGAAACAGGCTGGCCGCATAAGCAAAATCAACCGCTGTCGCACCTTGCGGCAATTCGTGTAAATGCCCATGCGGGGTATATACCCAGATTTTTTCCTGATGCAGATAATCCAGTAATTCACTAAAGGTGGTTTTGGCGCATTCACCATCGACCAACACGTTCAGATTTTGCATCGAGGCCTGAATTGCAGAACGACAGGCTTGCGGGGCATTTTCACCCAGTACCACACCAAAACGTGCGGCTTTACGCATCAGTTCGGTTTGAATGGTGAGCGACAAGGTGGTCTTTTCGCCTTTTAAACGCATCATCAAGGACTGGTTGCCACCGGGTAATGGACGGCGAATATGATCTTCATAGCTTTGAATTTTAAAGCTTTGAGTCAGAATTTCTGCCAGACGGTCACAATCTGCAATGCTTTGTAAAATAATTTCAAAGGCATGGCTATGGGTCAGTTCTTGCAGGTCAATATCATTTTTAACAAAGTGGCGTAACAGCTCAATATTATTGTTTTTCTTTTTGATTCGACCTTCAATTTTATAGTCTTCTAAGAGATCATTCAGCTTTTGTTCCCAGATCGCCTGATATTCACAACGTTTTGGCTTGGTTTCTAACAGCGCTGCCTGAACGTTGTTATACATGTCCAGATCAAGATTTTGATAACACAGATGTTCTAAGTTATCTGCCATCTCATTCATGCCGACAATACGTGCCATCGGCACAAAAATTTCAAAGGTTTCGCGGGCGATACGCGCACGTTTGTCCGGGCGCAGCGCCTCCAAAGTGGTCATGTTGTGATAGCGGTCAGCCAGTTTCACAATAATGACACGTGGGTCCTGTAAGGTGGCTTGCAGGATTTTTCGGAATGACGCGGCTTTATTATATTCTTTATCGCTGGAATGACTCAGTTTGGTCACGCCATCGACCAGCTCGGCCACGGTAAAACCAAAAGTCTCGCTAATATCATCTTTGTTAAAGTCAGTATCTTCAATAACATCATGCAGCAGGGCGGCCATCAGGGTTTCAGTATCCAGCCGCATATGAGCCAAAATACAGCTTACCGCAATCGGGTGCAGAATATAGGGTTCGCCGCTTTTACGGGTAATACCTTCATGGGCCAGATCTGCATAATCACAAGCCGCAAGCACACGCTCGACTTCGCTTTCATTTAAATACGCGTCGATAATGATATGTAATTGTTGCTTGGCTTGACTGACCTGTGGCCCTGGCATAAAACACCTTTTAAACTGGATTTTCTTACAAACAAAAAACTGAAAGCTCTAATGAAATCGAAATCATAAAGCTTGTCAATTTTTTTCATGCTTAAAAGCAGAAAACCGGGACAAACTCGGGAGCTAACTGTTAAGTTATAACCGTTCTAGCATAAATATAAAAGCCAGAAAACAAAAAAAGCCTAGTTTTAAACTAGGCTTTTTTTCAGGAGGAGGGCTTATTGGAAAGAAAAGCCATCCAGATTAAGGTTGTTTGCAGAAAGTGCCAGATCCAAGCTCGAAGTTTGGTAATCCTGATCACGTTGTTTCAAAATATCTTTGGATACATGACCTGCAGCGATTTCACGTAAAGCAACAACAGTCGGTTTGTCATTGTCCCATTCTACAGTTGGTTCAATACCTTGACGTGCCAATTGACGCGCGCGCTTGCTTGCCACTAGTACAAGCTCAAAGCGGTTGTCTACATGGTCTAAACAATCTTCAACGGTGACGCGTGCCATAAGAATTCTCGTTTGAATAATAAATTTTAACAGACTGCACAGTATAAAAGGCTTTGCCTATAGACTCAAGTTTTAATCACTGTTCAGTCGGTGTGATCAGCTGCTGAATCAGTTTTTCATGACGGTTGGCTTGCTGCGACAAGGTTAAACGGTTGGCGATGATCACTGCTTCCAGGTCATGCAGTGCCTTATTAAAGTCATCATTAATAATAATATAGTCGAAGTTGCTATATTGCTGCATATCTTCCACTGCACAGCTCAGACGATGTTCAATCACATCCACTGTGTCCGTACCCCGGTTAGACAGTCGTTCACGCAGGTCAAACTGACTTGGTGGCAAGATAAAAATTTGTTTAGATTCAGGAAAAAGTCGACGGACTTGCTGTGCACCTTGCCAGTCAATTTCCAGCAGCACATCATGGCCTTTGGCCAATTGTTCTTTAACAGTCGCCTGTGCAGTGCCGTAGTAATTACCGAACACTTCTGCGTATTCAATAAAACCACCTTCATTGACCAGATTTAAAAAATCGTCTTTCTGGGAGAAGTGATAGTGTACGCCATCGAGTTCGCCAGGTCGTTGACCGCGTGTGGTATGGGACACAGAAACGTGAAGGTTGTTGACACGCTCAAGTAGGGCTTTAACAAGGGATGTTTTGCCTGTTCCAGACGCTGCAGAAACGACAAACAAGAGACCCGACATGATATTTTTCCTGATATGATAAAATATCTTCTCTATTTTAGAGTAGACCGGCTTTAAACTAAATAGTTACCAGTCGATTGTTTTACATTTATTTCAATTGAACCGCTAAAAATGGTGTGAGTATTGAGGATTCTATGGAAATTGTTTTAGCCAACCCACGTGGTTTTTGTGCTGGTGTAGATCGTGCTATTGCGATCGTGAACCGTGCCCTAGAATGCTTTAATCCACCGATTTATGTACGGCATGAAGTGGTACATAACAAATTTGTAGTTGATGACCTGCGTCAGCGCGGTGCGATCTTTGTTGATGAACTCGATGAAGTGCCCGATGACAATATTGTGATTTTTAGCGCACATGGGGTTTCCAAGGCGGTACAGCTTGAAGCCGAACGCCGTGGTTTAAAGGTTTTTGATGCGACCTGTCCGTTGGTGACCAAGGTGCATATTGAAGTGACCAAATATGCCCGTGAAGGCGTAGAAGCCATTCTGATTGGTCATGAAGGTCACCCTGAAGTCGAAGGTACCATGGGTCAGTATGACAAGAAAAATGGTGGTGAAATTTATCTGGTCGAAGATGAAGAAGATGTTGCCGCTTTAACGGTGCGCAATCCTGAAAAAGTCGCTTTTGTCACGCAAACGACTTTATCAATTGACGATACAGCGAAAGTGATTGATGCCCTTCGCCAAAAATTTCCACTGATTCAAGGTCCACGTAAAGATGATATTTGCTACGCTACGCAAAACCGTCAGGATGCAGTGCGTGATCTGGCTGAACGTTGTGATGTCGTACTTGTGGTAGGTTCTCCAAACTCTTCAAATTCAAACCGCCTACGTGAGCTGGCGGAACGTATGGGGAAAGCAGCTTACCTAGTTGATAATGCTGATGAGCTAAAACAGGAATGGTTTGCAGGAAATGCCCAGATTGGGGTAACAGCAGGCGCATCTGCACCGGAAATTTTAATTAAGCAGGTCATTCAGCGTTTACAGGATTGGGGTGCACAAGCGCCCAAAGAGTTGGATGGCCGAGAAGAGAATATTACCTTTAGTTTACCTAAAGAGTTACGTATTCCGGTAACTCAAGCCTAAAGTGTTAAGCATTTAACATTCTGAATTTTTTATGAATTGACAGATAATTGCTTTTTGGCAATTATCTGTTTTTTTATACCTTTTATCTGTTGTGTGTGGTTTTTGTAATTTTAATAAGTAATAGTTTACATGGGTCAGTCTAAGGCCTAGGGGAGGGGGAATATGCGTAAAATTCAGGGGTTTACCTTAATTGAGTTAATGGTGACGATTGCTGTGGTGGCGATTATTGCGACGATGGCTGCTCCTTCTTTTAGTAATTTATTGATTAAAGAAAATCTTAAAACTACGGCTTTTAATATGCGGGATACTTTAAAAGAGGCCCGCAGCAGGGCATTGCTGAATCGTGCATCTACTGTGGTGTGTACATCGCTGAGTAAGTCTGCATCTGCTGTTACTCAAGATGGATGCGGTGCAAATTTGCCAAACTATACAACGACTATGTCGGCTTCGCTAAAAAAAGATAGTGTCTTTGTGGTAAATGTTGAAAAAAAAATAAATATTAAAAGTACGTCGAGTGATAGTTTTGCGTTTTCTGCTCAAGGAAACTTAACGGCTGCACAAACAATAACTTTTTGCTCTTCTGTTGGATCATATATTTTAACGGTTGGTATCCTTGGAACAGTTGAAATTACACCAGGGGGAGTCTGCTCATGATTGGTGTTTCCGGTCAAAAAGGCGTTGGATTGATGGAAGTTCTGGTTGCGATGCTAATCCTTGCTATCGCAATTCTAGGCTATGCAGCGCTGCAAGTCAGAGCAACAGCAGCGACAGAAGAATCAATTAAAAGGGCTGATGCACTTATTTTATTAAATGGACTTGCAGAAAAAGTAAGGCTAAATCCGACAGGTGATTACAAGGCAGCTGTACCCAGTTCTTTGCCTAACTGTGATAGCGGCTGTAATGCGGCGAATCAGGCGCTTTATGACTTAAAACAATACAGTGATGTTGCTGTATCAAAAGGGATGAAAGTTGGCGTAATGAATTGTTTAAATACTTCGGTAAGTCAGGAGCGAGTATGTTTAATCGCGGCTTGGGGGGAAACTCAGCCAATTACTGATGCTAAAGCTACTCCGGATGCTCCTTCAGTTCAAAATGCATGTTTAAAAACAGATGGAAAATATGCAGATGATTCTAGTTGCTTGGTGCTGGAGGCATATTAATGAAAACATTTAAACAGGCTGGTTTCACGCTAATAGAATTAATGATTGCAATCACATTGGGCCTGATATTGGTTGCTGTGGCAATTCAAATGCTTGTAAGTGGGCAGCAAAACTATCGGATTCAATCCTCCGCCGCATCTTTGCAAGATAGCGGTTTGTTTGGGATTAACTACGTCACTAAGAATATCCGTTTAGCAAACCATGGCAATGCCAGCATTATTAATGATGCATCATTGTATGGCGGTATTGTATTAAGCAATCAAACAAGCAGCACAGCTACTCCTCCAGCAAATGGCAATTTAAAAGGTCTGAAAATTGGAACAGTATTGCTGACGGGCAATGACTTAGTATCGGCAAGTGTGAATAATGACAGTGCATTTAGTACTTATCCAAAAAGTGATCAGCTGATCATTATGTATCAAGCACCAATGAATACTTTTACATGTGATGGTAAAAAAGTAAAAGGGCCAGAAAAAACTAGTACAAATTACGCTAAAGGTTGGTATGTCATTGAGCGCTATTACATTAGTAAAGATGTCACTAAAAGTGAAGCCAACCTAAATTGTTCATCAAGCATGTTTATTGCAGAGGGTGAAACTGTTCCACAGACTTATGAATCTCAAACTATTAATGCTGTAAATACACTGACAACGAGTTATGCGGCGAATGCTGGCGAAATTATTGCAAAAAATATTGAATATATGAGAGTGCAATTGGTTGTTCGTAATACCAATGGCACTACACGTACTTTAGATGTGAATGAATATAAGGCTATTAATGCAGTACCGCGCCCAGCGGTAATTGGGGTGAATCTAGGTTGGCTCGTGCGTTCTTCAGAAAAGGTCGCAATGGCTGAGAAAACAGAATTTAAAGTTTTAGATCAGACGATTACGGCCGCTAAAGATGGTTATATGCGTCAAGTCTATACCACAACAATTGCGATCCGTAATGGTGGATTGGGGGATATCTAATGATAAATCATTCAAAACACCAAGAGGGTGTAACCCTAATTACTGTATTGATTTTACTGATATTAATCACAGTTGTTGGCTTGTACGCTATCCGCAACAGTATCTTTAGCTTAAAGCTGGCGACAAATGCTCAGGTACAAACCTTATTAATGCAGACTTCTGACGTTGCATTAGATCATTTAGAAAAAAACTTTAATGCCAATGAAAGCACGAATTTAGCAGGTACACCAATTGGGCAGGTTTTATTAGATGGCAACCAAGGTAAGGAGCTGCAATTTTGTTTTAAACCAACAGAAATAGAAGGCAGTGCGGCTAAAAATAATATGTTTTTTAATCTTGGTGATTTTCGGATTATTGAGCGAGCTTCAGCGACTGCTGCTACAGGTGTAAGTGCTGCGCTTTCTGGAGATATTGATGCGGTTTGTAATCCAGCAACGATGTTTTCTATCAGTCGAAAGGCGATTGTGACGCAGGTTTCTGTTGTTAATCCAGATGATCCTGCAGTGGAAATGCGCAAATTTGAATTGACCAATAAAAATACAGATTTAAAGGCAGATGTAGATACTAAGCGTATCCGTGTAGTTGCAACATCGTTTGCTCCTGCTATGGCGCCGTCAGTAACTTTAACAGAGATGAATACGTGTTTGAGCGGGCGTGTAATGGATGATTTGCTATTGAAAAACCGTGTAAATAGTTCAACAGGTCAAGTTAAGGTAGAGACTTTGCATGAATGCCTAAATCAGCTGGGTGTGCCACTGAATACGCAAGTTGCAGAATACGTTGTTCGCTTAACAGAAACTAAAACTTGATTAAGCACTGGAATATGGGGATAAAAAAGATGAAATTGAAACCTCTTGTAAGCATGATGGTATTACTTCCAGTGATAGTGTTGCCAACAAGTACAGCAGTTTTTGCAAGTGATTTAGAAATTTATAAAGGTAATACGACTGGTAACACTTCTATTTTATTAATGCTGGATACTTCAGGAAGTATGGGAATTAGTTCTTTGGTACTTCCTAAAAACAATAAATATGGTAGTCCTGGTGATGTTGATAGTTCACTTTGTGCGAAAACAGGTGTTGTTGAAACCGGTAGTTCTACAGCTATAAATCAATGGAAGTATAATGCTCTTGATCTTCGTGCAGGAAGTGCTACCAACAATAAGACTTCTTTTAAAAAGCAAGTCACCGTAAATGGCCAGACCATTGATTATTATTTACGTGGTTGTGGTAATCCAAGTATTAATGCTGATGGTAATTTAGTTGAATCTAATACTGGAAAGTTTGACCGGTTATCACGTCTGAAAGATGCATTAATTCGATTATTGGCTGATGATAGTATCTCCAATGATATCCGTATTGGATTAGGACATTTTTCTGCAAAAACCAGTTTAACGATCGGTACAACTACGAATAAATTAGTAGATGGTCATTCAGGAAAAATTTTAATACCCGTCAGTAAGCTTACAGCTACTCAACGAGAAAAGCTGATTCGTGAACTCGTGAACATTAAATCGGTTGATACGACTACTAATGAAGATGGCACTGCAAATTCTAATTTAAAATTATCTAGTACTGCCTATCCAGATATTTTTAAAGCCTCTAGTGGTACACCAGCTGCTCATGCATATGCTGAAGCTGCAGCTTACATGATGGGGACTACGACAGGACAGGACTCCAGCTTACCTTCAAGGACTTCCATTTTGTATGATGGTTATTCTGTAATGCAAAAGTCGGATGATGCGAGCAAGCAAGTTTATTATGTTTGTGTTGCACTAGGCACTGAACGTCCCGAAGCTTTAGGTGCTACGGTCATGGCATGTGATAATGAATGGAATAAGGGTGATAGTGAATGGTATAACAGTACCAATAAGCGTATGGGCTCTGGCATCAAAATCTATAGACCAAAAGAGTCTGCTGATAGTGATCCAGATGGTGATGGTTGGATTCCTGTATCTGCTGATGACTTATATGCCAAAGTTGGAGCTATGAATTCATTGTGGGAGACGCATTTAAAATTGCCTGAAGGCTGGAGATATGGTGGCTGGATGAAACTTGCCAATGAGCCTATGGATATTGAACCAATTGGTGGGAAAGTTTGGGGAAATAAAGGTGCATATAATCTAGTTTCATATAGAAGTAGTCCTTTTTCGATTAAAACCGGGCCTATTACGGAGACGGTTACGACTGAAGGATTTAAAGCTTGTGATTCTGGTTTTACTGTCTTGAGTGGTTGGACATCACTGTGTGTTAAATCAGGCAATTGGGAAAGAGCAGCGACATTAAGTGAAATTAGAAATCGACGTTGTGAAACGCCTGTTATTGGTGAAAATCCAATTCCAAATGCTCGTAATCCACAAGGAGCGTTCCATTATGAAACGTATAATATGAATGATAATAGAACATATTATGATAATAATAAGTGTAAACAAAAACAGTATGCAGTCATTCGCCCATGGGGAGAAATTATTCAGACAGTTTCATCCACTGGACCTATTGACAACAATTATGGTGGTTTCGCTTATTCAGCAGCGGATACAAAGAATGGGAGTAATTATGCTCCAGGTGGTACAACAAGTAGTTGTGATGGTAATGGTATTTACTTTTTAACTGATGGTTCGCCAAACTCTACTAAAGATAGTATGGCGCAAACTATTATGAATACTTCATTAAGTAATAATAGTAGCTATACGTTTTCTGCAAAACCAAGTGGGAATGCGGTGTTAGGGTCTCCAAAATTAACTTCTGGCCTATTTACAGATGAAACCGGGGGGTGGGAATATATTGGTGAATATGCAAAAAAATTACTAGACAGGACTAAAAATCCTGCAAGCATGTCAATTAAAACTGCCGTTGTAGGTTTTGGTAGTGCTTTTGAGGGATTAACTTATACAGAAGTACCAGAAGAAATTACATTAGCAGATGGGACTAAAAGAAGTATTTTGAGAAAAATATATAACTGTGACAGTTCTGCGACTGCATCAATGGATGCCAAAAATGCTTGTAAATGGGGAAATGCTGATTATGGACAAGGAGGATTCTATCAAGCAACAAATTCTGAAGATATTAGAAACAGTATTTTAATGTTTATTAATGATGTACCTCCTAAGTTTACTCCTTCCAGTTTAGGCTCAATTTCTGTCCCTCGTGATCCTTTGGATCTAACCAAATATATGACCCAAGGCTTTTTCCCTATGGTCATGCCCGTACAAGATTCGACTTTACGTACATGGATGGGTAACTTAAAGAAATATAATATTGTTGGTGGAACATTAAAGGATAGTAATGGAAATGCAATTTACAAGCTTGAGAATAACCAACAAATAATTAATACAAATGCAAAAGATTTATGGTCCGATGCTGTAGCAGGCAGTGATCATTCATTAATTAATAGCGGCGGTGCATGGAATAAAATTCCTGTTCCATCTACAGCTTTGGCTGCAGTAGACTCAATTAGTAATGTAGATAGTGAGCGGAAAGTTTATATCTTAAATGGAAGCTCTTTAAAGAAAGTCACTAAGCAAAATCTGGCAACTAACTTTACTGGTGCAGACGCACTGCCAAGTACCTATACAGTAAATCAGCGCTTAGCTTTATTAAATTTTATAGGCTATCAAACAGCATTTCCAGCAGCAACGAACCAAACAACTTTAACTAATACGGATATTAATGCACTTGCTGTTAATCCAGTAAATCCATATAGATTCCTTGGGGGAGTAGTACATTCTACGCCACTCATGTTAACAAAAGAGTCAACAGTTACTACAAGTAATGCTGCTGATGCACGTGAAGAATATACAGTTTATGGCTCAATGGATGGTGGTTTGCATATTGTGAACGCTAAGACTGGTAAAGAGCAATCTGTATTTGTTCCGCCAGAAATTATTTCGAATCAATATGACACGTTGGCTGGTAAAGATTCTAAGGGTATCGATAGTTTGTCAGGAATCGCTTATGGCGTAGATGCACCATGGGTAGCGGACAATACCTTTAAGGTTCAAATTACTAAGTCTGGTGCAGCTACAACCACAAAATATGTTGCCAATAAAATGAATATTTATGGCGGTTTGCGTATGGGGGGCGAGGGGCTTTATGGGTTAGATATTCTTAGTCCAGCAAGTCCGAAGCTGTTATTCCAAATTAAACCAACAGCAACAAATGAATTTCAGCGTTTGTCTCAAATCTGGACTAAACCGACTATTGCTGAAATTCGTATCAAAGGTGAACGTAAAAAAGTCTTAATTTTTGGCGGCGGTTACGATGCGGCGGCATATGAGCAAGCGAACGCTACAAATCCAAGTTCAACTTATGGTAATGCTTTATACGTAGTCGATGCTGTAAATGGTAACTTGATCTGGATGAGCAGTTCTGATACTTCTGGTGTTTCTACTGCGAATAGTCACAAACAGACTGTAAATAGTGACATAAAGTATAGTGTTGTAGGACAGCCTGTAGTACGTGATTATGATGCGGATGGTCTTGCAGACATGATTTATTTTGCAGATTTGGGCGGACAGATTTTCCGTGTAGATTTGAATAATAACAATCAAATGTCTGCAACTGACAATACGAATATTGCGGTGCGTGTGAAAACATTAGCTAAGTTAAAAGATGGAACATTTGTACCGCGTTTCTATGATCGTTTATCTACGGCAGTTTTTGATGATGGGCAAAACCGCTTTGTACTTGTGACAGCGGGTTCTGGTAATCGCAGTTTTCCTTTGGAAGAAGAGGTTGGCGGAAAAAACAAAATCTATGGTTTAATTGACCGTGATGCTGCTGCCAATGGTTTGGAAAACTCTAGCTTTACATCTGCTCCAACTATTTTGCCAGCGAATTTGGCTAAATCAGGCATACTTGGCAAAACGGTTACTAAGCAAATTTCTACTGCTGACATTGCTAATATGAAATTAACAACTGGTAGTACTATGCTTCGTGGCTGGAGCTTTGAGCTTCATTCAGTTGACTCTGGAAATTATGCGCGTGCATTTGAAGAGTCACAGCTCATTACTGGTGATTTATATGTCAGCCTGTATGATCCCAAAGCGACATTGACTGGAACCGTTAGCGGCTGTGGTGGTGGGGTGATGGGTATTTCAACCACTCACCGTATTTGCATGCCTTATGGTGATTGTGCAGCATATGTCAAAACTAGCTATCAGGGTATTAATGGTCCTGCCTTTGGCGCAGTTTCCTCTACAGATCCGAGAACAACAACGTTGGTTGGGCCAATTGCAGAGACACAAGAAGCTTGTGTGGGGAATTGTCCAACTGCAAATACCAAATTAACCGATAAAAATCTGTATACATATAGCCAGGCACGCAAGATTAAACCTATCCGCTGGTTTGAATGGTGAGGAAGGTATATATGATAGATCCTCGAATTAAACGTTCAGGTTTTACTTTAATTGAATTGATGGTTGTGGTGGTAATAGTTGCAATTTTTGCAGCTATTGCTATACCCAGCTATCAGGGATATGTTGCTAGGGCTCATAAATCAAAAGCACAATCTGAAATGTTAAAAATTGCTGAGCGGCTGGAAAATTACAAAGGCAAGCAATTAAGTTATGCAGGCTATGTTCCAGAGCATCAAACAGTGAATAAGGGTGAGATTAATATTCCATATGATTCAGGAACTGATTTTGATTACCAAATCAAATTGGTCGATATCAATGATTCAACCATTGTCGTGGAAGATTCTGCTGTTGGGCAAGGGTGGAAAATGATAGCCTTTCCTAATCAAACAAAAAGTAATGCACTTAGAAATTCTGAATACTTATTATTGGATTCGAGAGGAAGCAAGTGTATGACTAGAGACTCCTTGGATATTACGAGTACAAGTTGCGGTGTTAATACAAAAGAGTGGAAATAATAATGAAAAATATTAAAGGCTTTACTCTCATTGAACTTATAATCGTAGTTGCTGTGTTAGGCGTTCTTGCTGCAATTGCATATCCATCTTATCAAAGCTATGTAAAACGAACAAATCGTGCTGAAATACAAAGTACCATGATGGAAATTGCGCAAAGATTGCAATCCTACAAGTTGTCTAATGGAGATTATGGGGTAAATAATTCTACGTCTAGTTATGCGATGAATCCATTGATTAACCCAGCTATTTATGGGCAAACGGTAGCACCAAGAAACGGTCCAGCACTGTATGACTTAACCATAACCGCTTCACCGAACTCATCTTGGACGATGACGGCAACGCCAAAGATCAATGGGCAGATGAAAAATACAGGTAATTTAACTTTAGATAGCTCAGGCAAACAATGTTGGGAAAAAACATCTGGTGCATGTGAACCATGGGACGGCCGCTAACTAAATCCAAAATTGTAGCTAACCTATTTTTCATCTTTCATTCAGGGCAAACTTCGCGTAAAATATGGCCCTCTATGAAAGGGGTTTGAGCTGTATCGATGGTCGGTGCAGGGATAATCCGTAAAAACTATAAGGTTCTATCATGGTTGTTATTCGTCTTACTCGCGGTGGTGCTAAAAAACGTCCATTCTATCAAATCGTTGTAACTGATAGCCGTAATGCACGTGACGGTCGTTTCATCGAACGTATCGGTTTCTTCAACCCGACAGCTCAAGGTAAAGCAGAAAAACTTCGTTTAGATGCTGACCGTTTTGCTCACTGGGTTTCTCAAGGTGCTCAACCTTCAGATCGCGTTGCTTCTTTAGCTGCTCAAGCTAAAAAAGCTGCAACTGCTGTTTAATATGGTAGTAGATTGCCCATGACACCAACACAGAATGTTCCCGAAGATCGTATTCAGATTGGACAGCTACGTTCAGCATATGGATTAAATGGGTGGCTCTGGGTCTATTCCAATACAGAACCCATGAGCAACATATTTGACTATCTGCCTTGGTACATTGAGACCAAAGCAGGTTGGCAAATTGTTGATGTAAAACGTTGGAAACCACATGGTAAAGGCCTGGTTGTTTCGCTTAAAGGTGTGAGTGATCGCACTGGGGCAGACCAACTGGTTGGCACCAATGTCTGGATTGCTAAATCGCAACTGCCTCAAGCGGGTGTAGATGAATATTATTGGTCTGATTTAAAGGGTCTAACAGTGTTAGGTCTGAATGATGAGGATCAAGAAATTAATCTCGGTCAAATTTTTGAACTGTTTGAAACAGGTGCCAATGATGTGATGGTGGTTCGCGCAACTGCCGACAGTATCGATGGCGAAGAGCGCATGATTCCATGGCATAAAGATGTGGTACAACGCGTTGATCTTGAAGCTGGTCGTATTTACGTCAATTGGGGCGTAGACTACTAACACTTTTTGGAAATAAGGGAGTCTGCGATGTTTTTTGCAGTCATTACGCTTTTTCCTGAAATGTTTGAAGCGATTACAGCCTACGGTATTAGCGGGCGCGCAGCAAAACGTGATTTGATGCAAATTCATTGTATCAATCCTCGCGATTTTGCGACGGGCAACTACAAACGGGTGGATGAACGTCCATTCGGTGGTGGTCCGGGTATGGTGATGATGGCGGAGCCTTTGGCACAAGCAATCCACCGTGCCAAAGAGCTTGCAAATGAAGCAGGCGCAGTTCAGGTTCCTGTGGTGTATATGTCACCGCAAGGAAAAACCTTAAACGAAACTGCAGTACAAGACTTCGTTCAATATGACGGATTGATTGTACTGTGTGGGCGTTATGAGGGGGTCGATGAACGTTTGATCCAGCAATATGTTGATCAGGAATGGTCAATTGGAGATTACGTCTTGTCGGGTGGTGAACTGCCAGCGATGGTTTTATTAGACAGTATTATCCGGAGGCTTCCGGGGGCGATGTCTGATGAACAATCCCATGTGCAAGACTCCTTTGTGGATGGTCTGTTAGACTGCCCACAATATACCAAGCCTGACCAGTTTGAAGGTTTGGATGTGCCTGAGGTACTTAAATCAGGTCATCATACAAACATTGAAAAATGGCGGTTTTTGCAGCGTTATCAACGGACACTTGAACGTCGCCCTGAACTGGTCGAACAAGTAGAATTGACCAAGCAGCAAAAAAAATGGCTGAAAGATTTGTAAGACATTGCTGAGAAATTGGTGCTGTCTTCGAAAACGGTACTTAAATTGAGTTTAAGTATTCTTTAATAGGCCCTTTAAAGTTGAGATGGTCAACTTTAAAGGGAAAGATAATCGGGTCTATGCGCTTTAGCCTCTAGCCCCCGCGATGATCAGACCTCTTCTGACTCGCATTATTGGAGATACCCCATGAGCGGTAAGCATCCTTTAGTTCAAGTAATTGAAAATGCACAATTGAAACAAGACATCCCTGCTTTCGCACCAGGTGATACAGTGATTGTTTCTGTAAAAGTTAAAGAGGGCGACCGTGAGCGTCTTCAGGCTTTTGAAGGTGTGGTAATTGCGAAGAAAAACCGTGGCTTGAACTCTGCGTTCACAGTACGTAAAATTTCTAGCGGTGTTGGTGTTGAGCGTGTATTCCAAACTCACTCTCCAATCGTAGCTAAAGTTGAAGTGAAACGTCGTGGTGATGTTCGTCGCGCTAAACTTTACTACCTACGTGAATTGTCTGGTAAAGCTGCACGTATCCGTGAAAAATTACCAGCTCGTAAAGTTAAAGCTTCTTAAGTTTAGGCTCAAGTTAAGTTTTATCTCGAGTTAAAAAATGCGCCTTTGGGCGCATTTTTTATATCCTAATATTTATATAAGAACTATAAGCCTTGCAGTTTCAATCGATTGGCATGTTGACGATACACATCGACTGGGTCAGGGGCAAAGATGCTTTTCAGGCCCAAGACCATATTGACTTCATCCAGATGATTCCAGTTGTAGTTATCACGAATGGTTTTACCAAATTTGGCACTACAGCGAGAGACCAGACCATCATTGTCCTTGCCACCATCAATCAGCAGGCTGGTGACTTTCAAAGCAGAGTCGGGATCGAGAATGTTGGTCACTGTGCCAGTGCCGGTAAATGAATAGTTATAAATATTATTCTGTTTATAGGCACCTTCGCCACAGGTCGTGCTTGACATTCCCAGCGGATATTTCTGATTAAATTGTGCCGATCCTGCCAGTGTCAGACTGCGACCACCTGCAAGAGAATCATGCGGGAAGCTGTTTGGATCCAGTCCTTGGGCCCAGGTGATGGCTTTAGACACCAGATTAATCCCACCGACCAAAGGGCCTTGTAGTGGCGTATCTTCTGCCTGAAGAATCAGATCTGCAACTGGTGAGCCTTTATGCGGCGCACCGACCGCAGTCAGAGAGGCGACCAGTTGAGGCGCTACACCAGCGACATAACGAATCGTGGGACCACCATGAGAATGACCAATCAGATTGACTTTAGATGCGCCTGTAATCGCCCGAATTTCCTTCACTTGTTCTAAGAGTTGTTCACCGCGAATTTCTGATGAGTTAAACGGTGATACTCGGGTCGCCCAGACATTGCCACCATTGCGGGCCAGATCCGGTAAAATCTGATACCAGTAATCCAGACCAAACTGATCTGTTCCGACCCGGATAAAGCCTGCCATCCCGTGTGCAAACACGATGGGATATTGGGTCTTGGCATAGTGTGAGCTGGCTTTCGCTGTGACCTGACTGGCTTGAGTGGATGCCTGAGCCGTGACACATGTGCCAGCCAGCAGCAGACTGGTGATGAATAAGCCGTATTTCATATATTTTCCTCATTTTTGTTGTTTTGACAGGATGATTCTTATCCTGCTTTGTCAAATGACCCACCCGAAACGGGCGAGTTAGGTTTTAAGTTGCTGTATTTAAAAATTATGATTGATGGATAACATTGAATGATTTATAAGCCTTGCAGTTTGAGCCGGTTGGCATGTTGGCGATAGAGTGCAATCGGGTCTTGGGCAAAAGGCCCTAAAATGCCGAAGAACTGGTTCACTTCATCGAAATGATTGTGGTCATAGTCCTAACGAATGATCTGACCATAACGTCCACTACATAAAGGTAGAGCGCCATCATTGGCTTCACCTTTCAAGAAAGTCCCGCCTAAACTGACAATAGTCGATTCAATGATATCCAGAGGATTGGTGGTTTGCCGGTTGCCCATCCAGAAGTAATGATGAATGCCATTGGCTGTGATCTTCATGCCTTGGGTCTGACAGTCTTCAGGAATCGCAGCAGAACCGTATTTTATATTGAAGGCTCGAATATCTTCAGGATGCATGGCACTTAAGGCGGCTGTGATATTTACGGGATATTGATTTGCTGTTACCAGATTCATACTGTAGCCCAGAATTGTTCCAATGGCATGAATCAGCGGTTCTAGTAAAGGTGTCTGGCTGGCATTGACAAAAACAGGTGTGCCTTTCATCGCACCTGCAATTGCGGTCAGTGAAGCCACTTTGGCAGGTGCAACAGCTTCAATATATTGAATGGTTGGTCCACCTTGACTATGTCCAATCAGATTGACTTTAGCTTTACCCGTCAGTGCAAGAACTTCGTCAATTTGTAGTAACAGCTGTTCACCACGTAGTTCATTGGATGCAACCGCAGATAATTCCACGGAAAATACAGGCGCACCATGACGGGCTAAATCTTGCGGGATCTGATACCAATAATCTAAACCGATGTTATCGGTTCCAATGCGGTTAAAGCCCAGACCGAAGCCATGGACAAAGATGAGCGGATAATGGGTTTTGGCGTAGCTGGATATAGCGAATTTGGGTGTATATTCAATCAATGGACTCTGCTTGGCATAAGCCAAGGAACAACTGAATCCAATAAATAGACTGAATACCAGGCTTATTATTCTCATTATTCTATCTCTGCTTCATCCGGGAAAATGATGACCGCTTATATAGCAAAGCCTTTATCAATCCTGATAAAGGCGAGCCACTTACAAACCTTGCAGCTTTAAGCGGTTGGCATGCTGACGGTATAACGTCACCGGATCTGGGGCGAATAGACCTTTCAAGCCAAACATCATGTTGGCCAAGTCAGTATGGTTGAGTTTGTAATTGTCATTAATCACTTTGCCCATATAAGCACTACAACGTGCGACCATACCATCATTGTTTTTATTGCCATAAGACAGTGGGCCCAGTTGCATTAAAATCGTATCAATGTCTAAGGCATTGGTGGCTTGTGCTACACCTGTCCATGAATAGTAATAAATACCTTTAGAATCTTTAGGTTTGAGGTTTTTATTACAGTTCTCAGTCGCTGCTAAAACGCCGTCTTTGACTGCTTCTTTTGCAACAGTTGCATTAAAGTTTTTTGATTCTGTTTGGGTTAATGATTTCATCGATGCATCAAAATCGATTTCTAATTCAGGTTTAAGCTGAGCGAGTGCAATTAAAGGTCCCACAATATAGTCACCTAAAATATTAAACGCGGTGCGGCTTAAACTATTGCTTTGAATATCGTCAGCAACTTTAGAACCATGATAGGTACCAGCAACGCCTGTAATCGATGCCAGATATTCTGGTTTAGTGGCAGCGACATAGAGCACGGTTGGCCCGCCATGAGAGTGACCAATCAGGTTGACTTTGTGTTTGCCGGTGATTGCTATCACATCTTCAACCTGGCTGATCAGCTGTTCACCGCGATGTGCTGTCTTATTTGCCGGAGACAACTGTGCAGCAAAGACGGTAGAACCATTGCGTGCCATATCCGGTAGAATCTGATACCAGTAATCCAGCCCGATGCTGTCGGTGCCAATGCGTGACCAGCCTAGCCAGCCATGTACCATCAGAATAGGATATTTGGTTTTGGCATAATCAGATCTGGCCTTTTCAGTGACCTGTGTCGCACTTGCCGCGGCATGGGCCTGTGCAGAAAAGCTTAATCCCAGAGTTGTTGCTAAAGTCACAGTCAGTAACTGTGCTGTCTTGCTGAAAGTACGCATAAGCATCCCTTTTTAATTTTATCGTTATTAAAGCAATCATTGCTTTTCTAGAGTGTTATAAGCCACAAAAGCAGACTTTGGACCATACAGTTTTGGCCTTCTATGGCTGAGCAATTTTTCTTTTGAGTAGCGGTATTTTTTCACTTCAACGCGCTAAAACCATGTCATTTTAGGACACGACAGAGAGAAGAGATTTACATTGTAAGAATATGTTTTATTTACGGCTGTATTTAAATTTTAAGTTGTTGAAATACAAAACACTCATTACGGTTATTTTGTGTAAACAAGAAATATTTAGAAACAAAGTTAGGGCGGGAGATATGAAGGCATAAAGCTTTCGATATGAGGATCATAAAAAAAGCCATCAACAGGTGATGGCTTTTAGGCTTAATTCGCAAAGGGCAACTTGCCGCCTTGATCATGAATCTGTTCAAAGGTTTCGACCCGCAGCTGGTCATTCGGCTGTTGAAAACGTTGCTGGCGCAGCTTCTCGACGGCTTGCTGTTTGGCGCTGTCACTCATGCCACTTTGCATGATGCTATCCCGTTCATTGAGATACGTCGTGACACTGGATTTCCAGCTAGCACGTTCGCCATCCAGTTGCTCCAGACGTTGCGTGGCTTCAGGGCCGACCAGGTTTAATCGCATTTGACGAATCTCTACATTTGAGCCACCACGCGCTTTAATGTCTGCGCTGAGTTTGCGTAAATCTTCGAGTTTATTCAGTTGTTCCAGATTTTCCTGCCAGTCTTGTGGTAATTGTTCAAACAGATTTTTGAGCTTCTGGGCTTTTTCAGACTCGCTTAAGCTGTTGTCTGCCAGCACGGCCATACGGTCAAGCGTATATTCATGATAGGTGTCTTCGGTACCAAATAAACCTTCAATTTCATAATTAGAAAAATATTGTTTACGCAAATTCTGGGTGCTGCTATAGATGCTGCGGTAATAGGCCGGATCTTCCTGATCGAGGCCTGTCGGTGCAGTCAGTTGGCCTAAACCTTGACGATACTGAATATAGCGATCCCATAAATCCAGAATTTGTGAGAGAGCGGGTTCTTTATGATTCTGGCGAATGTAAGTTTTAAAATCCTTTTGAATCTGCGCCAGATTTTTTTCACCAAACTGGGTAATAAAATATTCAAAACAGTTTCGAGTCTGTTCATTGACAGTCAGACGGTTACTCGCATCCAGCTGCATCTGGCAATTGATTTCGGTATCTTTCTGGCTGGCACTGGAAAACGCTGCATTGGCAGGGCTGGTCATACTTAATGCGGCAGGTTCGCCGCGGCGTTCACTAAGAGGTGATTGGCCAATAGTCTCTGTCTGTGATTCATTCTGAGGAGATAGCCAGAGCATCAGGGTGATAAAGCACAGCACCACCAGAGCCAGAATGATCCATATTTTGTATTTCTGCATATCCTATGCACCTGTTTTTTCGGTTTCATTATTTTTAGAGTTTTGATTCAGCTGAATATGCCATAAAAATCATCAGATACCATAGAAAAGTTGTAAATCATCGCACAGGGTTTTACCATGGCGCCAATTTATAAAATGTCTGATTTTTTGCCATGAAAGCATCATCTTCTAAAATTCAGCGTCGTCATCTTAGTGGTGTCTTCCTTTTGAATAAACCCTTGGGCATTAGTTCTAATGCTGCATTGCAAAAAGTTCGCTGGTTGTATCGTGCGCAAAAAGCAGGCCATACCGGGGCACTGGATCCTCTGGCCTCGGGTTTATTACCGATATGTTTAGGTGAGGCGACCAAGTTTTCGCATTATTTATTAGATTCAGTCAAGCGTTATCAAACGACGGTCTTTCTTGGACATAGCACCACCACCGGCGATGTCGAAGGCGAAGTCTTATTAGAAAAAGCGGTTCCTGAACTTTCGGAAGCGTTGATTCAAGAAACCTTGACACAGTTTATCGGTGATATCCAGCAAGTGCCACCGATGTATTCGGCGCTGAAAAAAGAAGGCCGTCCTTTATACGAACTGGCACGTAAGGGCATCGAGATTGAACGTGAAGCGCGCCCGATTAGCATTCTGGCCATTGAGCTTTTATCCTTTACTGAAAATAGCATCACGCTGGATATTACCTGCTCTAAAGGGACTTATATCCGGGTACTCGGTGAAGATATTGCCAAAGCCTTGGGTACTTACGGCCATCTGACCTATTTACACCGCATTAAAACCGGTCATTTTGATTTGATCCCGAGTTATACCATTGAATATCTGGAAAGCTTGAATGAAGACGAGCGTGATAGGTTGTTGTTGCCGGCTTATGCACCGGTGCAACATTTCCCGCAAGTCCAAGTGCCAGAAGGGCGTGCAGAATATTTTAGCCGTGGCATGGAAAGTAATATCGAGCACGATGCAGCTGAACAGGTACTGGTTTTTGATGGTGAAAAATGTTTAGGCTTGGCAGAAATTAGTGATAAAAAACGCCTGGTGCCAAAACGCGTCTTAAACCTCTAAGCAAGGTCTGAAATATGGATATTGAGATCATCATCAGCCTGATTGTCTTTGCATTTTTTGCAGGGGCAATTGATGCTGCTGTAGGCGGTGGTGGTCTGATCCAGATTCCGGCAATTATGGGCAGTCTGCCGCATTTACAGCCGGCTACCGTATTTGGTACCAACAAACTGGCCTCGATTTTTGGTACTGGCTCTGCGGCATTTTCCTATTTGCGTCAGGTAAAACTGCCGTGGTTGCTCTTGGGCGTGATTGCAGCTTGCAGTTTCATCAGCTCGTTTATGGGTGCGGCCAGTGTCACCTTGATTCCGGTCGAAATCCTCAAACCTTTTGTATTGATCATGCTGATTGTCATCGCGATTTATACCGTGATGAAAAAGCAGTTTGGTCAGGTGCATGTTCAGCAAAAGCTCACCAAGAAAATGTTGGCATTGGCAGTTTTGGGCAGTCTGGCCATCGGATTTTATGACGGAATTTTCGGGCCGGGCACGGGCAGTTTCTTTATTTTCTTTTTCATTCGTTATTTAAGTGTCGATTTTTTACATGCTTCAGCTTTATCTAAAATTGCCAATTTCACCACCAATCTGGCAGCGTTAACTTTCTTTATTCCCAGCGGCAATGTGCTATTTATGGTCGGGGCGATGATGGCGGTGGCCAATATCTGTGGTTCCTTGCTGGGTGTCAAATTAGCCTTTAAATATGGCAGTGGCTTTATCCGGATTTTATTCCTGATTCTGGTCAGTTTACTGATTTGCCGGATGGCCTATCAGATGTTTTTTATATAAGAATAGATGTAAATCATTCTCAATATTAAAGTTTTTTATACAATTTGTACTTATAAAACCTCCTGAACCCATGCCATTTTCTTTCTATGATGTAAAAAGGCAGGGCGAAAACAGGAGAAAAATTAGATGACCACCATTTTTGAAGCATTAAGAGAAAGTCATGAAATTCAGCGTGATCTTGCAGAAAAATTACTACAAACTTCAGGGGATACAGCAGAACGTCGTGAGCTGTTTAAACAACTCAAGAATGAATTATTTGCCCATGAAGCGGCTGAAGACCGCTATTTTTATATTCCCCTGATGATGACCGATTCGGGCTTGAATATCACCCGGCATGCCTTGGCCGAACATCATGAAATGGACGAGATGATTGAAGAGCTGACTGCAACAGAATTGAGTAATCCGGGCTGGATTGCAATTGCCAAAAAGCTTTCCGAAAAAGTGCATCACCACTTAAAAGAAGAGGAACATGGTTTCTTCCAGCAGGCAGGTAAAATTCTCGGTGAAGAGCAAAAGACCGCTTTAGCAGTACAGTACAAAAATGAATATCAACGTTATAAAGACATGAAAAAAGATATGCTGGTACAAAGCTAAATTTTAACTTCAAATCAAATAAATAAAAAAGATGGCGCTACAGCCATCTTTTTATCCGGATTCATTTCTTTGAGGTATTTCTTCCAAATGAAGAAAGCACAAGAATGAATGAAAATATTGAGTCAGTTGCCCAGATCCCAATCAGGCTTTATGCACTCCGCTCTGCAGCTCCTTGACGCGCGGCACGTACTGTCACACCGACAGAGGCCAGCATAATACACACCAGAGCGACCGCTTGCAGTACCGTGATTTTCTCACCCAATAACAGAAAACCGGTCAAAGCTGCTAAAGCCGGAGAGAGGCTGGACAGGGTGCCATAGCTCATTTTGTTTAAATGCTGTAAGGCTTTTAAATCGAGGGCATAAGGAATCGCGGTGGCCAGAATTGCAATCACAATGGCCTTGCCCCAATGTTGTGTATCAATCAATGCGGGCGCGTTGTTGTAGAGCCCGATCGGCAGCAGACACAATGCTGAAATACTGATGGCAATGGTCAGTGCATGCATGCCGATATTCTGCTGAACTACACGTTGGCCAAAGAAAATATACAGCGCCCAGCAGAAACCTGCCCCCAAGGCACAAGCTGCGCCCAACAGGTCAAAATTACTGCTATTGGCCTGTCCCCATGGCACCATCAGCGCGATGCCCAAAATGGCCATCAATACCCAGATATAATCACTACGGTGTTTAATCGAGAGTAGAGCCAGGCCCAAAGGGCCAATAAACTCCAGACCTACCGCAATGCCCTGCGGTAAACGACCAAGTGACAGATAGAATAAAATATTCATGACCCCTAAAGCCGCGCTATAGCAGAGTAAATCCCGCCATTTTAAAAAAGGCAAACGTGAAATTATTTTCCAAGAGCGGAACATGACGCAGACAATGATTGCAGCAAAACAGAGTCTTAAAATGGTGACAGTAATCGGATCCAGTACACTAAACAGCTGTTTGGCAAAAGATGCACTGATCTGGTACGAAGTCATGGACAAGACCATGAAGAATACGGCAAGAAGTTGGGCGTTTGGCATGAAAGCAGCTTCTACCCAGAGCGGGTGAAAATGAGAAATAGAAAGAAATGAAATTATAGCAAACTGGTTGATTTTTGCTGAGTAGGCCAGAGCAATATTTTGTGAATGCAACTTAAGTTTGGAGATAATCAATTTACATTTTAGCTCAATCAAATATGTGAAGTTTTAAATTCAAAATTAAACTTACCTCAGGTGTGGTTACAAATTAATCAATTTTTAATTTGATCTTATTTTTATATTTATTAAAATATCTTAGATCCCAATTCGGGGCAGCATTAAAATAACAATGAAAATAATAAGGTAGATAATAATGAAATTACGAATACTTTCTTGCGCCATTTTGGGCTGTATGCTTGCAGCATGTGGTAGCTCTGATAATTCGGATAATAATACACCAGTCCCTAGCCAACCGGCTCCGACCAATCCTGGTAATCCGAACAATCCTGGAACCCCGGGTGATGGAGCATCAGACACAGTGTCGGAATTCTACAACTATCAGTTCAACTTGCCGAATGCTGATGCAGCAGACATGGAGTCGAAAAAACTTCTATTGGCCAGTCATAAAAATAAAATTACTGACGGCATATTATATGCGGATGATAACAGTGTCGTGGATACTGAATATAATATTGAGGAGAACATGGTGTTCCCGACTTATGTCACCGCTAAAGGGGTGTTCCCTGCAGATCGGACCCGTACAGCATTCGGCTATAAGCTGGAAAAAGTACTGGAAAATACGACCACTCAATTTAAGAGTCGTCCTGTGACCCTACCGGAGAACAACATCAGTAATCATCGGCATATAGAGTGGTACGACCTGTCAGGAAAAGCATTAACTGAACGTACCAATATTGCTGTGGTGAAAATGTATGAGGATGCTGCAACCAGAGTGTTATTTAATAGTGATAATACGACAGCCGCTGACCGTAAATATTATAATGAGTTTGCAGCCAATTTTATTGATTTGCAGAAGGCGCGCACATTCCCGAATGGATCTAAATGTTTCCGTCTTCAGGCTGAACATCCGGAAGAAGAATATATTGAATTTGATCCGGAAATAAAAACGGACTATCGCACACTTGCAGAATGGCAGAGCGGTGAAGCAATTGACAATCTGGCAAAAACCATTCTAGATGGCACGATGTCTAACTTGAAATATAAAAAGGCAGAATATAAAGATGATGCCCTGCAATATTATAAGTATTTTGGTGCGATCGAATATCAGGGTGGAATCTACAACAGTGCGTTCTCTGAACATGGGGAACATATTGATCACAACGATTATGTTGCCCAATCACGAAAAGTAGCTTTAGACAAATTAAAGGAAAATGATGCCAGTCCTTTAATGATCAAATGGACAGAATACACTTATGATCAGCTTGCTTTTGCATGTGATGGCTATAATGTGACAGCAGCCACTGTATTAAATACGGCGATTAAAGACGCAACACCACGTTAAAATGATTCTAATAAAGCTATTTTAAATAAAGGCGCTATAGCGCCTTTATTTTTATTCAATGTTTTCGTCTTTGACTGGTCACCGTACAGCCAATTGAAGCACTAATAATCGTGGCCAGTGCCAGCCATTGTGTCCACAATAAAGTTTCACCCAAGAAGATAAAACCAGAGAGTGCTGCGATTGCAGGTTCCAGACTCATCAAAGTACCAAAACTCAAGGCGGTTAAATTTCGCAGGGCAATCATTTCCAGAGTAAAAGGCAGGGCGCTGGCCAGCACAGCCAGAGCCATGAAATATAACAGGCTGATGGGTTCAAAGGTATGCGCAGGAATGCCAGCAAAAAGCGCAATTGGCATCAGCACCAGCATCCCGACCAACATGCCCAAGCACACGGTATGGTTGCCGGAAACCCCGGAAGGCTTTTGCCCAGCGACGATGTATAGCGCCCAACAGGCACCCGCACTTAGGGCAAATAGAATCCCGACCGGATCAAGTGGCTGTGCAGCCTGATCAAAGGGAAACAGCAGAATCAGGCCTAAAATAGCCAATCCGACCCAGACAAAATCAAATTTTTGCCGCGCATAAAACAGCGCCACACTTAAAGGGCCAATGAATTCAAAAGCAACCGCAATGCCCAGCGGCAAGCGATCAATCGACAGATAAAACAGCAGGTTCATACCTGCCAGGGCCAGACCATAACTGAGAATGGCCGGCCACTTGATCTGTCTGAAATGAATTTGCCAAATTTTAAAAATCAATGCCAAAATCACAGCACCCAAAAGCAGACGCATGGCTGAAACGGTCAGAATGGGAAACTGACCGAACAGATATTTGGCAAAGGAGCCACTGCTTTGCATACTGATCATCGCGATCAGGAGAATCAGTGGCGCTTGTACAATAGGTGCAATTTTAAAATTCAGCATAACTTAATAGGTTTCGATTTCTCGAAGAGCGGAAGAACAGTAAAGGCTGAAAAATAAAAACCTTAAAAAACAAAAAACCACAGCCCGAAAGCTGTGGTTTTTTCATATTGTTAAATTAGAACAGTACGCGTACGCGGATTGTTCCTTCAACTTCATGTAGGGTATCGAGTGCTTCTTTAGATGCAGTCGCGTCTACGTCCATCACCAGGTAACCGACATCACCTTTGGTCATTAAAGACTGGCCAGAGATGTTAATGCCATGTTCAGCAAACAGGTTGTTGATCTTAGAAAGAACGCCCGGCATGTTTTTATGAATGTGCAGTAAACGGTGTTTACCTTCAGTCAATGGCAGCGCAATTTCCGGGAAGTTCACTGCAGATAAAGTCATACCTTTATCTGAATAGGCAACGAATTTCTCAGCAACTTCCAGACCGATGTTGGCTTGTGCCTCCATGGTCGAACCACCCACGTGCGGAGTCAGGATCACGTTTGGAAGGTTACGCAGTGGAGAAACGAATTCTTCACCATTGGCTTTCGGCTCTTTCGGGAATACGTCTACTGCAGCACCAGCAATGTGACCAGACTTGATCGCATCTGCCAGATCTTCAATCACAACACATGTACCACGTGCTGCGTTCAGGAAGATTGCACCTTCTTTCATTTGCGCAAACTGTTCTTTGCCAAAGAAATTACGGGTAGATGGCAGATCCGGAACATGTAGAGTAACCACATCTGCATTGGCCAGTAATTCGCCCATAGAACCGACTTGACGTGCATTTCCTAAAGGTAACTTGGTCACCGCATCATAATAGGTTACTTTCATACCCAAGCTTTCCGCCAGTACAGAAAGTTGTGAACCGATTGAACCGTAACCTACGATACCTAAAGTTTTACCACGTGTTTCGAATGAACCGACAGCCGATTTGTTCCAGCCACCTGCATGTGTATCTGTTGATTTTTCAGGTACACGGCGCAGAAGAAGAATAGTTTCTGCCAAGACCAGTTCAGCGACTGAACGGGTATTTGAATACGGTGCATTAAATACCGGAATACCGCGACGCATTGCAGCATCGAGGTTCACCTGGTTGGTCCCGATACAGAAACAACCTACTGCAATCAGTTTGTTCGCAGCTTCAAATACTTCTTCAGTCAGTTGAGTACGGGAACGAATACCGACGAAGTGAGCATCTTTAATCGCTTCTTTCAACGCTTCGCCTTCGAGCGCTGTTTTACGATAGTCGATGTTGGTGTATCCAGCTGCATTCAATGTATCGATTGCGTTCTGGTGAACGCCTTCTAACAATAGAAAACGGATTTTATCTTTAGGTAGAGATAGATGTTGGCTCATTACGGCTCCGCTACAAAGGCCAAATTTAGTCGCGGTATAATAGCACAGGAAAAGGGCGGTTATACATTTCCTTGATGACAGTCACCTCAGGTATTTTGAGCAGATATATGATCAATGCTTATAATTCTGGTTGAATTAAATCTGTATTTTCAAAGGTATATTATCAAAATTGTCATTTTTCGCGGGAAACCCCAAAAAATAGCTTATAATATTGCGCCATGCTGTTTAAGCTCCCATTTTTGGTGCTTTAATCATCATGTTTCGCCTGATTTGTATACAGGCTTTTATGCCTAAAAAATATGCAAATAAACCAGCGAAGTCTCTCTTGTTTAAATCATGCTAGGTCTGCAAACGATGAATGCTCCAGTCGCTTTAACCCCTGAGTTATTGACCCAATTGACGGCAATTTTGGGTGAAAACCGTATTAAAACCGATACGGACAGCCTCCAGAATTGGGGTCGTGATCATACGAAACACTTTGATCCAAACCCATCGGTCATCGTTTTTCCTTCGACGACTGAACAGGTTCAAGACATCGTAAAATTGGCAAACCAGTTTAATGTTGCAGTCACCCCATCAGGCGGTCGTACGGGTCTGTCTGCAGGTGCAGTTGCAGCCAATGGCGAGATTGTGGTGAGCATGGACAAGATGAACCAGATTCTGGAATTCTTCCCGGCAGACCGGATGGTTCGCGTGCAGGCAGGCGTGGTAACTGAACAGTTGCAAAACTATGCTTCCGATCAGGGCATGTATTATCCAGTCGACTTTGCTTCTGCGGGCTCAAGCCAGATTGGCGGGAACATCGGCACCAATGCCGGTGGTATTAAAGTTATTAAATACGGCATGACCCGTAATTGGGTACTTGGCCTGACCGTGGTGACAGGTAAAGGTGATGTACTACGCCTGAACAAGGGCATGATCAAGAATGCAACCGGTTATGCGCTGCAACACTTATTCATTGGTGGTGAAGGTACACTGGGGCTAGTCACTGAAGCTGAAATCAAGTTGGAACGTCAACCGCAAGACCTGCAAGTGATGGTGCTGGGTGTCACTGATTTTGATGCAGTCATGCCCGTGCTTCATGCATTCCAGGCGAAAATTGATTTAACCGCATTTGAGTTCTTTGGTGAACTGGCAATGCAAAAAGTATTGGCCAATGGTCATGTACAACGTCCATTTGAAACTGAATGTCCATTTTATGTTTTGCTTGAGTTTGAAGCGCCGTTTGAGCCGATTATGGACAAGGCGATGGAAATTTTTGAGCATTGTATGGAACAAGGTTGGGTTCTGGACGGCGTTCTGAGCCAAAGTCTGGACCAAGTCGAAAGCTTATGGCGTTTACGCGAAGACATCTCTGAGTCAATCGCACCGTTTATTCCATACAAAAATGATATTTCAGTATTGATCACGCACGTTCCTGCATTTATTAAAGAAATTGATGCAATTGTTGCAGAGAACTATCCAGACTTTGAAATTTGCTGGTTCGGTCATATCGGTGACGGTAACTTGCATTTGAACATCTTAAAACCAGCGGATTTAAGCAAGGATGAATTCTTCGCTAAATGTCAGGTAGTAAACAAGTATGTCTTTGACACCGTGAAAAAATATGATGGTTCAATTTCAGCCGAACATGGCGTAGGGATGACCAAGAAGCCATACCTTGAATATTCACGTTCTGCGGAAGAAATCGAATATATGAAAGCCCTGAAACAAGTGTTCGATCCAAATGGTATTATGAACCCGGGTAAATTATTTGATCTTTAATCTGATTGAATTCATGAAAGTGCATCGAAAGGTGCACTTTTTTTATTGCTGTGTAAATCAGGTTACAGAGTCTAAATGGTTTTGTGGTGAAAAGCCCGGCATGATGAATCTATATAATAAGGATATTGGGGTTAAGAAATATGTTACGTTTATTGGCAGTTACAGCTTTAGGTCTGGGTATGATGATGTCGGGTTGTGCGACTACCCAGCAGGTGATTGCAAAAGTACAGTCTACTTCAGATACGCCATTGGATCAGGTTTTGAAGATGAGACCTGATTTGCGTAAGGAGCTGGCAACAGTCGAGATCCGTCAGTTCTTCAATAATGTAGAGTCACCCACCGTTGGGCAGGTGAAAGTGACTGAAACAGGTTTGTTGGATGATTCGGTCAAATCAGTACAGACCATTTATCATTTCAAAAAAGAACAGAAGAGCTGGAAAATGCACAATGCTGAAAAGTTATATCAGTGTGCACGTGGTTCAAATACCAGAAACTTCCAGAAAGCAGCCTGCCCATAATAGTGTTTGATCTTTAGTCAGAATTTAGTTAAAAGCGTATCTTAGTGATGCGCTTTTTGCTTTTGGGGTTCTATAAAAATGAATGTTTTAATTGTGGGAAATGGTTTTGATTTGTCGCACTATTTGCCGACCAAGTATGATCATTTTATGGATGTTATGGAAGCAATTGAAACTAAGGATACGGGTGGTCTACCAAAGAACTTACAAGAAAAGAAACTTCAAGAATGGATAAGGTTGCTTAAGCAAACTTTTGATAAGAAAGGTGAATCTGAAACAGATAAACAATTTATGAGTTTTGAGCAACTTTTTTCTGGAAATAGAGATCCTAATTTTATTGCTAAAACTAAGGAATTCTATTTAACAGAAAATATAAATTTAAGTAAGAAAGATGTTATTCAGTTGCAATATAGATTGGCATTAAATTGTTGGTATCAATATTTTAAAGATCATGTTGAAGAGATAAAAACTTGGATTGATTTTGAAAGAAAAATAGAAGAAGTCTTAGTTGTTTTTGTAGAAGTGATTGATGATTTGAATAAAATCTATAATATTAATTCGCGAAAATATTATGAATATTTTTCTGGTATAGAAAAAGAAAAAACTATCACAATTAGTAAGAAAAATAGAAAAATCCTAGAGTTTTTTAGCTTTTTTGATAATGAAAAATATATTCGACCATCACTTTATGCAGGACAACCCGGTACATCTGAATTACGTAAGAATTTGAACTCAAAATTTTGTCATGGTGAAAAAATTTCGAATGGGTTCGATGCTTCTTTATTTTTAAGTTTTCTTAATACAGCATTAGAAGAATTTATAGAAATTTTGGTGGTGTTTTAAAAAGTATGCTGACATTAAATGAAGCCATTATTGATGTAAAAGAAGGTTAAGTCGAAGGCTTTAAAATGGTTTTCAAGCTTTTTGGAGAAATTACAACTTCTTCTAAAACCACGCCTTATTCGATGCCTTATTTTGCAATTATTACCTTCAATTCCTACAGTAAAAAACTTACCAATACTTTGCTTGCAGTTTTTAAAAGCAGTGATGAAACTGTCCCAATGATCACTTGCAATTCGGGTGTAGTGAATACCTAATTGTTTAAGCTTTGTCTTCAACCTTTGGACTGTAGCTAAATCTCTCTTACCCCAAACATAAGCAACAATCTCACCTGTTTCTCGATGGTAGGCGTAAATAAGCCATTGTTTATTATTTTTATTTCCAACAAAAGTCCAGAATTCATCTACTTCGAGAGATTCATAATGACTTTGTTTAGGCTGAATTTGATAGGCCGATTCAGTTAAAGTCCGTAAGACTTTACCGATACTAATGCGCTCAACTTCAGCGATATCTCGTATACCGCTGCCTCTGACCATTAACTGTAATATTTTACGAGTAATGCCAGAATTACATCCTAGATAGCTCAGAGCATGGTCACCAATAAACTGACGTTTGCAGTCTTTGCATTGGTAGTTTTGTTTCCCATCTACTTTGATGCCATTTTTCTTTATACTGTCACTGAGGCAGGTTGGACATTTGATTTCTAGAGTTATTTGCATTTCTCTATTTTATCAAAATTCAACCTGCTTTTTTTTAGCATACTTTTTGATACACCACCGAAATTTTTAATTTATATCTTGAATTGGTTGTTTCAGTATTGCAACTAAATTGTACAGTTGAAATCAATTCACAAGAGTGGGCTATGCCAAATAAAATTTATTCTTTTAATTATACTAATGTATACCAGCGACTACATGATTCGGTAATCCTCCCATAAATAACCGAAGTTAAAAGTAGAGGTTAAGCAGCCATTAGAGGTGGTTTTCCTTTGTTAGCTTGATGTGGTCTTTCATGGTTGTAATGCCACAACCAGTTTGTTGCATAATCTTGTACTTCATCCAAAGTATCAAATAAATGCTTGCTCAGCCAACTATAACGTATGGTCCGAT